>NC_021833.1:600000-945296 GCF_000439455.1 Spiroplasma diminutum CUAS-1 | reverse complement strand
TTTATTGTTTTCTCCTTGGATATAACACTTAGATTATAAGTTATCCACATTGTTTTAATGTGGATAAATTATAAATTTCATAAAAATTAGTCTAAAATGGGGAGAACTTTATTTAAAAATACCCTTTTTTACTAATTAAAATTGAGTTATCCACATACAAAAATTATTAGAAAGTTATTAAAAGTTACACAAAATTGCAATATTACTTAAAAAAACCATATGTTTTAAGTTATAATCTTAAATGAAGTTTTGTTTAAAAAAAGGAGGTAATTTTATGAAAAGAACTTGACAGCCAAGTAAAATCAAGCATGCTAGAACTCATGGTTTTAGAGCTAGAATGGCAACTAAAAATGGTAGAAAAGTTATTAAAGCAAGAAGAGCTAAAGGTAGAGCTAAACTTACTGCTTAGTAATTGATATGAAGAATATAAATATAATTAAAAAAAATCACGAATTTCAAAATATTATTGGATCAAAAAGATTTATTAAATCAAAAGGATTAGTGATTTATTTTAAAAAAAATACTTTAAAAAGATTTAGATATGGCATATCTGTGGGGAAAAAAATGGGTAATGCTGTATTGAGAAATAAAATCAAGAGACAAATGAGATCTATGATTTTTGAATTATTAATTGAGCAAAATAATAAGGATGTTGATGTTGTTTTAATAGCAAGAGGATTATTTCTGAAAAAAAGTTATGAGGACAATTTAAACGAACTTAGAAAGTCTCTATTATTAATAAAATAAAGAGAGGTGAATATCTTGTATAAACAGGACTATTCTAAATACCTAAATAATAACAATTCAAATAAGAAAAAGGGCCCAAAAGACTATTTAAAATTAACTTGGGTTTGAGTAAAATTGATATTATTTGTATTTATTATTGTTTCAATGCTTTGAGGTTGTGTACAAATGTATCAACCTGAATATACTGTTAATACAGTAACTGATATGGCTGGGAATAAAATATATTCACCAGGAGTATCTTTTGAAATTATTATTAAATCTTTGGGAGATTGAAGTTCAAAAACCCATTGATTTCAAATAAATAATAATGGTGAATTAGTTGAATATGCATTTAATCCAATATCAAATTGAGGTCAAGCATTTTATGTTACTTCATCACCATTTTATGGATTCTTCGTTTATCCACTTGCTTGAATCTTGGTAGCATTTATTAGTTTATTTTCTACTCATGGAGCAAATGGATTAGATCCACAATCAAGCACATATGGTGTTTCAGCTTTATTTGCAATACTAATTACATCAATACTAATTAGAGGTATTACACTTGCATTTACGTGAAAAACTCAATTAAATCAAGAAAAAATGCAAGGTTTACAAGCTAAACAAGCTGAAATTCAAGAGAAATATAAAAATTCCTCAGATCCAAGTGCAAAACAAAAACAACAAATGGAATTAATGTCTTTATACAAAAAAGAAGGTATTAGTCCAATGAGTTCAATTGCAACTTCATTCTTATCTATGCCATTCTTATTTGCTATGTTCTCTGTTGTAAGAGCAACTCATGCACTTAAAGTAGCAACAATAGGAGAAATTACATTAGTTGAGGTTCCTTTTGAACAAATTAAACAAGGGAATTGAATATATCTAACCTTAATAGTGGTATATCTACCATTACAAATTGGATCAATGATGCTTCCAATGATACTCCAAATGTTTAAAAAGAAACCAAAATTGGAATCTGAACAACAGAAAAAAGCAAAAAGAAAACAATTAATAATGCAAATAGTATTTATGGTTGTATTCCTATTCGTTGTATTTAATATTGCTTCGGGAGTAGCCATATATTGAATTTTCTCTTCAACTTTCCAAATTATTCAAACATTGAGTTTCCATTTCTTAAAAGAAACTCGACCTGCAAGAATTAAGAAAAAGAGAGAAAAACAAATCTTAAAAAACAAAACATTAGCTGCTAAAGTTTCAAATGAAGCTAAAAATAAAAAATAATAAAATTAATCACTTCTTAATAAGTAAAAAGCCAAAAACTAATTTAGTATTTTGCAATAACTCGAATGAAGTGATTTTATTTATCTCAACTAAGGAAAGACTTGATATTTTACATTTTTTAAATGAGCAGTTAAAAAAGATGTGTGAAATAAGTTTGATTTCTATCTTTCATATGAAATTTAAAAATAGAAATGTAATAGCTTATAAATCAAAGTTAAATTTAAATGAAAAATTAAAGAAAAATATAATTATTTTTATAAAATCAATATTTCTTATTAAATGAAATATGAAAATTGAATTTGATTTAATTGATTTTAATATAGCAAATATAAATAAAGTTAATTTTACATTAAATGAACTCCATAAAAAAATTAGTGAAGTTCTTAAAACAAAGCAAGAAGTACTTTTACCACCTTATCCAAAAAAACTTAGAAAAGATATAAATTATGTATTAAGAAAATATAATAATATCAAAGTTAAAACAATTGGAAGCATTGGAGATAGAAAAGTTAAATTAATATACAAACCAGAAAAATAAAATTCTGGTTTTCTTTTGTTATAATCAAGATTGGGAAGATGATATATATGAAAATAAACTTAAATGACACAATTGTTGCTTGTTCAACAAAAATTGCAAGACAAGCAATATCAATAATAAGATTATCTGGAGAACAAGCATTAGAAATAACTAATAAAATTATTTCTAAAAAATTGGAAAATAATAATAAAATGCAAATAAGAAAAATTTATGATGGTAATGATATTATTGACGAGTCTTTAATATTAACTTTTGTAAATGGTAAATCGTTTACAGGAGAAAACATTGTTGAAATTCACTGTCATGGAGGAATTTTATTAACTAAAAAAATAATTTCTTTACTAATTTCATATGGTGCAAGACCAGCACTCCCAGGAGAGTTTTCCCAAAGAGCGTATTTAAATGGAAAGATAAATTTAATTCAAGCCGAATCAATAAATAATTTAATTGATTCAAAAAATGAATTAGCACTTAAAATTAGTGCAATGAATCTAGAAGGAAAAAATAATAGAGCATTGCAAGAAATGAAAATAAAACTAATTGATATTATTTCAAAAATTCAAACCTCAATTGATTATCCAGATTATGATGATGTTGAAGGATCAAGTGCTGAAGAAATTAAAACAGATTTACAAATTTTAAAAAATGATACTTTAAAAATTCTTGAGGTTAGTAAAAGATTTAATATTTTAAATCATGGGATTAATACATTAATTTTAGGGGAAACAAATGTTGGTAAATCTTCATTATTAAATTCTCTAATTTCTGAAGAAAAAGCTATAGTAACAGATTTTGAAGGAACTACAAGAGATATAGTAGAAGGACAATTAAATTTTGATAACTTTACTTTAAATTTAATTGATACTGCAGGAATTAGAAATACTAATGATAAGGTTGAACAAATTGGTATTGAAAAGAGTATATCTCTAATTGAAAGTTCAAATCTTATTTTATTTGTAATAAATAAGAGTAAAATTAATTATGAATTATATGAAAAAATAAAAAATAAAAAACATATAGTTGTTTTAAATAAAGCAGAGTTATTAAATATGAATGAAATCGAAGATATTAAAGGAAAATTTAATAATATTGTTGCTGTTTCTGCACTAAATTCAGATATAAAAAATCTTATTCAATGAATAGAGAATGAATTTGATAATGGTGATCTTTTAGAGATTGAGGTTCCTATATTATCAAACTCATTTCATATTGAAATGTTTAAAAACATTTTAAAATTATTAAGTAATTCTGAGGAAAATATAAATCAAGGTTTTACAACAGATTTAATAAATGTTGATTTATATGAAATATTAAAAATAATAAATAATTTATTAGGAATTTATGATGCAGATGAAGAAGTTATTGACAATATATTTAGAAAATATTGCTTAGGAAAGTAGGGAAAAAATGGCTGGAATATTTGATACACATACACATTTTAATGATGAAGTATATAAAGAAAATGATTTTGAAGTATCAGAAATGATAAAGGAAGCTAAAGTTAATGGAGTTACACATTTTTGTTGTGTAGGTTTTGATATAAAATCTTCAAAAGAGGCTTGCAAATATGCTTTAAAATATCCAAATGTCTATGCAGCAGTTGGTATTCACCCAAATGATGTAACTAAATTTACTAAAGGGGATTTAGAAGAAATAGATGTAATGGCAAATAGTGATAATGTTGTTGCAATTGGTGAAGTTGGATTGGATTATTATTATAGTGATGAACATAAAGAAATTCAAAAAGAGTTTTTTATTGAGCAAATTAAGATAGCTCAGAAAAATGACCTTGCAGTTATGATGCACTTAAGAGATAAAGATGGGTCAGAAAGTGCTTATTTAGATGCTCTAGAAATATTAGATAATTTAAATGTTAAAAGAGCAATTGTTCATTGTTATACAAGAGGAATTGAATTGGCAAAAAAATTTGTTAAAAGAGGTTATTTAATTTCTATACCTGGAGTAGTAACTTTTAAAAACGCTACTTCTTTACAAGAAACAGTTGAAAAATTATCCTTAAATGAAATAATTGTTGAAACTGATGCACCATATCTAACTCCTGAACCGAAAAGAGGCAAGTTAAATATGTCAAAGAATATTGCATTTACAATTGAAAAAATAGCAAATATTAAGAAGCTAAATAAGACTGATGTTATAGAAGCAACAACTAATAATGCTTTAAAGGTATTTAAGTTAGCATAAAAAAAATGGTTTAATTAAACCATTTTTTTATTTTATAAGTATGAACTTTGACTTCCTTTTTTAACATTTTTAGCATTTTTCCCGTAGTAACCGTTTTCTATTCTATTATTAACGATTTTTTGGAATACTTTTGCACCTTCAATAACTCCTGTTAAAGGGTTAGGTGAAATATGACAAGGAACAGAGAATATACCATTAAAGTATTCTTTAATTCCTCTAATTTGTGATCCACCACCACATATTGTAAATCCGTTTGAGATAATATCTCCAGCTAATTCAGGAGGTGTATTTTCCATTAATTCAATTAATAAGTCAGTAATTCTACTAAATGCATTTACTAATACATTTCTAATTTCTTCTGAACTAATAATTGCCTCTTTTGGTAATCCAGAAACTATATCTCTACCAAATACAGACATTGTTCTTTCACCTTTATATTTTGCTAATGAACCAAGTTCTTTTTTAACATCCTCAGCACTTCTGTCACCAATTGTAACATTGTATTCTGATCTAATGTATTTTTTGATTTCATCATCTAGTGCATTTCCAGCAACTTTAATTGATCTTGAGATAACAACATCACCAGCTGAAATAATAGCTATATCAGTAGTTCCTCCTCCGATATCAATAACAATGTTTCCTCTAGGAACATCAATGTTAATTCCAGCTCCTAAAGCTGCCATTTTTACTTCTTCTTCAACAATAACGATTTCAGCTCCCATGTCATAAGCAACTTGTTTTAAAGCTTCTCTTTCTAATTCAGTTACTTCACTTGGACAAGCCAATAAAATAATTGAATTTTTTCAGTCATTTAGCATTTTTAATTTACCAAATACGTGTTTTAACATGTCTTTTGCTGCATCTAAATCTGTAATAACACCATCTTTAATTGGTACTACCATTCTAATATTTTCATGTGTTTTACCAATCATGTTGTATGCATCTCCACCAAGCGCAACTAATGAATTTGTCATGTTGTCGTATGCCATAATTGATGGTTCATCATAAACAATACCTTGTCTTCCAACGAAAGCCAAAATATTACTTGTTCCTAAATCTAGGGCTATAAATGTACGTTCATCTATTTTCATAAATACCTCCTGTGCCATAATAAAATATGTAATTTAATTATACCCTTTTTAAATATAGAAAACAAGGGGGTTTATTTTCCTTTTCTTAAAATAAAATCATTTTTAATCTTTTTAAATAATAAATGATTAGGTTTCTTGTTTACTTTTCCTTGTAAAGAAAAGATTCCAATAAACTTATATCCTTCATATTTCGAATTATCTTTGAATTTTGCAAACACTATAATTTCATCATTATTATTTAATTTTTCATATTTTTGTTCTAACATTTTTTGGCTTAATGTATCATTAAATAAAAAGATTTCATTTAAATCATCAGATGGATAAATGGCATATTTTTCTTTTTCTATTATTTGCTTTATTTTTTTAATATGAGCAAAATTTATAAATCAAACTCTTTGATTATTATTAATTCTATAATCAGAACCTTTCAATATATTTTTACCATCATGGGTAAAATACTTATAGATTATTTCAGATATCAGTTCATATGATATATCATCTTTATCAGATAATTTTATTAATTCTTTTTCCATGTGTACCTCATTTAAAAATAAAATAACATATATAAGATATAAAAAATACATTAATGGAAAGAAAAAAATATTTTATTAAAAAAATAGAGATTAGATCTCTATTTTTTTAATGTTTGAAGATAAGTTTCTTGACTTGCGTCATATTCACCTGATTCAACACGTTTTAGTATAATTTTTTCATAAGCTTTTGTTCCTTCAATAACACAGTTAAGAGGATCTGCAGCTATTTTTGTTGGTAATTGGAAAATATCAAAGAAATATTTATCAATATTTCTTACTAATGCTCCACCACCACATAACACCATACCATTTTTCATGATATCTCCAGCTAATTCAGGAGGTGTATTTTCCATTATTTCTATTACTAGATCAGTTATTTTACTAAAAGATCCTAATAAAATATTTCTAACTTCTTCTGAATTAACTGTAACTTCTTTGGGTAATCCAGAAATTATATCTCTTCCATAAATTTGAATTGATCTTTCGTTTGGATATTTAACCAATGACCCAATACTTTTTTTAATATTTTCAGCAGTTTTTGAACCAATTGATATATTGTATTCAGCTCTAACATATTTTAAAATTTCTTCATTAAAAGCATTTCCTGCAACCTTAATTGATCTTGAAATAACAATATCTCCAGCTGAAATAATAGCTATATCAGTTGTTCCTCCTCCAATATCAACAATTAAATGACCCATTGGCATTTCTATGTTAACACCAGCTCCAAGAGCAGACATTTTTACTTCTTCTTCAACAACAACTAAACTTGCTCCCATATCTTTTGCAACCATTTTTAGAGCATCTCTCTCTAATTCAGTTACACCAGATGGACAAGCTAGTACAACAATTGAATTTTTTCAAAAGTTCATCATTTTTAATCTATCAAAAATGTGTTTTAATAAATCTTGTGCAGCATCTAAATCTGCAATAACACCATCTATTAATGGAGTTATAAGTCTTACGTTGTCATTTGTTTTTCCGACCATTTCATAAGCATCTTGTCCAATAGCAATTAACTTATTTGTTCTAACATCATATGCCATCAAACTTGGCTGATTATAAACAATTCCCTGACCTGAAACATAGGCAAGAATGTTGCTAGTTCCAAGATCCAGGGAAATGAATGGTCTATTAAATTGTTTGTACATAATAAACCTCCTTATTTTTTAAAATTTTTAAACTTTATAAAACTAGGAAATAAATTATCTACCCATTATATCGTCATGTAATCTTTGAGTTTTAATAATTTCTCAGATTTCACTTTCGAATTTTTTAGTTCCGTTAATAACGGCTAATAATGGTTGTTCACCAATTTTTGTTGGTAATTGTAATGTATCTGCGAAATATTTGTCGATTCCTCTAATTAGGGCTCCACCACCACAGATTGTAATTCCGTTTCTAAAGATATCTCCAGCTAATTCAGGTGGTGTATCTTCTAAAACTTGAACTGTTAAGTCAATAATTCTTGATACTGGTACTTTTAATACTTCACGTACTTCTTCTGGAGTAATTTCGATTTCTCTTGGTAATCCAGAAACAACGTCACGTCCGTAAACTTTCATACGTCTTTCATCTGGGTATTTTGCTAATGAACCAACATTAACTTTAATTGATTCAGCAGTTTTTGATCCGATTTCTAATCCGTATTGTGAACGAATGAATTTTTGACATTCATCGTTTAAGTAGTTTCCAGCAACTTTAATTGATTTTGATAGAACGATATCTCCTGATGCTAATACAGCTATATCAGTTGTTCCTCCACCCATATCAACTATTAAATTTCCTGTTGGAGCATAAATATTTACTCCACCACCTAAAGCAGCCATTTTTACTTCTTCTTCAACGAATACTTGGTCTGCTCCTAAGTTAACAGCAATCTTTTTAAGAGCTGTTTTTTCTAATTCAGTAATAACTGAAGGACATGCTAATAACATGATTGAATGTTTTAATTGTTTTGTAATTCTTAATTTTGAGAAGATGTATCTCAATTGAGCTTCAGTAGCTCTAATGTCTGTAATAACTCCGTCAACCATTGGTCTTACAACACGAATAGTTTTGTTTCCTTTACCGATCATTTTGTATGCTTCTTCACCTACAGCAATAATTTTATTTTCTTTTATTCTATAAGCTACGATTGATGGTTCGTTATAAACGATACCTTGTCCAGCAATGTATACTAATGTATTTGCTGTACCAAGGTCCATTGAAACGAATGTTGGTTTTTTATTTGCCATACTGTTTTTCTCCTTTTATATTTTTAAATAAGTGAATTATATATTTCTATTTAAACTAGAATATATAATCTGAGATGATTTTAACATAAAAAAAGTGAAGTTGCAATCTCCACTTTATATTGATTTATTTTTCTTTTCCCATTAGACCAGCGTCATATAAATTTTTAAAATGACCATCTGTTGATATTAATTCCTTGAATGTTCCTCTTTGAACAATACCTTTTCCATTTGCACCAAGAACAATAATTTCATCAACATTTTTTATTGTTGATAAACGATGTGCAATTGTAACGCTTGTTCTATTTTTCATAAGCTCATTTAATTTTGCTTGAATTTCTTTTTCAACAATATTATCTAAAGCACTTGTTGCTTCGTCTAAAATTAATAATTGAGGATTTTTTAAAAACATTCTTGCAATAACAAGTCTTTGTTTTTGACCTCCAGATAACATAAATCCTCTTTCACCAAGAATTGTTTTATATCCGTCTGGTCAAGTATTTACTAAATTATCTAATTCAGCTTTTTTAGCAGCTTCAATAACTTCTTCATCAGTTGCTTCAAAACTTCCATATTTTATATTTTCAAAAACATCTCCAAATAATATTTGTGGTTCTTGCTCAACATAACCAATGAATTTTAAATAACTTTGTAGGTTAACATCTTTTAAATCATTGTCATTATTAATTATTATTTTCCCATCAGAAGGATCATAAAGTCTAAGTAATAATTTTGCTATTGTTGATTTACCACTTCCTGTTTCCCCAACGAAAGCATATGATTTTCCATATTCAAATGTAAAGTCAAATTTAGGAAGTATTACTTTTTTAGGTTTTTCAGGATATCTGAATTCTACATCTTTGAATATTATATTTTGCTTTAATGATTCAACTTTTATTCCATCATAGTAGTGTGGATCAAGAATTGAATCTTTTTCTAAAGTAGTTGAAATTCTTGAAGCTGCAATACCAGCTCCAACTAATCCACCAGACATATTCAATAGTGTGAATAGAGGACCAATCATTAGACTTTGAGCTAATGTATAAGCTGCAAAGGTATATTTAAAAAATTCTAATGTTGGTTCTGGATTACTTGATGAACCATAAAATATAACTGCAAATATAGGTGAAGTGAAAGATATTAAGAAGTCTCCTGCAAAGACAACTGTTAATAAACTTGATAATCAACCAGCAAATGGTTTTGATTGATTATAATAATCAACATGTTTTTCTTTAAAATTTTCAGTTTCGTAAGCTTCAGTCCCAGATGCTTTTATTAATCTTATTGATACAACTCTATCAATAACATCACCATTAGTTTTTTCTAATGTTTTTCTTATTTTTTCATATTTTATAACAGCAAATATATAACACAATGCAAATGCCATAAGTATTACAACAAATATACTTAAACCAGCAGTGGCAATTCTTCAATCCAATAAAAAAGTCATTAAGATAGAAACAGTTATTTGTAATAATGAAATTAATACACCTAAAGGTATATTAATTGCCCAATCACCTACAATTTTTGCATCAGATATAACATTTGTAAGTATTTCTCCAATTTTTTTATCTGAGTAGTATGAAATATCTTGTCTAACTAGTTTTTCAAGTATTTTATTTCTAAGATCTATTTCAATTCTTATTGCTAATATATATCCAATATAGTTAATTGAAAATGATGTCATTGTATTCAAGATTAAACAACCTAAAGCAATTAGTAATAAAGTGGGTCAAGTTAAACCTCAATAAGCTGTAAGAAAGACTCCTTTTGTTAATTCAGGTAAAGTTTCTTCTGTTTTTGTTAAATCCATATTTATTTGTTGAGTTATAAGGGGAATCATAATAAAAAGTAGTGCAGTAATAACAGATAGGGGAATCATTAGTATAGATAATCGTCATTCTTTAAAATAATATTTAACAATTATTCTAAAAAATTCCCTATTTTTTGAAATTTTTCTTTTCTTCATTTCAACTACCTCCTTAATTTTTCTCACTCATTAGACCAGCATCATATAAATTTTTGAAATGACCTGGTTTATTTACAAGTTCGTCAAATGTTCCTCTTTGAACAATACCTTTTCCATTTGCACCAAGAACAATAATTTCATCAACATTTTTTATTGTTGATAAACGGTGTGCAATTGTAACACTTGTTCTATTTTTCATAAGTTCATTTAATTTTGCTTGAATTTCTTTTTCAACAATATTATCTAAAGCACTTGTTGCTTCGTCTAGAATTAACAGTTGAGGGTCCTTTAAAAACATTCTTGCAATAACAAGTCTTTGTTTTTGACCTCCAGATAACATAAATCCTCTTTCACCAAGAATTGTTTTATATCCTTCTGGTCAACTTTCAATTAAGTTATGAATTTCAGCTTTTTTGCAAGCTTCGATAACTTCTTCATCAGTTGCTTCAAATTTACCATATTTTACATTTTCAAAAACATCTCCAAATAATATTTGTGGTTCTTGCTCAACATATCCAACATATTTTAGAAATGATGATAGATGTATATCTTTTAAATTTTTATTATGATTTATTATGATTTCTCCATTACTAGGATCATAAAATCTTAATAATAATCTGGCTATTGTTGATTTACCACTTCCTGTTTCTCCAACAAATGCATATGAGGTTCCTTCTTTAAATTCAAAATTAAATTTAGGAAGAATTAATTTTTCTGGTTTTTCAGGGTATCTGAATTCCACATCTTTAAATACTATGTTTCCTTTTAATTCATTAATTTCTATTCCATCATAATAATGTGGGTCCATAATTGATTTGGAATTAAGAGTTTGAGTTACTTGAATTGCTGCAACTCCAGACATAGCTAGACCAAATGAAGAATTTAGTAAAGTGTAAAGTGGACCAATTAATATTGCTTGAGCTAACATGTATGATGCAAAAGTATTTTCAAAGAAATATTTTGCTCTTTCAGGATCATTACCTAATCCATAAAATAATGCAGCAAAAATTGAAGCAGAAAAAGATATTATAAATTCTCCTGCAAAAACAACAGTCAACATTCATGATAGTCCAGAAGCAACTGGTTTTTGCAATTTATAATAACCTTTATGTTCTTCTCGAAATTTATCAGCTTCGTATTGTTCTGTTCCAGTTGTTTTTATTAACCTAACTGTAGCCACTCTATCGGTTACATTACCATTAACTTCTTCAATTTTTAATCTTATTTTTTCATATTTTTTAACAGTATTCATATATGCAAATACAAACATAATTAATATAATTAGAAATACTGTGAATCCTGCACTTGCTATTTTTCAATCAAATATGAAAGTCATAGCTACAGCTATAAAAATTTGAGATATTGATATACCAATAGAAGATGGTATATTAACAGCTCATTCTCCAATAACTTGCGTGTCTGAAACAACTTTTGTTAATAATTCACCAATTTTTTTGTCTGAGTAATATGAAATATCTTGTCTAACTAATTTTTCAAGAATTCTATTTCTTAAATCAACTTCAATCTTTCTACCCATTAAGTAACCAAAGAAGTTAAATAAAAATGTTGCGATTATATCCATTAAAACTACAGCAAGTGCAATATAAATACAAATATTTCAATGTAATCCCCAAAAACCTTTAGGAGGTAATGCATTACTATTTAGGATCTTATTTGCTTCATAAATGATACTCATTGTCATTTGTTGAGTTAACATTGGAATCATAATTCTTGTCAATGCAAAAAGTAAAACCATACTTATAATTAATATAGTTAGTTTTCATTGTTTTAAATAATATCTTCCAACAATTTTAAAAAATTCTGTGTTTTTTGATATTTTTTTTGCCTTCATAAATCTCCTCTAACTTAAAATACAATATAAATATTTATATTCTAATTTTTCAGTCTAAATTTTACCGTTAAACTCCATAAAACCATATATTATCAATATTCTTATATTTGTAAGTAATTTTTTCAATACGATTTTATTTTAACATATTCCAAGTATTAATAATTTCTTTAAAAATAATAAAAAAACTGCTTATATTAAACAGTTTTTTTATTACATATTATCTTTTACATCTATTCCAATTAAATTAAAGGCATTTGATAGTACTTGGTATATTGATTTTACAAGTAATACCTTTTGATTTGAAAGTCTTAAATTTGAATTATCCAAAATTTTTGTTTCAGAGTAGTATGAATGAAATAATTTTGAAAGAGATTGAATATAATCACAAATAACGTTTGGTAATCTAGAACTAGCAGAATACTCTACAATTGAATTAAAACTATCTAATAATATTATTAATTCTTTTTCCTTTTGAGTTTCAAAAATTAAACTTTCATCGATATTAGTATCTAGATTTTCAAAATTATTTATTATTTTATTACATCTTGCAGTTGCATATTGTGCATAATAAACAGGGTTATTTGAATTCTTTTCTAGAGCTAAATCTAAATCAAAATCCATGTGACTTGATGGAGTTTTCGAAACTAACATATATCTAATTGAATCTTTTCCTACCATTTCTAATAAGTCAACTAATCAAACAGCAGTTCCTCTTCTTTTTGACATTTTATATTCTTGGCCATCTTTCATTAATCTAACCATTTGAATCATATCTATATCTACTAAATTAAAGTCATATCCAAGCAATGCCAAACCAGATCTTAATCTTACAATATAACCATGATGGTCTCCACCTCAAAAATTTACATATTTATTGGCTTGTGATCTTTCAATCCTATCACTATGTGATGCAATATCTGGGGTTATATAAGTAAAAGTACCATCAGTTTTTTTCAAAACTCTATCTTTATCATCACCAAATTGAGTTGTCTTTAATCACAATGCATCTTCTTTTTCATAAGTTGCATTTAGCTCTTTATATTTATCAATAATTTTATTAATAGAATTATTTTCATACATTTTCGCTTCACTTGAATAAAAATCAATATTAACATCAAAATCACTTAATTGTTTTTTTATTTCTTTCATAAAAAATTCTATTGATTTACTTCTAAATAGATTATTTACTTCAAAGTCATCTATTTTATTATTAACTATTTGAATATGTTCAAATTTATTTTTGTATTCATCAATAAACATTTGTGCAATTTCTTCATACATATCTCCACCATAAGTTTCGTCTGGTTTAGTAACGTCTAATCCTTGCATTTTTTTGTAATGGTAGAAAAGAGTAGCAGCTGAAATATTTATTTGATTTCCTGCATCATTTGTATAATATTCAGTTTCAACCTCATAACCAGCAAATTTTAAAATTCTTGCAACAGAATCTCCAATTGCTCCATTTCTTGCATGTCCTACATGTAAATAACCTGTTGGATTTGCAGAGACTAGTTCAAGATTATACTTTAAATTTTTATTAGTTGATTTTCCATAATTCTCTTTTTTATTTAATACTTCATTTAATACCTCAAATAAATTTGATTTATTAATTCTAAAATTTATAAATCCTGGTTTGACAAATTCTACATTTTCAAATAGATCATTGCTTTTTACTTCATTAACAATAAGTTCTGCTATTTGAATTGGATTTGAATCATTTAATTTTGAGTTAATTAAGGCAAAGTTTGTTGCAAAATCAGCATCCTGAATTAATTTTGGTCTTTCAACACTTATGGTACCTTTTAATTTTAATTTTTTGACAGCATCTTCAAGAATAATTTTAATTTTATTTACAAGTATATTCATATTTAGCCTCTAAATTCTACATTTATATTTTAATAAAAAAATAAGACTAAGTCCTATTTTTTTATTAATTATTCCATTTCTTCAATTATATCGAAGGTTTTATCTTTATGCATTATTGCACCTTCGATAGTTGAAGTGGAACAGTTTTTTGCAACCGTTACTGGAATTTCAAAAAAGTTTTCAAAAAATAATTTCACTCCAGGAATTTTAGCTAAACCCCCAGTTATAATTAGACCATTTTTAATGATATCTCCAGCTACTTCACTTTGAGTTTCTTCAAGTAAAGAAGTGATTGTAGTTGTTATATTGCCAAACACAGACAATATAATTTTTGATATATCTTTATCTTGTACTTCAATCTCCTTAGGTCTTGAAGAGTTTAAATCATATCCATATGCTTTTGTTTTAAGAGGTTCTTTTGTTTTAATTATGGTACCAACAGCTATTTTTACAGCTTCTGCACTTATATCTCCCAAAAGAATTCCTTCTTTAGATTTTAAATGTTTAATAATTTCTTGATCTATAACTTCACCAGAAGCCTTTGATCATTTGAAATTTATTGTTTCTCCATTATTAACAACACCAACTGTTGTTTTTCCGGCTCCTAAATCTAAACACATAAGAGAATTTGAAGTAAATATATCAAAACCAGCTCCTAGTAAAGCTAATTTAATATCATCTTCTACTATGACATTTGAAGCTCCAATTGATTTTACCGCTTCAATTAATGCCTTTCTTTCTAACAATGGCATGCTTATTGGACATGCTAAAGTTACAACTGAGTTTTTAACTTCATCCTCATATTTACTTAAAACAGTTGAAAGAAATTGTTTTAATAAATTTATATCAGTTAGAACGCCCCTTTTTAGTAAACTTTTGATTTGCATTGCGCCACTCAATTTACCAACAAATTTCTTTGCCTGATCTCCAATAGCAATTACTTTCCTAGTATTGTAATCTTGTGCAATCAAGCTAGCTTCATTAAAAACCATTCCTAATTGCTCAATAAAAATTCTTGTTTTGCTTGTACCTATATCAATTGCAATATGTTTTCTTGATCTTAAACTTACTCTTGCCACTAGACTACCTCACTTTACTATATATCAATAGTTTAAACGCTTTTTTGAAATAATCTACAAAAAAATCCAAAAAACAAAATAAAAAAGGAAGTTTATCTACTTCCTTTTTTATTATTTAATGTTGTATTCTCTTGAATCACGTAATGCAACAACTTCTAATCATTTTTCTGCTTGTTTTTCGTATTCTTTTGTACCTTCAATAACTGTTAGTAATGGATCTTGAGCTCTAGTTACTTTTAATTGGAAAATTGATTCAAAGTAAGTATCAACTCCTCTAATTAAAGCTCCTCCTCCACAAATTGTAATACCATTTCTAATGATATCTCCAGCTAATTCAGCTGGTGTGTTTTCCATAACTTCAACAATTAGGTCTGTAATTTTTGAGAATGGTGCTAATAAAGCGTTTTTCACTTCATCAGGTGAGATAACTACTTCTCTTGGTAAACCAGAGATAACATCACGTCCGAATGCACGGAATGTACGTCCATTATCTATTTTTGTTAATGCACCAATTTCAATTTTGATTTTTTCTGCAGTTTTAATTCCGATTAATACGTTGTATTCAGCACGAATATATTTTCTTATTTCTTCATCTAAGTGATTTCCAGCAACTTTAATTGATCTTGAAATAACAATATCTCCAGCTGAAATAATAGCTATATCTGTTGTTCCTCCACCAATGTCAACAACTAAGTGTCCACTTGCGATATTAATGTTAATTCCAGCTCCGATTGCTGATAATTTAACTTCTTCTTCAACAAGAACATTTCTTGCTCCCATATCTGCAACAACTTGTTTCAATGCACTTCTTTCTAATTCAGTAACTCCTGAAGGGCAGGCAAGAACTACTAATGCATTTTTTAAGATATCTGATAATTTAATACGTGAAAAGATTATTTTAATTAAATCTTTTGCTGCGTCAAGGTCTGCTATAACCCCATCAACTAATGGTACAACCATTCTAATGTCTTCATTTGTTTTTCCGATCATTTCGTATGCTTGTTCACCTGATGCCACAACTGTGTTTGTGTGAATATCGTATGCCATAGTTGAAGGTTCATTATAAATGATACCTTGTCCACCTAGGTAAGCAACTACGTTAGCTGTTCCTAAGTCTAAAGCAACAAATTCTCTTTTACGATCTCATGATGCCATATTTATTTCCTCCTCTATAAGAAAAAACCCTTCGTGTATAATTATACTATATATGTATTTAAAATACTAGCATTGTACACGGGAAGGTATGTTTATGAAAATAAAACAAGTTGTAGTTGTAGAAGGTGTAACAGACACTATCAAACTTAAAAAAATATTTGGAAATGATAATGTGGACACGATTGAAACCAATGGACTTGCTTTATCTAAAAATACATTAAATTTTATTTCGGATGTTAATAATGTACGTGGTGTAATAATACTAACAGATCCAGATGGACCTGGTTTAAAAATTCGTGACACTATTAATACCTATCTTAATTTTAAATGTTTTAATGCATTTATCAATAAAAGAAGAATAATTAATTCAAAAAAAATTGGAATTGCAGAAGCTCAAGAAGAAGATATAAAAGATGCTTTAAATAATTTAATTACATTCGAAACTGAAAATGAAAGTATAACTTGAAAAGAATTCTTGTATAATGATTTTTTTGAATCAGATGCAAGAAAAAAAATTGCTAAAAAATATAATTGAAGTGAAAAAATTAATTCAAAAAGATTATTTAAATGATTAAATTTAATGAATTTGAATGTAGAAGATATTAAAAAAATAATAGGAGAATAAGATGGAATTTGCAAAAAAGAAATTTGGTCAAAATTTTATATCAGATAAAAATTTAATAAAAAAAATTATTGATATATTAGATCAAGATGAAGATCATTTAATAATTGAAATTGGGCCTGGAAGAGGTGCTTTAACTAAAGAACTTGTAAATAGATTTGCAAAAGTGATAGCAATTGAAATTGATAGAGATATGGAGCAAATATTAAATTCAGAAATTAGTTCAAATAAATTTGAACTAATTATGAAAGATTGTCTAGAAGTTAATTTTAAAGAATTATTACAAAATGAAAAATTTAAAAAAGTATCTTTAATTTCAAATACTCCTTATTATATAACGAGTGAAATTATTTTTAGAACATTAAGTATTTCTAAAAATTTGAATAAAGCTATATTTATGGTTCAAAAGGAAGTTGCACAGAGAATTTGTGCCAAAGCAAATGAAAAAAATTACAATAACCTATCTGTAGCAGCTCAACTTTATTCTAATGTTGAATACGAATTTACAGTTAACAAAAATATGTTTAAACCAATTCCAAAAGTTGATTCAGCTATTATTTCTTTAACTTTTAATGAGAATAATTTATCAAAAGTTAAAGATGATATTAAATTTGTAAGCTTTGTAAGAAAATTATTTAATAATAAAAGAAAAACTATTCTTAATAATTTAACAAACATAACAAACAATAAAGAAAAAGCTTTGGATATTTTAAATAAAATAAATATTAATGAAAATCTAAGACCCGAGAATATAAATGTTGAGCAGTTTATAGAAATGTATAATGAGGTAAACTAATGAAATTAAAAAGCTTTGCAAAAGTTAATTTATATTTAAAAGTGAAAAAGAAAAAAGGGATATTACACAAAATAAATTCAGTCTTTACTATTGTTGAAGATTTATATGATGAGATCACAATAGTGGAAAGTAATAAAAGTTTTGATACTATTACTTGTAATATAAAAGAACTTGAAAAAAATAATTTTATTTTTCAAGTTTTAAATATTTTGAGAGAAGAGCATGTAATTACAAAATATTATAAAATTGATATTAAAAAAAATATTCCATTAGGTTCTGGAATGGGTGGAGGAAGTAGTAATGCAGTAACTGTAATAAAATATTTTAGTAACTCTAAAAGAATTTTAAAAAGAGTTGCAAAAGAAATAGGCAGTGATTGCTATTATTTTATAAGTGGTTATCATACAGCAAAAGTAAAAGGTTATGGAGATAAGATCAAAGAAATATCAAGCAACAAAAAGATTTATAAAAGTGATTTAATATTTACAAATATAAATTGTAATACATCTGAAGTTTATAAAAAGTTTGATGATATAAAAGCTTGAAAAAACAAATATGAAAATAACATGTTAGAAATACCAGCAATAAAATTATATCCAAATTTAGCTGATTATAGAGAATATGGCCAAATGACTGGATCTGGCTCAACTTTTATTAAAAAAACTAGTTTACGTATGTAACTAGTTTTTTTAAAGTATATTTTATATGAAAATATATTATTTATAATTTACACTAAATCAGAAAAGTCTAAAGTTCTATTCGCTCAATTTGTAGAAAAATTAATATCGTGAGTTGTTAAAATAACAGTACCTTTAAAACTTTCTATTGCTTCTAATAATGCTTCTTTTGCAAGAACATCAATATGGTTTGTTGGTTCATCAAGTACTAATAAACTACACGGTATCATACTTAGTGCTGCTAATCTAATTCTAGTTTGTTCTCCCCCTGAAAGTTTTTCCATTGGTTGCATCATTAATCCACTCTTAACTCCAAATTGTGCGATTTTAGCTCTTGCTTCAGATTCAGTTATACCCTCAAATCTGTCCATAATGTATTTAATTGGAGTGATTCCTCTAATATCTTCAATTTGTTTAAAGTATGCATATTCAACAGCATTACCAAGTTGAACCTCACCTTTGAAAGCAGGTATTTCTGTAGACATAGTTTTTAAAAAAGTTGTTTTACCAATACCATTTCTTCCACTGATAATACATTTTTCACCTTCTCTTAATTCAAAATTAAGTTCATGTAAAAGTGCTGAATCATATCCAATAATTAAATTTTGAGCTTTAACAATTACATTAGTGCTTGGTCTTTTGTAAGAAAAACTAAACTTTGGTTTAGTTAAATCTCTTCTTTCTTGCATAACATCAATTTTTTCAAGTTGTTTCTGTCTTGATTGTGCAGATTTTGCAGTTGAGGCCCTTGCTTTATTTTTAGCAACATAAGTTTCTAATTTTTTAATTTCTTTTTGTTGTGAAGCAAATGCTTTATCATATTGCTCTTTTTGTATTTCTGCTTCTTCTAAATATTTATCATAATTTCCAACATATCTAGTTAGTTTTAAATTATCAAGTGCATAGATAATCCCACAAGTTTTATTTATAAAATCATTATCATGTGAAACCATTATGAATGCTTTTTCAAATGATTGTAAAAATTTAGCAAGTCATTTTACTTGTTCTAAGTCTAAAAAGTTTGTAGGCTCATCAAGTAATAAAAAGTCATCTCCACTTAATAATAGTTTAGCAAGAATAACCTTTCCTCTTTGTCCACCACTTAATTCACCCATTTTTTTATCAAGTTTATCTAATCCAATACCTAAACCAGTAACTAAGTTTCCAATTCTCTTATCAATTGAATCAAACTCATTTAAATTAAGCGTATCTTGATAACTTAATGCTTTAACCAAATCATCTTCATTATATTCAATTGCCATATCTTCATAAATCTTATTCATCCTTGCTTCTAATTCAAAAAGCTCAGAGAAAGCTCCTTTTAAATATAGATCAACTGTTTCTTCTAAATTAACTTCTTGATGTTGATCTAAGTAACCAATTTTAGTTTTAGGATGAATTTTTAATTCTCCTTTATCAGACAACATTTTTCCAGCAATTATATTTAATAATGTTGTTTTTCCAGCTCCATTTGGACCAATTAAAGCAATATGTTCTCCTCTATTTAATCTGAAATTGGTTCCATCATATAGTTTCTTTCCGCCATTTGCATGTGTTAAATTTTCTAAAAATACTAATCCCATATATGTTCCTCCATAATTTTTACAATAAAAAAAGTCTATTAGACTTAAAAAAAGAATAATTAAGGCAGTAATTAATTGAAAAACTCCCTTAAACTCATTATTTATTATATATTAAATTAAATTAATTCACTAATTTTGACTAAATATTAATATTTTAATGTCTTCTAATTAAAAAAACGTTGTCTAGAAGGCCCAAACTTTTTATTTTAACTTGTATGTTATAAAGAAATACCTCTCATATTTAATGTTTTTAAAATCTAGCAAATATCAAAAGCAGTCTAAAAATTTGTTATTATATTTAAGGAGACTTATATTTATGAACAAAAAAGACATTATGATTTTCGGTTTATCATCAAACAAAAACTTAACAAAAAAAATATGTGAAATACTTGGTGTTGAAGAATCACAAGCAAAAACTTCAAAATTCTTAGATGGAGAAATGATTGTACAATCACTTGATTCAGTAAGAGGTCAAGAAATATATATCATTCAATCAACAAATCAACCAGTAAATGATAATTTAATGGAATTATTAATTGCAGTTGATGCATTTAAAAGAGCAAGTGCCGCAAAAATAAATGTGGTTATTCCTTATTTTGGTTATGCAAGACAAGATAGAAAAGCAAAGGGAAGACAACCTATTACTTCTAAATTAGTTGCAAATTTAATAGAAACTGCTGGGGTGCATAGAGTTATAACTGTTGATTTACACTCTGCACAAATTATGGGATTCTTTAATGTTCCTACAGATAATTTTTCAACAGCTCAAATTGTAGCATCAGAAATTATTGATACAATATCTACTAAAAAATTAGATCCTACACAATGTATATTGGTATCACCAGATCATGGTGGTTTAACAAGGGTACATGGGGTTGCAAAATATACAGGAAATATTACAAATGGTATTGCTGTAATTGCAAAAAGAAGACCTGAACCTAATAAGGCAGAAGTAGAATTTATTTTAGGAGATGTTAAAGATAAGACTTGTTTTATTATTGACGACATGATTGACACAGGTGGAACAATCATTAAAGGTGCACAAGCCCTTAAAGAACAAGGTGCAAAAGACATTTATATAATTGCATGTCACGGATTATTCAATGGAGAAGCAGTTTCAAAAATGGAAGCAGTTATAAATGATAAAACTGTTAAACAAGTTGTTGTTACAGACACAATTGAAATTCCTGAAGAAAGAAAATTTAAAGGATTAAAAATCATTTCTGTAGCTAAACTTTTAGCGAGAATGATTCAAAATTCATATGAAAAATCTTCATTAACAGGTGTATATAATGATGAACAAAATGAAATTGTTAAAAGAGTAGAACAGTATTTAAAGGAATTTAATAAATAATATGCCTAAATTAATTGTGGGATTAGGTAATCCTGGAAGCAATTATAAAAGTACAAGACACAATGCGGGATTCATAGCTATTGATGTTTTATTGGAAAAATATGGATTTCAAAAAAGTATTGAAGATTTTAAGTCTGAGATTTACTTTTCTAATATAAAAGGAGAGAAAGTATTATTTGTCAAACCGCAAACATTTATGAATCTTTCAGGAGAAGCAATTTCAGGTATTATGAGCTATTACAAAATTAAAACTGAAGAATTTATAGTTATTTATGACGATAAAGATTTAGATTTATCAACTATTAGATTTAAAACAAACGGCAGTTCTGGCGGACATAACGGAATTAAAAATATAATAAGTCACTTAAAAACAGAAAATTTTAATAGATTAAAAATTGGCATTGGAGCACCAGGCCAATATAAAATAGTTGATTGAGTATTATCTAAAATGAATAATGAAGAACTAAATTTAATTAAAAGTAAAATTTCTGATATATCAAATTTTGTTGAAGAATTTGTTTTAGACAAAGAGCTTAAAAAAATTATGAATAAATATAATTAAAGGAGAAAAAATGCAAAAGTACAATTCATTAGTTGTTGTTGGTTCTCAATGAGGAGACGAAGGTAAAGGTAAAATGACTGACTATTTTGCTCAAAAAGCTGACTTAGTAGTTAGATTTGCAGGAGGAGACAATGCTGGTCATGTAATTAATTTTAATGGTCAAAAACATAAAGTCACAATAATACCTTCAGGTATTTTTAATAAAAAAGTTACAAGCGTTATTGCAAACGGATGTGTAGTTAATTTATTAAATCTTGTAAAGGAATTTGAAGTAATTAAAAATAGTGGAGTTAGTTATGGAAATTTATTAATTTCTGATAGAGTTCAATTAATTTTACCTTATCATATTAAAATTGACGAGGCTCAGGAAGAGGCACGTGGTGAAAATAAAATTGGAACAACTAAAAGAGGAATTGGTCCAGCATATCAAGATAAGGTTTCAAGATTAGGAATTAGACTTGGAGAATTGAGAGAAGAAAATTTTAAAGAGAGATTTAAAATTGTTTTTGATTATCAAATGAAATTTTTAAAAAATATGTTTAATGTTGAAGCATTAGATTTTGATCAAACATATAACGACTTAATGGATGCTTATCAAAAAATTAAAGATAAAATAATTGATACAGATATTTTTATTGAAACAGCAATTAAAGAAGGAAAAAAAGTTTTATTTGAAGGAGCACAAGGGGCCCTTCTTGATATTGACCATGGGACTTATCCTTATGTAACAAGTTCAAATACATCTGCAAATAATGCTTCAACAGGAAGTGGAATTAGTCATAAATTAATTGATTCAACAATGGGAGTTGTTAAAGCTTATTCAACAAGAGTTGGGGCAGGTGCCTTTCCTACAGAATTATTAAATGAAATTGGTGATGGAATTAGAGAACGTGGTCATGAATATGGATCAAACACTAAACGTCCAAGAAGAATTGGATGACTTGATGCAGTTGCTTTGAAACACGCAATTAGAACATCGGGTATCGATTCATTATTTATAACTCTACTTGATGTTTTATCAGGTATAGATCAAATAAATATATGTGTTAAGTATGAATTAAATGGTAAAGAAATTAACAATGTACCAAGTACAAATCAAATGTATGAAATGTGTAAACCTGTATATTTAGAAAATCCAGGATGATCAGAGGATATAACTGGTGTTACTTCATTTGATCAGTTACCAGATGAAGCAAAAAATTATTTAAAAATGATTGAAAAAATTTGTGAAGTTAAAATCGCAGGATTTTCTGTAGGTCCTGATAGAGAGCAAACAGTAATTTTAGAAAATATATTTTAATGGAGGTGAATTAAATGATAGAACGTTATGGAATTAAAGAAATTGAAAATATCTGGTCAGAAGATAATAAATTGAATATTTGATTAGATGTTGAAATTCAAGTTGTCAATGCATGAGTAAAGTTAGGAATTATTCCTGAAAAAGATGCTAAAGAAATTTGTTCAAAAGCGAAAGTTAACAGACAAAGAATGCTTGAAATAGAAGAAGAAACAAAACATGACGTTGTAGCATTTACAAGGATGATTTCTGAAACTTTAAGTTCAGAAAAGAAATGAATTCACTTAGGACTGACATCAACAGATATTGTTGATACTGCTCAAAATAAAATGATTCAGCAATCAAATATCTTATTAGAAGAAGTATTAAATAAAATGACAGAAGTTCTTAAACAAAAGGCAATTGAAACAAAAGATATAATTATAATGGGAAGAACTCATGGAATGTATGGAGAACCAACGTCACTTGGATTAAAATTTTTATTGTGATTTGATGAAATAAAGAGACAATTGGAAAGATTAAAATTAGCAAGAAAGCAAATTGAAGTAGCTAAAATATCAGGATCAATGGGGAATTATGCCAATCTTGAAATAGAGGTTGAAGAATTTGTTGCAAATAAAATGAACTTGAATATTGATAATATATCTACTCAGGTTACACAAAGAGATAGACATGCCTTTTTAATATCTGTAATTGCAAATATTGCATCAACATTGGAAAAAATTTCAACAGAGATTAGACACTTTCAGAGAAGTGAGGTTCAAGAAATTTGTGAAGGATTTGGAATTGGTCAAAAAGGATCAAGTTCAATGCCTCATAAAAAAAACCCAATTAGTTCAGAAAATATTTGTGGTCTTTCTAGATACGCTAGATCTTTTGTGAATGCAGCATTTGAAAACAATGTATTATGACATGAAAGAGATATATCTCATAGTTCAAACGAAAGATTAATTTTTCCAGATATTTATAATATAATTATATATGTATCAAAAAGAATGAACACTACCATAAATGATTTGGTAATTAATAAAGATAAAATTGATTTACATATTAATGAGCAAAAGGGCTTATTCTTTAGTCAAAGGATACTGACTTATATATTAATGAACTATGATTTTTCAAGAGAACAAGTTTATGATTTTGTACAGAAATGTACATTAGAAGCACAAAGTTCAAAAAGAGATTTTAAAGAAGTTTTAATAGAAAATGGTATTAAAAATTTTATAGCAGAACAAGAAGAAATAGACAATCTTTTTGATATTAATTTTTTCTTAAGAAATGTAGAAAAAATGTTTAGAAGGGTGATGGAGAATTATGGATAATCAAAAATTAGTGACTTTAATCACTGAAGAAGAAATTAAAGCAGCAATTGCAAAAGTTGGAAGTGATTTAGGAAAAACTTATGAAGATCAACAACTTACAATCGTAGCTGATTTATCAAGCTCATTTATATTTATAGCTGATTTAATTAGAGAATTACCAATTGACGTGACAATTCAATTTGTAACAAATCCCAGAGAAGATGAAGAAGTTTTAATTGATTTAGAATTAAAAAATACTTTAAAAGATAAGAATGTTCTTATTGTTAATGACGTTTTAAATAAAGGAAATAGATTAGAAAGATTATATAATCTTGTAAAAAACGAAGGTCCTGCAAATGTTCAAATTTTAAATCTTATTGAAAAAAATACAAAAGAAAGAAATATAGAATTAGAAAGCACTTCACTTTTTAAAATAGAAGATCTTTTCTTAGTTGGATATGGTTTAACATATAAAGAAAGTTATAGAGGACTAAAAGGAATTTATAGTCTTTCATTCGAAGAATAGTATGAAAAAAAATTTTTTTGTAACTACTCCAATATATTATCCAAGTGGTAATTTACATATTGGACATGCTTATACAACAACATTGGCAGATACTATTTCTAGATATAAAAAAGAAAATGGATACGATGTTTTCTTTTTAACTGGATCTGATGAACATGGACAAAAAATTGAACAAAAAGCAAAAGAAAATAATTTAGAACCAAAACAATATGTAGACCAAATTGTTAAAGGTTTTATTAACCTTTGAAAAATTTTAGACATTGATTATGATCGATTTATTAGAACTACTGATGAAGATCATATTTTTGCAGTAAGAGAAATCTTTAGTGATCTTTTACAAAAGGATTTAATTTATCCTTCAAGTTATAAGGGAAAATATTGCATAAGTTGTGAAGAATTTTTAACATCAGAGCAAATGGATGAAAACCTTCAACATTTAGTTTGTGGTAATAAGGCAATTGATTTTGAAGAAGAAACATATATGCTTAGAGTTTCAAATTTTCAAAAATATCTTCAGGAATTATTTAAAACAGATTTTTTAGAACCTGAAGCAAGAAAAAAAGAAATGTTAAATAATTTTATTAATAATGATTTAGAAGATCTATCAGTTACAAGGGTAAGTTTTAATTGAGGAATTCAAATAAAAGAAAATCCTAAACATGTAATATATGTATGATTAGATGCGTTATCAAATTATATTACAGCACTTGGTTATAAAACAAAAGATGAATCTTTACTTAAAAAATTTTGAAGTAAAGATTCAGAAGTACTACAAATTATAGGAAAAGAAATCACTAGGTTTCACTCAATTTATTGAACAGTTATGTTAAATTCACTTGGACTAAAAACACCTGATAAATTATTATCACATGGTTGAATACTTAGTGGAGATAAAAAAATGTCAAAATCAATTGGAAATGTTTTAGACCCAGTTGAAATTATTAATAACTATTCAAGTGATGCATTAAGATTCTATATTATTAATAATTTACCAACCGATAAAGATGGTAATTTTACAAATGAATTATTTATAGAATCATTCAATAATAATTTAGCAAATAACATTGGAAATTTAATTTCAAGAGTTTCAAATATGATTATTAAATACTTTGATGGTAAATTAAATAAAATTGATGTTTCTAGTCATTGACTTGTAAAAAAAGGTTTTGAAACAATAAAAGAATACAAAAAATTAATGGATTCTTATAATATGTCTGAAGCAACACAAGTTGTATTACGACTAGGACAGGAATGCAATAAATTTATTGAAGACTCTAAACCATGAGTTTTGGAAAAAGAACAAAAAATTGATCAATTACTTGAAGTCTTAACTGTACTTCAAAAAAATATCATTATTATTTCATATTTATTGAAACCTATATTAGTAAAAAGTTATCCAAGTATGATTAAACAAATGGGTTTAAATCCAAATTTAATAACTTTTGAAAATATTGAAGGTGATTTTGATCATGAAAAAATTACTGAAAAACTGGTTTTATTCGAAAGAATAAAATAAATTAGAATGGGGGCATGCACATGCAAGCTGATATAGTTGTAGTTGGCGCTGGTCATGCCGGGGTTGAAGCTGCACTTGCTTCTGCAAGATTAGGAAAAAAAACTATTCTTGTAAACTTATATAAAGATAAAATTGCAACAATGCCTTGTAATCCATCAGTGGGTGGACCTGCAAAAGGAATCGTTGTAAGAGAAATTGATTCACTTGGTGGTGAAATGGGTAAAGCAGCAGATGCAACTGCTTTACAAATGAAATTATTGAATTCATCAAGGGGTCCAGGAATATGAGCATTAAGAGCTCAATCTGATAAAATTGAATATTCAAAATATATGCAATCAGTTGTTGAGAATCAAACTAATTTAGAATTAGTAATTGGGGTTGTTAGAGATATCTCATTAGACTCAACAAATAAAGTTAAATCTGTTTTACTTGAAGATGGGACTGAAATATTTTGTGAAGCTGTAGTATTAACCACAGGTACGTATTTATCTTCTTTAATATATAGAGGAGAAGAAAAATATGAATCTGGACCAAATGATGAAATGACAACTAAGTCATTAAGTCAAACACTACTTAAACTTGGTTTAAAAACTTTCAGATTTAAAACCGGAACACCTCCAAGAGTTAAAATGGATTCAATTGATTTAACAAAAGCAATAATTGAACCAGGAACAAATGAAGATCTGGCTTTTTCTTTTTCTACAAAGAAATTTTTACCTTTTGAAAATCAAGAGGTTTGTTATTTGATTCATTCTACATCTGAAACTAAAAAAATCATTGAAGATAATTTACATAAATCTGCAATGTATTCAGGTCAAATTGAATCAATTGGACCAAGATATTGTCCAAGTTTTGAAGATAAGATTGTTAGATTTCAATCAAAAGAAACTCATCAAATATTTTTAGAACCAGAATCAAAATCACTTGATACTTTTTATGTTCAAGGTTTTTCAACATCAATGCCAATTGATATTCAAGATAAAATGTTAAGAAGTTTACCTGGATTTGAAAATGTAGTTGTTGATAAATGAGCCTATGCAATAGAATATGATTGCGTAGATCCGCAACAATTGAAACTTTCTTTAGAATTAAAAATTATAGAAAATTTATTTTTGGCTGGACAAATAAATGGAACAAGTGGCTATGAAGAAGCTGCTGGTCAAGGATTAATTGCAGGAATAAACGCAGTTAGAAAAATTGATAATAAAGATCCTTTAATTTTAAAAAGAAATGAATCATATATTGGAGTTATGATTGATGATTTAATTAATAAGGGTGTTATTGAACCTTATAGACTTTTAACAAGTAGGGCTGAAAATCGATTAACTTTAAGAAATGATAACTCAGAAATGAGACTTAAAAAATACGGTTATGAAATTGGGTTAGTTTCTAAAAAAGAATGAGATGAACATTTGAAATTTGAAAAAGAAATTTTTGAAAGTATTGAATTACTTAAAGAAATTAGATTTAGTCCAAAAACTGAACTTGCAATTGAATTAAAAGAAAAAGAACAAGCAGTTTTAAATCAAGGGTTTAGTGCTTTTGAAATTTTAAAACAACCAAAAGTTGATATTAATATATTTAAAAAATATATTCCTGAATTAAGTATATTATCAAAGCAGCAACTTCAAACTTTATTAATTTTAATTAGATTTGAAGGTTACATTAAAAAGGAAAATGAAACAATAGAAAAATTTATAAAACTGGAGAGTAAAAAGATACCAAAAGATATTGATTATTCAAAAGTAGAAAATATAGCAGTTGAAGCTAGACAAAAATTTGAAAAAATTAAACCATCTTCAATTGGACAAGCTTCAAGAATAACAGGTGTTAATCCTGCAGATATTCAAATGCTACTTTTTCATTTAAAAAAGAAATATAACGAGGTATAAAATGATTAAAGTAAATAAAAAAAATAAAACTAAAAATAAAATTTATGAATTTTTATCAGTTTTTTCAATGACATTTGGGATTGTTGTTGGTAGTGGAATTTATTTAAAGAATGCTGGTGATAATGGAGTGCTTGCGAAAGCTGGTAATAATCCTTATTTAGCAATAGCGGTGTGAACTTTAATAGCAGTATTTTGTTGTATGATGATGTTAGCATTTATTGAAATATCAACTTCAACAAAAAAGGGTGATCACAATACTTTAACAGCATGAGCTGGTAGATTTCTTGGAAGAAGATATGGGTCATTAGTTACTATTCTTTATGCAGTAATTTACTTACCAGTGTTAATAATTATTGGAGCTCTATTTACAACAAGCAGTTTCTTTCAAGCCTTAGACATCATTCATAAATTCAATACAGGAAATGATCATCTTTTAAATGGTGATACTAAACTAGTTATAGAGATATTTACAGCAGCATTAATTTTATTTTTGTTTCAAATACTTAATACATATACTTCAAAACCAGGAAAAATATTACAAACATCTTTATCTTTCTTAAAGTTTGTTCCTTTACTTACAGTTTTAATAGCAGGAATAACTTTCTTTTCGTTAGGAAAAGAAAGTTCATTTACTCCTGAAAATGTAGGTGGTTTTAAATTTAATAATATATTTATAACAATGGTACCTATTATGTTTGCATTTGATGGCTTTCTTGATTCTGCAGCAATACAAAAAGACTGTGAACACAAAGAAGTTGTTGCTCCTGCAATGATGACAGGGATTGTTGCAGTATCAATATTTTATATTGTAATAAGCATTGCTATATTTATGGGGGCAACAGATGGAAATATTTTAAATATTTTTGAAAACGTTGACCCAAGAGCTCACTTTGCATTTAATTTAATTATTACTATTACTTTATTAACAATGGTTAATGCTTATAGTGTAATTTATCCTTTAGTAATTAGAGCATCTATTGAAGAAAAATTTATATACTCAAAAAATAATGGACAAGAGCTTTCAAAAATAAAGGCAAGTTGAATAGCTTTGATTATAGTTTTTATTTTTTTCATAGGTTTTGTAACATCAAGTTTATTAATAACTAACAAAGATAGTTATTTGGAAACTGCATATTTATCTTCTGATGCAACAATTATTATTGTTTATTTATTAAATTTACCATTATTAATTCAAATGTTAATTAATAGAAAAACTAAGAAGGTTGAAGTTAGAAAAGTTAAGGGAGCATATTTTGCTGGTATATTTTCTTCATCAATGCTTATTTTTATAATGGCATATATTTATTATTTAAATATTATTGAATCTCTAATAATTGGGGAATTAGTATCTCCAATACTATGATTTATTTTTGTAATTATATTGGCAATATCTTGAGCAATAAATGAAGCAATTATTTCAAAAAATAATATAGACTCAAATGATTTCTATTTGAGAATTAATCCAAAAAATTGATTCCATTATGATAAGGAAAAAAGTATCGCTCAATTTAAAGAAAAGGAAGTTGTTAAAAATGATAAAAGTTAATAAAATTAACAAAGCTAAAAACAAAACATTTGAATTTTTAACAATTTTTTCAATGGTATTTGGAATTGTTGTTGGTAGTGGAATTTATTTAAAAAATAGAACTGAACCTGGTGGTGTTTTACATGAAGCAGGACAAAATCCTTGATTGGCATTAACAGTCTGAATGTTTATTGGAGTTCTTTGTTCAATGATTATGTTAACTTTTATTGAAGCTGCTTCAGCAACAGAAAAAGATGGACACTCAACTGCTCAAAGTTGAGCAAACAAATTTATAAATAGGAGAACAGCTTCTTTATTTTCAATTATGTATATTTGTATGTACCTTCCAATTCTTGCAGGACTTGGTGCTTTATTTACAGTTAAAACTATATTTGATGGTATAAACGAATTTTACATTATTACTAATGGTGTAAATCTAGTTAATAAAATTGGAAAAGTGGAATGAATGTCTTTGGAATTATTCATTTCAACACTTGTTTTAGTTGGATTTTCACTTATGAATATTTATACACATAAGCCAAGTAAATTAATTCAAAGTATATTTACTATTATTAAATTTCTACCTTTAATTACAATTGTTATTGGAGGGTTCACATTATTTTTGACAAATTCAAATTCTAATAATTCATTTAATCCTGAGGAACCATATGATAATTGATCTATGAATAGTTTTTTTGCAACAATGATACCAATATTATTTGCATTTGATGGTTTTATCTATGCTGCAACATTACAAAAAGATTGTGAACACAAGCAAGTTGTTGCACCAGCAATGATGAGTGCAATAATTGCAGTTACAGCATTTTATATAATAATAACAGTCTCAATATTCTTTGGTGCGTCAGATGGGAATGTGTTTAAACTTTTTGATAATCTATTTCAAAAAGAACCTTGAATTGCATTATTGTTCAAATTAATTATTGCATGTACTATATTAACAACTGTAAATGGTTATACAACATTAATTCCAAAAACAGTTCATTCAGCTGTTGAAGAAAATTTTATTTATAAAAAGAATCATACTACTGAAATTGGTTACATTAAATCAGGTTTTATTGGAATGATAATAACATTAACAATTTATGTTTTATTTTTGATTATTTCAATCCCATTAGGTTGAAATGATAGTTCAGGAGAAATAAATTACTTTATTGTTGCTAATTATTCCTCAAATACTACAGTTATGTTTGGTTTCTTAGCTTATTTAATTATCATGATATATGTTTTACATAACAGAAGAACAAAAAAAGTCGAGGTTAGAAAAGCAAAAGGTGGTTTTGCAATTGGAATAATAAGCACGTCTATATTATCAATAATTTTGGTTTATGCTTATTTTGATTTTTTAATTAATAAATTTAAATCAGGTAAAATAGAAAATATGATTGATCCAATAATACTAATCTTTTTTGCAATTGTTTTATTAATTGCTTGAATTATTAATGAAGTACTTATTTCTAAACAAGACATTGAAAATAATGATTTTGCATTACGAATATTACCAAGAAATTGATTTAAATATAATAAAGAATTAGAAATAGAAAAATTTAAAAGCAGAAACTAATGTAAAATAAAAAAGGCGCAAGCTTTTTTATTTTTTTTAAGGAGATTATTATGTTATGAAATAGATTTGATGAGCTAGATATTAAGATTACAGAAGCTCAAAAAGAAAAATTAATTATGTATAAAAATATTCTTCAGAAGGAAAATAAAATACATAACTTAACAACTATAATAACAGATCAAGATATTTTAGATAAGCATTTTTATGATTCACTAATTTTTTCAAATCATTTTGATCCAAGTAATTTAAAAATTTTAGATATTGGAACAGGAGCTGGATTTCCAGGTGTTGTTATAAAAATTATTTATCCAACTTCAAAAATTTATTTAGTTGAGTCAAATGGAAAGAAAATAAATTTTTTAAATAAAGTAATTAGGGAATTAGAATTGGAAGATATATATACTTTAAATGTTAGAGCAGAGGAATATACTTTAGAGAATAGAGAAAAATTCGATGTAGTAATTTCGAGAGCAATGGCTCCATTAAATATTCTTTTAGAAGTAGGAGCTCAAGGTTTAAAAATAAATGGTTCATTTATTTGTTTAAAATCAAAAAATGTAATTAATGAAATGAACGATCTTAATGGTCAAGAAACTAAAATAGGACTAATGTTTGATTTTAAACAAGAATTAAATGATGAAGTTCTAGGAGAAAGAAATAATTTATTTTACAAAAAAGTTAAACAAACTCCCTTGGAATTTCCAAGGCAGTATAGTCAAATAAGAAAAAGACCATTAGGAAAATAATAAATATTTATTATATAATATTTATTATGAGGGGTAATTTATGGCAAAAATAATTTCAGTTTCAAATCAAAAAGGCGGAGTAGGTAAAACAACTACTTCAGTAAACTTAGCATGTGGTCTTGCTCTTGCAAATAAGAGGGTTCTACTTATAGATATGGACCCACAATTTAATGCAACTACAGGTGTTGGTTTTGAAATAGATAGTAATACTTTAAGTATGTACCATGTCTTTGTAGGAGAAAAAACTTTATCAGAAATAATAATAAAAGATATTAAACCTAATATTGATTTGGCACCAAGTTCAATAGATGTAGCTGCAGTTGATTTAATTTTATTAGAACAAAAAACAAACAATCAAAATGTTTTAAGAGATGAAATTAAAGGACTTGGTGATCAATATGATTTTGTTATAATTGATTGTCCACCAAGTTTAGGGTTAATTAATAGAAATGGTTTAGCAATATCTGATACTGTTTTAATACCAATTCAAGCAGAACATTATGCTATGCACGGGGTTGCTCAACTTTTAAGAACAATAAAAAAAGTCAAAGAAACGTTGAATCCAGATTTAACAATTGAAGGAGTACTTGTAACAATGTTTGATTCACGTACAAGATTAGCACATGATGTTTTAGAAGAAATCATGAAGACATTTGGTCCAAAAGTTTATAAATCTGTTATTCCAAGAAATATAAAAATTTCTGAATCTTCAATAGAAGGTAAATCAATTTATGAATATGATAAAAATGGAGCAGGTTCAATTGCTTACATTGAATTTGTAAAAGAGGTATTAAAAGAAAATGGCCAAAACTAAAGGAAAATATAATTTTAAAGGATTAGATGATATTTTTGGAGAATCCGTATCTGATATAATTGGTGTTATTGAAAATGATAAAGAAAAAGCAGATAGTAATAAAACTATGGTTGATGTTAACTCATTAATTGCCAATCCATATCAACCAAGAAAAACTTTTGAAGATGATGAATTAAAAGAACTTGCTGAATCAATCAAAATTCATGGAATAATTCAGCCAGTAATTATTAATACTAAAAATGAAATTGTTGCAGGTGAAAGAAGAACTAGGGCTGCGAAATTAGCAGGTTTAAAAGAAATACCAGCAATTGTTTTGAAATTAGATTCAAATCAAATGGAAGAATTTGCTATTATTGAAAATATTCAAAGAGTAGATTTGTTAGATATAGAAGAAGCTGTTGCTTATAAAAAGCTTTCAGCAAACTTAAAATTAAAACAAGAAGAAATTGCATCAAGAGTTGGTAAATCTAGATCTCATATTGCAAATATAATGAGACTTTTGAATTTACCTCAAATAGTGCAAGACGCAATGTTACAAAGAAAAATTACAATGGGTCAAGCAAAACCGTTATTATCAATTACAAATAATGAAGATCTTCTAAATTCAATATTCAAACAAATTCTTGAAAAAGATCTTACAGCAAGAGAAGTTGAACAATTAATAAAAAATAGTAATTCTTCAAAAACTACTGGACAAGAGAGTTTTGTAAAAAAACCAGCAGTAGTTTATATGGAAAATAAAATGATGAGAAGACTTGGAACAAAAGTTTCAATTGATAATGGTAAATTAACAATTAGATATTCTGATGATGATGATTTAAATAGAGTTTTAGAATTATTAGGATTAACTGATGACGATTAATATCGATGATAAAATTTATTTAAAGAAGAATCACCCAAGCAAAACTGCTTATTGAATAGTTGTTAGAACAGGAACAATATTTAAATTGAGATCCAATTTGGATGAAAATTTAATTTTGGAGTTCACAAAAGATAAACTTATTAAAATAATAAAAAAAATAGAAAGTAGAAAATAATATGGGATTACAAGTTGGAATAGTGGGTTTACCAAATGTTGGTAAATCAACTTTATTTAATGCAATTACTAACTCAAAAGTTGAGGCAGCTAACTATCCTTTCGCAACTATTGAACCAAATGTTGGAGTTGTAGAGGTTCCAGATCAGAGGTTAGATAATCTTGCAAAGATATTTAATTCAAAAAAAACTATTTATACAACAATAGAGTTTGTTGACATAGCTGGTTTAATTGCAGGAGCAAGTAAGGGTGAAGGTTTAGGTAATGCATTTCTTGCAAATATTAGAGAAACTGATGCTATTTGTGAAGTTATAAGATGTTTTGATTCGAAAGAAATAACTCATGTAGAAGGTAGTGTTGATCCAATAAGAGATATTGAAATAATTGAATTGGAATTAATACTTTCTGATGAATCAAGCATTAAAAAAAGACTTGCAAAAGTTGAACCTAAATTTAAATCAACAAAGGATAAAGATATTATTTTTGAATACACATTATTAAAAAAATTAGAAACTCAACTTAGTGAAGGAAAACTTTTAAATAAATTAGAATTTAATGAAGAAGAGAAATTAGCAATTAAATCTTTTCAACTATTAACAACTAAACAATTTATTTATGTTGCAAACGTTGGTGAAGATGAAGTTAGAGAAGATAATAAATACGTAAAACTTGTAAAAGACTATGCAGCATCTTGTAATTCACAAGTTGTAAAAATTTCTGCAAAAATTGAAGAAGAATTAAGTGAACTTGAAAAAGAAGAAAAGGATGTGTTCCTTCAAGACGCAGGAATTGAAACTTCTGGTTTAGAGCAATTAATAAAAGCTGCCTATTCTACATTAGGATTGAAAACATATTTTACTTGTGGTCCTCAGGAAGCAAGAGGTTGACAATTTAAAGAAGGTTCAACTGCTCCACAATGTGCAGGAATTATTCATACAGATTTTGAAAAAGGTTTTATAAAAGCAGATGTTTATAAATGTGAAGATATATTTGAGCTTGGTGATGAACAATCTTTAAAAAATAGTGGAAAAATTAAACTTGAAGGAAAAAACTATATTGTTCAAGATGGAGATGTTTGCTTCTTTAAATTTAATAAATAAAATTGATTTATAACTTAATTAGGTATAAATCAATTTTTATTTTATAATCAATTTGTTAAAAGGAGTCAATATGCAATATAGAGTTGGTTTTTCAAAAGATACTCATAATCTAATTGATGGGCATAATATAAAACTTGGTGGAATTGAAATACCCTCTAATAAATCTGTGGAAGCTTACAGTGATGGGGATATTCTATATCATTCATTGGCCGAAGCATTATTTGGTTCTTTAGGTTTAGAAGATTTAGGTCAAAACTACAATTCAAAAAACATGACTGAAGGTTTTGATTCGTTTATAATTATTTTTGATGCTTTGAATCATCTAAATAAAAAAAATTATAAAATATCAAATGTAGATATTCTTATTGAACTTGATTCACCAAAATTAGGTCAATATAAAAATGAAATAAAACAAAAACTAGCAAAAGAATTAACAATCTCATTAGATCAAATTTCTGTAAAGGCAACAACAACAGAAGGTAATTTTGAGAATATAATTACTTGTTATTGTAATTTAATAATTTATAAAAGTGAGGAAAAATAATATGAAAAAATTTAGATTAAGATATGCACCGTCACCAACAGGTTTCTTACATATTGGAAATACAAGAACAGCATTAATGAATTATTTATTTGCAAAACATTATAATGGTGACTTTATCTTAAGAATTGAGGATACAGATTTAGAAAGAAATGTTGAAGGAGCTATAGAATCTCAATTTGATAATATGGAATGATTGGGTATTAACCCTGATGAATCTTTTAAAAACCCTAAAGATGAAGAATGTAAATATATGCAATCTGAAAAATTTGATATATATAAAGATTATGCTCATACCTTGATTGAGCAAGGCAAAGCATATAAATGTTATTGTTCTCCAGAAGAATTAGAACAAGAAAGAGAAGAACAAATTGCAAGAGGAATTATTGCTCCACAATATAGCAGAAAATGTTATTTAAATAAAGTAGAAGATAATGCAAAACCTTACAATATAAGATTTCTAGTTCCTGAAAATAAAATATATAAAATTATTGATATAGTTCGTGGTCATGTTGAATTTAATTCCAAAGAGATTGGAGATTTTGTAATTTTAAAATCAAATGGAATTGCAACATATAATTTTGCAGTTGTAATTGATGATTTTGATATGAAAATAACTCATGTTGTTCGCGGAGAAGAGCACATATCTAATACTCCAAGACAATGCATGATTTATGAAGCTTTTGGTTGGGAAGAGCCAACATTTTGTCATTTAACTTTAATAGTTGATGAAACAAAGAAAAAATTATCAAAAAGAAGTGGAAATGCAATGTTTTTTATTTCTCAGTATAGAGATCAAGGTTATTTACCAGAAGCAATATTTAATTATATTTCACTTTTAGGTTGAAGTCCAAATAGTGAACAAGAAATTTTTTCAAAGGAAGAATTTGTAAAAATGTTTGATGAAACTAGATTTTCTAAATCTCCAAGTACTTTTGATATGATTAAAATGAAATGAATTAATAGTCAGTGAATTAAAAAAATGAATGATAAAGATTATATAGATTTTATAATTAATTTTATTGATAAAAATAGATTTGATATATCTAATAAAGAATCAAGTTGAATAGAATCTGTATTAATACTATTTAAAAAGGAACTTGAATTTGGTATTCAAATTAATGATCATTTGGATATTTTCTTTAATAAGGATATTGATGATAAATCAAAAGAAGTGTTAAATGATTTTGGCAATTTAAATGAAATGGCAAAATACTTAAAAGTTGAAATAGAAAATATAAAAGATTTTTCAGAAATAAATATAAAAGAATTAATAAAAAAAGTAGGAGTAGAATTTAATAAAAAGGGAAGAGAATTATTTATGCCAGTAAGAATTTATACTACATTAAGTGAACATGGTCCTGAATTGGCAAAAACCATTTCTTTAATTGGTAAAGAAAAAGTATTAGCAAACATTAGTAGTTTTCAATAAGAGGCAAAAAATATGGAAAAATTTATAAGAGATAATGTTCATGGAGAGATTTATTTTGAAGATAAACTTTTTACAGAATTAATTGATACAAATGAATTTCAAAGACTTAGAAGAATAATTCAATTAGGTGGAGGACAATTTGTATTTCCAAGTGCAAATCATACAAGATTCTCACACTGTATTGGTGTATATCACGTGATATGCAAATTTTTAGAAAATGATGCTATAAATGAGCATATTAATGAAAAAGATAAAAAAGTATTAAAAGTAGCAGGTTTATTACATGATATAGGTCATGGGGCTTTTTCACATACGTTTGAATTAATTTCAACAAGATCTCATGAAGAATATACAGTTGATATAATAAAAGGTAATTCACAAATTAATAAGGTTCTTATTAATAATGGAGTTGATCCTGATGAGGTTGTTTCTGTTATTGAAGGTAAGCATCAAAATAAAGTTGTTAATTCACTTGTTTCAAGTCAATTAGATGCAGATAGATTAGACTACTTACAAAGAGATTCAAAAGGAGCTGGTGTAAATTATTCAAAACCAGATATTGATTGAATTATAAGAAATGCAAAAATTCATGATAATAAGCTTGTATTCTCAAATAAAACATTAAATGCAATAGAAAATTTTTTGTTAGGAAGATATCATATGTTTAAACAAGTTTATGAACATAAAATTTCTACTGCTTTTGATAATACATTTAAAATGTGATTCAAAAGATTTAAATATTTATACTTAAATAACTATAGATTTAAACATTCTAAACCAGTAAATTTATTTGAAGAAATATTTCATGAAAAACCAATGCCTTTGGAAAAATATGTATATTTAGATGATTATACAATGTTTGAATTATTCAAGCTTTTAAAAGAGGAAAATGATGAAATATTAAGTGATTTGTCGAATAGACTTCAAAATAGAAAATTTTTAAAAGCTTCATCAGATATAACTGAAGAAGAATTTAATAATATGAAATCTAATTTTAAAGGAGATGTAAATTATTATTTTGATATTATAACTGTCAAAGATATATTCATTTACAAAGACAGTTCTGAAAAGAAAGACGAAAATATATATATTTTAAAGGATAATAACTTAAGTAATTTAAAAGATCTTTCAGAAATAATTAATACAGATTGGAAGAATAATATAAAAAAAATTTATATTTTTCCAAAGTATAATGTAGAATAGAAAATATGGAGGAAATTGTTATGAGTAAATTATCACCGATTAATTTAGCTTACAATTATTTAAATGATTGTAAAGATAATGTGTCTTTTGAAGATATTTGAAATACAATATCTAAAGAAATAAACGGAGACAATGATTTCAAAAATGAAATTATAGCTGAACTTTATAGCGATTTGGTTCTTGATAATAGATTTGCATTAACATCTGATGGTAAATGAGGTTTAAGAGATTATCTTAAATTTGATGATGTTAAAAAACAATATGAGTATGTTGATAAGTTTGAAACAACAGAAGAATTTGAAGACATTGATTCAATAATGGACTCAGATCTTTATAACGATGATACAGGTGAGCATGTTGGTAAAATAAAAAAATTATTAGACCATAATAATAATGATTCATTAGACGAAACCTTAGATGATATTGATGAAGATGATGATGAGGATGATATTGATGAAGATGATGATATTGATGAAGATGAATATTAAAAAATAACTTAATCATAAGTAGTTTTTAACAACTACTTTTTATTTTTAAAAGGAGAATTGTACAATGGCAAAACATATATTTATTACAGGAGGAGTAGTATCTGGTTTAGGAAAAGGTATTACAGGAAGTTCTTTAGGGGTTCTTTTAAAAAATAGTGGATTAAAAATATTTATGCAAAAATTTGATCCATATTTAAATATTGATCCAGGAACTATTAATCCAATAGAACATGGAGAAGTCTATGTTACAGATGATGGTGGCGAAACAGATTTAGATTTGGGTCATTATGAAAGATTTATTGATGTAAACTTATCAAAAATCTCTTCTACATCTGCTGGAAAAATTTATTATGAAGCACTTGAAAAAGAAAGAAATGGTAAATTTGGTGGTAAAACTGTTCAAGTAATTCCACATATTACAAATGAAATTAAACAAAGAATTTATAAAGCTGAACTTGAAAGTAAAGCTGATGTTGTAATTACAGAAATTGGTGGGACTGTTGGAGATATTGAATCTCAACCATTTTTAGAAGCGTTAAGACAGGTAAGAATGGAGCAAGGAAAAGATAATGTAATGTTTATTCATGTTGCTCTATTACCATATCTTAAAGTTTCAGCAGAGTTTAAAACTAAACCTATCCAACATTCTGTGAAAGAATTATTAAGTTTAGGAATACAGCCAGATGTTATTGTTGCGAGAAGTGAAACAGAATTTGAGAAAAGACTAAAGGATAAAATTTCATTGCTATGTAGTATTCCAGAAGAAAACGTGATTTCTTGTCCCGATAGTGATTCTATTTACAAAGTACCATTAGTTTTGGAAAGCGGAAATTTACATAAAATTACAGCAAGACAATTAAAATTGGACCTACAAGAAACAAATCTAAATGATTGAAAAAAACTTGTTAATAATATTGAAAACTCAAAAGAAATTTTAGAAGTACATATAGTTGGAAAATATGTAGAATTAAGTGATGCTTATTTATCGGTTATGGAATCTTTAAAATTTGCAGGGTATGAAATTAATAAAAAAATAAAAATTAATTGAATTAATGCTAGAAAACTTAATAAAAATAATGTTAAAGAGCAATTAGCAAATGCAAAAGGAATTTTAGTTCCTGGTGGATTTGGTGAAGAGGGAGTAGAAGGTAAAATACTTGCTGCACAGTATGCTAGAGAAAATAATATTGCATATTTAGGAATATGCTTAGGAATGCAAGTTGCTTGCATTGAATTTGCAAGAAATGTTTTAAACTTAGAAGATGCAAATACAACTGAATTAGATCCAAATACTAAAAATCCAATTATTGATATTCTTCATGGTAAAAATAGAGAAAATATTGGAGGAACATTAAGATTGGGAAGATATATAACTTCAATTAAAGAAAATACTTTGGCCTCTGAATTATATAAAGGTAAGGAAGCAATTGAAAGACATAGACATAGATATGAATTTAATAATGATTTTAGAAAACAATTTGAAGAAAATGGAATCATTTTTTCAGGACTGTATTTAGAAAAAGATCTTGTTGAAATAATTGAATATTCAAAAAATGATTTCTTCATTGCAGCTCAATATCATCCTGAATTTACTTCAAGACCAAATAAGCCAAATCCATTATTTATGGGCTTTATAAATCATATAAACAAAAAATAAGTATTTATTTTTTGTTTTTTTTATCTAAAATTTAAGTAGGTGAATATAAATGAAAAAAATAAATACCAAACAAGTAACATTATGTGCAATCTTAACAACACTTATGTTTGTAATGGGAATAATAACTAATTTAATTTCAATTGGTACTGGTAAAAGTATATTTCAAATATCAGATGTTATTTTTCTTGCTCTTTTAAATTTTCTAAATCCTTTTACTTTAGTAATTTCAGCTATTTTAGCAGGAATAGGTATTGATTTATTTGCAGCAAGTGCAATTTACATACCTATTACAATTATGGTTAAAGTATTAATTACTTTTACATTTATTTTTTTAAAAAGATATATAAATACATATATAAATATTTTCTTAAGTTATTTATGAATTTTTATATATGTTTTATATGTATATATACTATTTGATAGCTCATTTGCTATCATTGAAGCCACAACAGATGCTATTCAATATTTTGCAAATATTTTTATTTCCATAATAATTCTCTTTACGTTAAGAAAGATTAATTTTAAAGAGAAAATTATTGATAAATATAACTTATAGATTAGAAAATATAGTCTTTCAAAATAATATAGTTAAAAAACTCTATTGTATATAGGAATAAAGTTGTATAATCTTTAAGTATAAAAAACTTTAGGAGGAAAAAATATGTCAAGAATTTATCATTCAAAATTAGTTAATTCTACAAAAATGGTAAAAGATGCTCATGCAAATAAATACGCAATTGGTCACTTTAACATTAATAACTTAGAATGAACTAAATCTATTTTAGAAGCAGCTCAAGAATCAAATACACCAGTTATTATTGCTACTTCAGAAGGAGCATTAAAATATATGGGTGGAGCACCAGTGGTAGTTGGGATGGTTAATGGTTTATTAGAAACATTAAACATTACTGTACCAGTTGCTTTACACTTAGATCATGGTCAATCAGTTGAAATGGCTAAAAAATGTATAGAAGCAGGATATTCATCAGTTATGTTTGATGGATCACACTTACCATACGAAGAAAACATTTCAAAAGTTAAAGAATTAATGGACTTTGCAAATGAACATGAAGTTTCAGTTGAAGCTGAAATTGGCTCAATTGGTGGAGAAGAAGACGGAGTTGTTGGTGAAGGTGAATTAGGAGATCCTAATCAAGCAGCAGAAATGGCAACTACAGGAATTACAATGTTAGCTGCTGGAATTGGAAATATTCATGGAAAATATCCAGAATGATGAAAATCATTATCATTTGATACATTAGAAGAATTACAAGCAGCATGTAAATTACCAATGGTTTTACATGGGGGTTCAGGAATTCCTCAAGATCAAGTTGAAAAAGCTATTAAATTAGGAATTTCAAAAATTAATGTTAACACAGAATTACAATTAGCTTTCAGAGATGCAACAAGAGAATACATTGAAGCTAAAAAAGATTTAGATGATGAAGCTAAAGGATTTGATCCACGTAAATTATTAGCACCAGGATATAAAGCTTTAAAACAAACATTCATGGACTTAACAAAAGTTTTTGGTTGTCAAGGAAAAGCTTAAGAATTTAATAAACGTTTATTAGGGAGATAAATATATGCATTTAACAGTTGAAGAAAAAGTTAAAATTATTAAAGATTTCAAAAATAGTGGTGTCAAAGCTACTCAATTTGCACCAACAAGAAATGTAAGTGTTGTTTCTCTTAGAAATTGAGTTAAAAAATACGAACAAGGCGGAGAAGAAGCTTTGAAAACAAAATACGAAAAGTAGGCATTTTTGGCCTATTTTTTTTGAAAAGTTTCATTGCAAGGAGAATAATATGAAATATTGATTAAAAAATCAAAAAAAGCTTATTAAAAATAACTGAAAAGGTATATTAATAAAAGTGATCTTATTAATATTAGGAGTAATAGTCAGTTCTTTTGGTTTAGCACTATATCAACAACCAGCAGTTGGGGGTAGTCAAATAGACTGATTTATCTATAATGCTTTATCATTAGTTGAGCCATTTTCAAAGGACGGATCTGTGAGAGGTGAAGTTTTAAATAAATTTTATCCAACAAGTTTAACACTGGTATATATAATATTAATTATTTTTGCTATAGGATTTTCAATTAAACCAACAATGGAGGAATATAAAAAATTAAAATCTAAAATAATTTGATTTAGTTTTCTATTCGTTGTTATTGCAGATATTGCAATAACATTTATTGTTCCTCAAATAGTTGGATTATTTTTAAGAAGTTTATCAGAATTAAATATAAAAAATACTGATCCAAATAATCTTGCAATTAGAAATTTAGCTTTAATTGGGGGATTTCTAGCATTTGTAATTGGAATAGCTTTATGGGTAAAATCAGGATTGCTATTGGGACCATTTAATAATATATGTACTCAGTTTATACGTTTAACTAAAATGAACTATGCAATGGGGAGATTATTAATAGATATAAGTATCTTAATTTTAGGTTTTATTTTATTTCCATTTATTATTGGTGAAGAGGGGTCTAATAAAACTAATTTCTTACTTACAAATTTTGGGTTAGGAACAATTTGCTTTACCTTCCTTGTAGGACCTATTGTAAATACTCAATTAAATATTTTAAACAAATTTATAGATTATGAAAAATTAAGTAATAAAAAATAAAAAAAACCTTAATAATAGGTTTTTTTACTTTGCATTTTTAAATAAAAAATATAAAATATAAATGTAATTAATAGAACTTGTATAAGCCAACATATTGGGTTGGTGTCTCTACGATTGAACCTATTCAATCTCTATAATTTCTATTTATAATTCTGATTTAATTAAAGAAAAACAAGAACCTGTTAATTACAACTAAATTTTTATAAGTTATTTAAATAAAAAATAGCTTATTTTATAGTCGTCGATTTATTTTTAAAAAGGAGAACTATGGAAAAAAATAACAAGAGTAAAGACTCGATTCTAAAAGCAGATAAAAGTAAAAACGCTACTGCTATTTCAAATAATAGAATCGCTAGATATTTTAAATTTAATGATATGAAGACAACTTTTAAAAAGGAAATTATTGGAGGTATTTCAACACTTTTAGCAATGATGTATATACTATCTGTTGAACCAGATATTTTACGTAGAGCAGAGAGTATAACTACAATTGGTGAATCAAATTCAGTTTATATGGATTTAAATGGTGTATTTTTAGCAACAGCATTAGTTGCTTTCTTAGCAACTTTTGTAATGGGTATATCAGCAAATGTACCAATTGGTCTAGCACCAAGTATGGGATTAAATGCTATGTTTGCATTTAATGTAGCAGGTAATATTGGATTTGAAGGTGCACTAATTGCTACTTTAATATCAAGTATTTTATTTTGTGTTGTATCAGTTACAAAATTAAGAACAATAATGATTAAAAGTTTACCAAAATCAGTGCATTTATCAATTGGTGTTGGTATTGGATTTTTCATTGCTTACGTTGGAATTTCAAATATTGGATGAGTAGCAAATGATGGTGGTATTCCAATTGCTAGTTTAAGTGATTTTAAAATGACTTATCCAGCAATCATTTTAGGTACTGTTGCTTTATTTGCTGCAATATTTTTAAATTTTAAAAAATTCTTTGCACCAGTGGCTTGTGTTATGATTATCGGATTTATTATTGCCATGATCTTAGTAAATACAGTTGAAAATGATGCAATTCAAGAATCATTTAAAAATGCTAAATTTAGTGAAATAGATTGAAATTATAAAAGCTTATTTACAGGATTTTGATCAAATTTAGAGGGAACAACAAAACAATTTGTAAATCCTAAAATTTGAATTAATCCAACAATGTATATATCAATATTTGTATTTATAATTTTAAATTTCTTTGATGCAACAGGAACAATTACAACAATTAATATTGAATTAAATAGAGAAGCAGGAACTAATAATGAAATCCCACATAAAGCTTTAATAATTGATGCAGGTGCAACAATTGTTGGGTCAGTTGCTGGAGTTTCACATATGGCATGTTATGCAGAAAGTTGTGTTGGTATCTCACAAGGAGCTAGAACAGGTTTTGCAGCAATTATTACTTCATTAGGATTTTTAATAAGTATTGTTTTATTTCCAATTTTTAAAATGATGCCTTCATGTATAACTGGGGCAGCAACAGTATTTATTGGAACAATAATGATAAAATCAATTACAGGAATTGAATGAGATAAACCAGAAATGGGTCTTGCAGCATTCTTCTCAATAATGTTTATGGTGGTCACTTACAATATTGCAAATGGTATAGCATTAGGAATCATTGCATATACTGTTGGAGCACTTGCTACAGGAAAAGCAAAAACATTAAATCCTATAATTTGAATATTAGATTTAATATTTATACTCTATTTTGTAGCCAATGCATTTATTTAAAAAAATTAACAGGAGAATAGAAAATGAACTTTAAACATAATTTAAAAGTATTAATTTCAAAAGAAGATATTGAAAAGGGAATAGTTAGTTTAGCTGATCAAATTAATCAAAAGTATAAAGATGAACAAGTTAGTTTAATTGCAATAATGAATGGTTCTGTCTTTTTCTTTGCGGATTTAGCAAGAAAATTAAATATGCCTATAAAAATGGATACAATTGTGGTTTCCAGTTATTCTGGCACAGAATCAACAAGGGAAATTAAATTTCATAAAGAAATTACAAAGCCAATTGTAACAAATCAAAATGTAATAATTATTGAAGATATTATAGATACAGGACAAACATTAACTGCTGTTTATGAATATCTTCAGTCATTAAATCCAAAATCATTGGAAATAGTAACTTTAGCTGATAAAGTAGGATGTCATAATGATTTTAAATATGAGTACAAATCAATTTTCCAGGTACCTAATAAATTTGTTGTTGGTTATGGTTTTGAAATAGATGATTTGTATAGACAATTAGATCAAATTTATAGTGTTGAAGATTAATAATATAGGTTTAAAGTAAAATTAAAAAATGAACGCTTTTGTTGTTCATTTTTTATTACTAAAATAAATGTTATAAAAAAACCTAAAATAATTAAGTTTTTAAAAAAATATGGTATTATTTAATTTGTATTAGAAAGACTTTAAATAAAGGACGGTGAAAACATGCCAAAAGCAAACATACATCCACAATATTTTGAAGCTAAATTTGTTTGTACAACTTGTAGCAATGAATTCATGTCAGGATCAACAAAAGGAGAAGAAGTAAGAATAGATACTTGTTCAAATTGTCATCCTTTCTACACTGGTAAACAAAACTTTGCAAATGCAGAGGGACGTGTTGAAAAATTCAAAGAGAAATTTGTTAAAAAAGATGCAAAATTAGCTGAAGCAGAAAAAGCATCAGCAGCTCAAAAAGCAGAAAACGAAAAAAAAGCAAAAGAAGCTAAAAAATAATTTAATACAAACAACTAGACTATATTAGTCTAGTTTTATTATTTTTATTTAAAATGTTATACAATAATAAGGTTATGGAGGTCTTTATATGAGTTTTACAATACAAAATTCAAAGTTTGTTAATAGAAAAGTTTTACCTAAAACAGTTACTTTTAAAAATAAGGACTCTGAAAAAATAGCAGTTATTTCCCAAGATAAAAATTTAAGAAGAAATTTTAAAAATATTTTGCAAGGTAAGTATCTTGTAAAATCGGGAGTATTTAAGATTGATGGTTATGATAAAGTTAATAAGCAATGAACAAAAAGAAAAGTTGCAGTTATTGGTGGAAATAAGCTTTTAAGAAAATGACCTGAAAAATTTTGACTTTATACATCATTACTATTAAATAAAAATTTTTATAGTGAAGCTAAAATTAATTATATAAATACTAAATATTCATATTTATCTTTTTCAACATCTAAAAATAATAAAACTGATTTAGAAATGAGAGATAAAGTTCAGTTAATGATATCCAAATTTATTAATAACTCAGTTGAAATTGAAGAACAATGACTTTCTGAGTTTTTGGAACAAATTGTAGACTTTAATGATAAAAATTTATTAAAGAATTATGGCAATTTAGAAGAGCACATTAGAATTATCATTAGAGATTATTATTACTTGGTCGAAAAAACAAAAAATCTTGAGCTTCTACAAACTTTTTTACAAACTCTTTGAGATAAAGTTTACTCATTTATGGAACTTTCATCACTTTGTAGTTGTGAATATAATACAAAAAAATTAAAAGACAGACAAAAAAGAAAACTTTCAAAGGAATTAAATTTTCATCAAACAAATTTTGTTACAAGAAAGCAATTAAAAATTATCGATCTTAAAGTAAGTGATGTAAAAAGAAAAATTGCAAAGAATAATTTTATTATTAAAAATTTAAGAAAACAAATTATTTTTGAGTTAGGAAAATCAGAAAAAATTGAAAAGAAAATTAAAAATTTAGATGAAATGTTTGTTTGAAGAAAAACATCAATTGATCAAAGATTTGAATTTAAAAGAAAACAAGAAAAAATGTTTTTTGAAGGTTTATCTGATGAAGCTGCAACATTAAGAGGAAAAATTGTTGAAGTTATGCACAAATATCATAAACGAGTTTTAGATGATGATTGTGAAAAAGGAAATCTTGATGATTTTAAAGAACAAAAGAATAAATTAAAATCTGAAATTATAACAATCTATAAACAGTCAATTAAATTTATTGATGAAACTGCAGAGCAATTGGGATTTGAATTTAATCTTCTTTCATTCAAAATAAGTACAATAGAAGGTATTTGATTTCAATTATTAAGTGCTATATATTTGAAACAATATAATTTAGTTTTTTATGATGTGTTTTCAAAATTAAATCAAAATGAAAAGGAAGAAGTTCTAAATGTTATTAATAGATTATCAGAATTAGATGATAAGTTTTCTTCTGTATTCATTGAAGAAAGTGTATATGAAGTTCCCGAAATGAATAAAGATGTTTATATAATTAATGATCAAGAACTTACTCAAACTAGTTTAGAAAAATTATTAGAAAAAAATTGATCAACATATGGGGGAGAATTCTTTGCTAAAAACAATAGATTTAATTATAAATATGATGGTAAAAAATTAGAAACTATGAATGAAACAACAAAAATTCAAAGCACTATTTTCAAAGAAAATGGTCAGATTATAATTAATCCAATGAAAGTTTCAACAAAGAAAAAAGAAAATGGTTCAACTATATTAGAACTAAGTGGAAGAATTAATTCAAATAGTGATTTTGTTGATCCAAATATGTATGAGGTAATTACTAAAACAAATGATTTAAGAGTTTACTTTTATTCAACTAAAAAATATGAGGCAAATGAAAAAGTAAAACTATTTATAACAGAGGAATCTATTTTAAAAGTTTTATAAGAGGTATATATGTTTAATAATTCACAAATATTGTTAAAAAAAATTAAAGAGTACAAAAATATAATAATTTCAAAACATGTTTCTCCAGATTGAGATACTCAAGGTAGTGCTTATGGTTTAAGAGAAATTATTTTAGACAATTTTGAAGATAAAAATGTTTTCGTTGTTGGAGAAGTTCTGAATAAGGGCCTAAGAGAAATAGATGAAACTAAATTAACAAAAGAAATTATAAATAACGCAATTTTAATTACAGTTGATGTAGCTAATTTTGAAAGAGTTGATTTTGAATTTAAAGATGAGGTAAAAGAAATCTTTAAAATTGATCATCATTTAGAAGTTGATAATTTTGCTGAGAATAAAATTGTAGATGATAGTGCAATTGCGTGTACACAGGTTGTAACGCTTTGAGCTTCGGAATTAAATTTAATAATATCAAAAGAAGCTGCAACCTTTTTATATTTTGGTCTAATTACTGATTCAGGAAGATTTCTTTTTGAAAAAACTAATGGTCAGACTTTTTTAGCAGCAAAATTGTTAATTGAGTCAGGAGTTAATATTACAGAGATATATTCTTCTTTATTTTTAAAAAACCTTGAACTTGCAATCTGATATAACAAAGCATTTTCAATTGCTGAATTTAAGAATAATAATAGTATTGCTATAATTAAAGTAGATGAAGATGTATTTAAAAATATTGACTTAGGCGAAGAAGAAATAAAAAGTGCTTTATCAGTTCTTTCTGGTATAAAAGAAATTAAAATTTGATTAATGGCTTATAAAACTCCATTTAATGAAAAAATAAAGGTTTCAATTAGAAGCAGAGACTTTGATATTAATTCAGTTGCAATAAATTACAATGGAGGCGGACATAAATTAGCTTCTGGTGCTAAAATTAATAATTGAGATGAGTTAAACTCTCTAGTTAAGGATTTGGAAATCCTTGTAAATAAAAAATAAGGAGAAAATAAAATATGAGTTACAGAATGAATCCAAATAGTAAAAGAGGTTGAATAGAATTAATAACTGGCTGTATGTTTGCTGGTAAAACAGAAGAGTTTATTAGAAGACTTAAAAGATACAAATATGCACAACAAAATGTACTAGTTTTTAAACCATTAATTGATGATAGATATTCTAAGCAAGATATATTTTCTCATTCAGGAATGAGCATAGAGTCACTTCCGGTAAAAGATAGTACTGAACTATATGAAATATTTAAAGCTGAACAGGTAAAGAAAAAAATTGATATAATTGGTATTGATGAGGTTCAATTTTTAGATATAAAAATTGTAGAGGTAATTTCAAAAATTGCAGATGAAGGAGTTATAGTAATTGTAAATGGTCTTGACAAAGACTTTAAAAATAACCCATTTCAAAATGTTGATAAATTATTAGTTGAAGCAGAATATGTTGATAAATTAACTTCAATATGTCATAAATGTGGTGGAAATGCAAACAGAACACAGAGAATTATTGATGGCAAGCCAGCTAAAGCTGATGAACCAATTATAGTTATTTCAGCAAATGAAAAATATGAAGCTAGATGTAGACATTGTTATATAAAACCAGAATAGGAGAATATTATGAATAAGAGAACTTTAGAAGCCTTAGAAGTAATGGAAGCAAGAGCGAATTCTATTGATGAAACAATTCAGAAAGAAGAGACTTTAAAGGACATTAAACTTCTTACAGAATTAAATAAGGAAAGATCAAACTTAGAAGAAATCGTTGCTAAATATCAAGAGTTTAAAAAAGTTAATCAAGATATTGAAGAATCAAAAGAAATTTTGGAAACTGAGAAAGATGATGAAATGAGAAGTCTTGCTAAACTTCAATTAGAAGAGGCACAAGAAGCTATTATTATAATCGAAGAACAACTTGATTTACTTTTACTACCTAAGGACCCAAACGATGATAAAAATGTTATTTTTGAAATTAGGGGTGCAGCAGGTGGAGATGAAGCAAATATATTTGCAGGTGACTTATTTAGACTATACACAAAATATGCAGAGAAAAATAACTGAAAAATTGAAGTTATGGATGTAAATGAATCTGCAGCAGGGGGTTTTAGTCAAATATCATTTATGCTTAAAGGTGATAAAGTTTATTCAAAAATGAAATTTGAATCTGGTAGTCATAGAGTACAGAGAGTTCCAAAAACCGAATCAAAAGGGAGAATTCAAACATCAACTGCTACAGTAGCAGTACTTCCAGAAGTAAGTGATGTTGAGGTGGAAATTAAAAATGCAGATTTAAGAATAGATACTTATAGAGCATCAGGAGCAGGTGGTCAACATATTAATACAACTGATTCAGCTGTTAGAATTACACACATTCCTACTGGAATTGTTGCAGCATCACAAGATGGACGAAGCCAACATGATAATAAAGATAAAGCAATGACTTTATTAAGAGCAAGAGTATATGAAGCAGAATTAGAAAAACAACAAACAGAAGCTGCAAGTTTAAGAAAAAACGCCGTTGGTACTGGGGCAAGAAGTGAAAAAATAAGAACTTATAACTATGCACAAAATAGAGTAACAGATCATAGAGTTAATTTAACTTTAAATAAATTAGATCAAGTTATGGAAGGTAATTTAGATGAAATCATTGTTGAATTAGTTAACGATGAACAAAGACAATTAATTACTCAACAAATAGAGGAATAATTATGACTGTAAATGAATTAAAAACTCAATATGTTCCAACTTTTTTTACATTAGCTGAATTTAAAGAAATAATTATTTATATAACAAATAAATCTGATTTAAACTTTGTAATGGATAATCAATTATCAAAGGAAGAATCAGATTTATTTTTGACATTAGTAAATAATTTCAAATCTTCAAAAAAGCCAATTGCTTATCTAACTGGAAATAAATATTTTTATAAGTTTGATTTTTTTGTAAACGAAAATGTTTTAATTCCAAGACCAGAAACTGAATTAATTGTTGATGAGATTTTAAAATATGATATAAACGAAAAAAATATATTTGATATTTGCTGTGGAAGTGGTTGTATTGGTATAACAGTGAAAAATATAAATTCAAAATTTAATTTAGTACTAAGTGATATTTCAGAAAAGGCATTAGAGGTTGCTAAAATAAACTTGAAAAAATTTAATCAGAAGGCTACTGTTTTACAAGCGGATTTTTTGGATGTCTTTAAAAAGACAAATATAATTCCAGATATTATTGCAATTAATCCTCCTTATATTGATATAAGTGATCAAAATATTTCAGAAAACGTAAAAAAATATGAACCAAATATAGCTTTATTTGCAAAAAATAATGGCTTAGAGTTTTATAAGATTTTATTTAATTCCTTAGATGATCTTTTCAAATTAAATAAAAAATTAATTATTATATGTGAATTTGGATTTCAACAAAAGAAAGAAATTAAATATCTTTTTTCTCCATTAATAGTAAAATATAGAATAGATTTTAAAAAGGACTATTCAAATAATTGAAGAGTGTTTACTATTACATCTAAGGAGAATTATGAATAAGAGTTTAGATAACTTTGTAATTGAAAAATTCAAGAATAGTGCAAAACTTATTAGAAGATTTACTATAGTTTTTTTACTTTTATTAATTCCAACAGTGACATATATCGTAATCATTAATATTAATAAAGCCTTAGACTATTACTTTGATAACATTGATATTATCAAAGAAAACTTTGGTAGAAATGTTATTGTAAGTTATTCAAGTATAATGATTAACTCTTGAGTGTCTCTTTCTTTAATAATTAGTGCTTTAATAATGATAGCCTTTTTAGGTTTAATTTTAAAAGCAAAAATATCTGACTTCAAAAAAATATCATATATAGTTATAATAGGTTTCTTGGCAATACTTTCAATTGTATTAATAGCGGTCTCTGAATTTTCTTATTCTAGATTTTATTATTTATATGATTTTTTAATTAATAATGATGAAGGATTAAAATTGGAAAATGATGATGCAATTGAAAAGTTACGCTTAGGATTTATAGAAATATATGGTAAAGGTATTACAAAATTTAAATGGTCAAATGATAGTTTAACTTGATGACTAGCTATTCTGAAAATTATATTTGTAATATTATTTTTCAGTATTTGATTAAGAAATAATAAGAATAATAATCAGATTCTTACAGTTTCAAAAAGTATTAATAGGTCTGGTATCAAAGAACTAATTTCCAAATTTTCATTAAATGATACAAAAAATATATTATTTTGATTAATAATTGGAACAACTTTAGTTTTTATAACTCCATTAATTTATATTATTAATATGTCTGTTTTTAATTCAAAAATGGGATCAATGCTTAATTGAACATTTATAGTAACTGATCTTTATAAAAATATTGATACATTATCAAGTGAAACAATTAAAAGTTCTTATTTTGTAATAAAATTCTTACCAATAATAGTATCAGGATTTTTAATATCTAATATACTTATTTCAATTGTTGCTTATGTGCAAAATTGAAACAGATCAAAATATAGTTTTGCAATGCAATATATTCTTTTATTAGTAGAAATAATATTTGTTCTTATCGTAATTGCGTATTCATCTCATGAAGCACAAAAGATAACTAATTATTGAAATCAGGGAACAATTACAATTCCAAAAATAGCTTTGGAATCTAAATATTTAAAGGAAGTATATGGTTTTCCTTTTATAAACAATGAAATGCCTGATCCATGATTATCTGGGTTAAAATATATTTCACAAACAATTATAAGTATTAGTTTTTTAGCAACTATATATATAATTCTTGGCGTAAAATTCAAAAAGGTAAGTAATAATTTATAAAAAGTTTTAAAACCCTTATTTTAAGGGTTTTTTTATTATATTTTTTTTAAAAAAAATTTGATTTTATATTTACACTAGTGTAATATATATTATTTTTTTATGTTATAATTATTTTGTAAAAAGTTAATATCAAAAAAGACGGGGTTTTTAAACAGTAAAAATTGCTAATTTATCTACTTCTTCTTTTTAATTTATTTAAATTTTCACTAAAAAAAGGTATATATCATATCAAACAAGATAGTATATTGCAATGAATTAGGGTAAAAAAATTAAAAAAATATGGTATAATAACATTGAGATTAGGAGGTTTCCATATGTATGTAAATCCGTTCGAAAGAATGAGAAAGAAAAGAGAAGATGAAGAGAAAAAGCGTCTTGAAGTTGAAAAAGAAAGAGAAAAGTACGCAAGATTAGGTGCACAAATGGGATTTACAGATGATAAGGCTGTAGTACCTTCTTTTATTAAAACTTTGATTGGAGAATCAAATCAAAACAAAGTGCCCCCTTTTGGTATGGCAATTGATAATAGTTTTGATAATTTACCCGAATCGAATAATAATTATCAAATTCCAACAGCTTCTTCAAATAGAACTATGGAAGACTTTGAAAAGGAAATCGGATTAGCTTCAAATAAGGATTATACCCCAATGGAATTTCCAATATTTTCTAATAATCAGACAAATTTTAATCAAAATAATTCTGCTAATCAGCAGGTAAATTCATTTGATCATCACTCTCTACCTCAATCTAATATGAACTTTGAATCAAATATTCCTCCTTTTAATAGAGAATTAATTTCAGAACAAGTTAAACCAAATCATAACATGAGTTTTGAATCAAATATTCCTCCTTTTAATAGGGAAACAATAATGGGGAAAGATATTTCACAACCTACTATAAATTTTGAAAAACAAATTGATTCATTTAATAATAAAATTGAAGAACAAGGTCAAAATAGACAAGAAGATGATTTATTATCACAAACTGAATTTGATGAAAAATATGATGATTTCTTTCAAACAGAAGAAATTGAAATTATTAATGATAAGATAATTAATTCAAACGAATATATTGAATTAAAGAGCCAAAATTCAGATAAATTTAAAAACATATTAATAATAAACAATGAATCGCTAATTGATAAAAATACGTTAGAGAATCTAATAGAACTTGATTTAGAAAAAACAATTCAGTATTCTTCTCCTTGTTTATTTATATTAAAAAGAATTATTAATAATTTACCAGACAAAATAAATATAGAAGATAAAAGGTCATTATGAGAAAAGACTTCTCTACTTCTAGCAGCAACAGATTGAGGTAAAACTAATTCTGAAATAGATTATATTCTTGAATTGTTAAATCTATCTGCAGATCCTATTAAATTATTTATAGAAGAATTTAATAATTTATTTGATTCTTATAATTTTAATGAACCAATTAATGTTATTTTAAATAATTTGCAAAATATTAGTCTAGATAAAATATTATTAATTAATGAATTTATTCAAAATCTAATTATGGAAATACCGAATGTATCTTGTATAACAAATATTGATTACTCTTTATTGGACATAAATAGAATTGAAGAAATAATTGACAATTATGACTACATTGTTTCAGATATTGCTTTAATTTCAAGTGTAACTAAAAAAATAATTAATGAAAAACAATATGAAAATAATTTGATTGAAGAGTATCAGCATATTAATCAATTGAACGAACAATTGCAATATGAAAATTATCAGAACTCAAATCAAATAAAAAATCACTATCAAAATGATAATTATCAAAATTTTCAACAATTTAATAATTATCATGAAGAGCCCTTTAACTATGAGAAAGCAACTTTACAAAATCTAGAAATACAAAACAATGAAAATCAAGGAAATTTAGATCAATTCTTTCATAAAGAATTAAAAGATGTTTCCATAGATATGTTTGAAACTCAAGATGAAGGTGAAATCAAGTTAACTTACGATAAAACTGATAGCAAGTTTACTGGAAATATACCAGGAATATCTAATAACAATTTCACTGAGGAATATAATTCGACTCAGCTTCCTAGGTTTTCAGAAATTCATAATGAATATGAATTTGAAGAACAAGAAGAAGAATACGATCCAGGAATTGATTCAAATCTAAGAATTCATGTTGATCAAGTACTTGAAAAACAAAAAAATGAAATTTTAGAACAAGAAAAGCGTGAAGAATTAGCTAGGCTTCAAAGAAAGGGTGAATCAGGATTTGACCCATCAATACTTTCTAAAAAAGAAATGAAATTAAATCCTTATGCAAATCCATTCGAAAATATGGATAGATACAAATCATCATTAGCTACAAGAACAAATAGAAATACTGACCCGAGACCAAGAAGCGAAATCGAAGGAAAGTTAAATAATTTAAATGTAAGTTTATCAAAAAATGGACCAATAAATATTGAAGAGTCTTCAGCAAATGAGATAAACAAGAATAGAGATACAAAATTAATTTCAGTTCCAGGCAACTGGGAAAAACTGAAAAATTAGGAGGAAAGAAATATGTTTGCTATATTTATTATATGTGCTTGATCATTAACATTAGCAGCATCAACAGGATTATTACTGTTTGGTACTTCAACATTAGTTTTAATGTTAACATCAGCAAAACCAATACCGTTTATTATTAAAATGTTGTCTGTATTAACAAAACCATTATTTGCACCAGTTTATGGAAACAATGCTGTATTTTATCCGTCAGCAGAGCCAGCTAATAAAGTAACAGTGATTACTTGATTAGTAATTGCAATAGTTGTTGCAATCGTTTTAATTACACTATCAATTATTGAATTAGTAAGATTAAGAAAACATCAAAAAGTTTCAAAACCATTTGTTAAAGTAACATTAGTTATTACAGGTGTTTTATTGTTATTAACAGGTCAATTAATATTTGTTATTGTAGCAAGTTTAATTTTAATAGCATTTATTATGTTAGAAGTTGTTTTATTTGATTCAGAGGCATTAAATAATTATGCCGAAGAAAGAAACCTAATTTCAATTTACAAAGAAGAAAGAAAATTTGAAAAAGAGGTATCAAAAGAGGGAAAGTTAACTGGCAACGTAGATTTGAAAAACCAAATAGAGGATTTTCAAGAAGAAAACGATCAAACAAAAGTAAATGATAATTCTGCGTTGCCAAAATCAGCTGAAGAACAGCTAGAAAATTTTTATAAAGAGGGTAAAGCTAAAAAGTATTATCTAAAATGAAAAGATTATAAAGCAAAATTGGAAATTCAAAGAAAACAGATTGAAGCAAATATGCAAAATCTAAATGAAAAAGAATTAACCAAAGTGATTAGTAAATTTAATTTCAATGTTATGAAAGTTAATCGTCTAGGAGCAAAACTTAGAATATCACAAAATTATAGTATTGAGTATATGACAATTGATGATAATACCATTGATGCAAACTTTAAATCAACTTCAATATCTGAAGCAACTACTGCTTTTGGTGGAGAAGAATCAACTTCAGTAGATGAGGAAATTGAAAAATTACATGAGAGATATTCTGGTGGAAATAAACCAGGTGTACCTCAGACATTTGTAGCTCCTCAAACTATAGTTCATGGCACTTCAATAAAGGCTCAAGGATTGGAAGCTGAGTTTATTAAAGAAAAAATGGCAAAAGCTGTTAATATGACAATTGAACAACTTCCTGAATCAAGTGATCCAGCTAATTCAAATAAGGATATGGTTTATTCAGATTTTAATTTTGATCAACCAGACCTTGCAGCTCAGGTTATCATGAAAGACATGAAAAAGGTTCAAGACCAAAAACAATCTATTGTAAATGCAACTCCAGGAACAACAATTTCTGCTCCACCTTCATTTGAAATTGAAGTTGAGAAAGAAATTAAAAAAGGTGAAGTCAATGAAGTTTTAGGAACATTTGTAGCTCCTCAAACTATAGTTCATGGTACTTCAATAAAAGCTCAAGGATTGGAAGCTGAGTTTATTAAAGAAAAAATGGCAAAAGCTGTTAATATGACAATTGAACAACTACCTGAGTCAAGCGATCCAGCTAATTCAAATAAGGATATGGTTTATTCAGATTTTAATTTTGATCAACCAGACCTTGCAGCTCAAGTTATCATGAAAGACATGAAAAAGGCTCAAGAACAAAAAGAAGAAATTGCAAATGGTGCGCCAGGAACAACTGTTTCGACTTTACCAGTTTTTGAGACAAATATGATTCTTGGTTCTGATCAAAAGGAACTTGAAATTTCAAATGAAGATAAAGTAGAGGAGTTTATAGCTCCCCAAACTTTAAGTCATGATGAAACACTAAAAACAAATGGGCTTGAAGAAGAGTTTGTAAGAGAAAAAATGGCAAGAGCTGTTAATATGGATTTAAGCCAACTTGACCAGTCAGATATTTCTGATTCAGATAAGGATATGGTTTATTCAGATTTCAATTTTGATCAACCAGACCTTGCAGCTCAAGTTATCATGAAAGAAATGAAGGAAACTGGTCACCAAAAAGAGGAAGTTGTAAATATAAATTCAGATACAACTATATCTACACCACCAATTTTTAATGAAAGTGTTTTAGAAAATATTTCAGATGTTATAAATCCAGTATCATTTGAACCAGAAATGAATTATGAAGAAGAATATGGTTTATCAGGAGCCAATTCTCCTGCAATATCATTATTAAATTTAAATGAAAATGTTTCAAATACTACAGTTATTTCACAAACTTCAAATATTGAATCAATTGAGAATCATAATGATGTTTATGAAAAACCACAAGTTGAAATCAAAGAAAGTTCATCGAATAAAGTAGATTCTAGTGCTAATTCTGTAGATTTAGAAAAACTTAATTCAATTGAAAAAAGAATGTCTAAATTAGAAAACTTAATTGAAAATTTAGGTAACAAACTTAACGGAGATAGATTATCTGAAGATTTTTCAAAAATCTCACAACAATTAGATAGTATTTCAAAAATGGTAAATGATTTAGAGAATAATACTCCAAGAGCAATCATAGATTCTTTATCAACAAGACATAATTATAATAAAAATAATGGTTAGCCATTATTTTTTTGTTAATGTATATTTAGGAGAGTAATTTATGCAATACGAATTAACACAAATAATTAAAAGAGATGAAAATTTCAATTATATTTTAAAAGAAGATATAAAAGAAGTTCCTTTCTTTTTAAAAGGTTTCATAGGTGAGACAGATAAAATAGAATTGCCATTTGTTAGTATCATTTTAGAAAAATGTTTTCCTTTTTTACATAATAAATTTGTAAAAAAAGAAATTATTGAAAATTCTATAAAACAAGGACAATGTGTTCATCAAATGATATCAGATTCAATTAACAATAGAAAAGATTTTAAGTTAAATTTGAGTACGAGTGATTGTAAAAATTCAAATCATATAAATATTGCTAAGCGAATTATTACTGAATTAAATTCGTTTATTTATAAATATGAGATAGATCAAATATATTCTGAAAGAACATTCTTATATTTGGGATTTGACTGCAATTATATCGGAACCATAGATATAATTTTAAAATCAAAAGAAAAATATTACATAATGGATATAAAGACAAGTAGAGTAAATTATATTGAAAAATATAATGCACAATTATTTTTATATAAAAAACTTTTTGAAAATGCTACAGGAAATCTAGTTGAAAATTGCTTTATATTAAATCCAAGAGAAGAAAGAATCTTTATGGAATATGAGCCAATTAATAAAAAAGAGCAAGGAAGAATATTGCTTACAGCAAAAGAAATATAGTTAATTTGACATTAATATACTTTTAAATTAAACTTATATCTATATAAATAGAGTTTTATATAAGGAGAATATAAAAATGACAAAAGACGATTTAAAGGAAAAGTTAGCTAAGTTTAAAGAGCAAAAGGACAACAAAGAAACTGAAATTGAAAAATGCAAAGAAGCAATGAAACAAGCAAAATTAGAAATTAAAATCAAAAAAAATGAATTAAAAAATATTACAAGTGAAGTTAAAATTCTAAAAAGTAGTTACAAAAAACAATCTATGTAAAAAAAGAACCGTAAGGTTCTTTTTTTAAAATTCAATTATTCTTGGATGAATAGCTTTTAATTCTTTTTTAAGTGAGTCATATCCTCTTGATTTAAATTGCTCTTTATAAGTCTTAATTGCTTTTTTTCTTATCTTATTTCCACTTGCAGCAATAACTATTGGAATACCAACTATTATTATGCAACCAATAAAACCTAATATTTTTTTACCAATATTAGAATAATTTTTTTCATCTGAGTATTTTATATCTCCTCTAACTTTTAAAATATCTCTTGTTATTTTTATTTCTTTTTGATTTGATTTCTCTTTAATTGCAGCATCTGTTAAAAAGGCTTCAAGATAGTATAGATCAAATGCAGAAAGTCCATAAAATACTTTTTCTTCAATAATAACTTCTTTCTTAATTGGTTCAGGTCTATATTCAAGATTCATTTTAACCGGAGCAATAACTTCCTCTTTTATAATTTCGGGACTAGGTTTTGGTATTTGAATATATGTTATATTAGAGTTGATAATCTCAGGTATTTCTCTTTTTGGATCTGCTCTTGGAATTTCAACAGGAATTGGTTCAGGTTTTTTTACATCTCTAACGTCAATATTTGGCTTTTCTGCAGCTTTATTTGTTAAAGTTGGGTTAACTCTTTTTAGACTAATGTTAAGATCACTTCTATTTTCTCTTTCCATTTTATCAAATTCGAGCTTTCTTCCAGTTGCTTGTCAATTATTATCCATTAATTCTTCAATATTTGATTGTTTTTTTTGAATTGAACTAACTGGAGCGGGTTTAGGTGGTTGAGGTTTTTTTACAAAGACCAATATAAAATTTGATTCTCTATCATTATTATTTTTAGCTTGACCTTGTATTTTTAAATTGTCCTCAAAGTATAATTGAAGTATTACATGTTTTGAAGTAGGGTTTGCAACTATGTCATTTGGTAAAACATTAAATAATTGCTGAACACTTATGCTCTTATAATTTTGAATTGTATTTATTATTACATTTTTTACAAAATTATATTGAGAAGATTTTTTATCAGATGCAAAATTAGGTCCACCTGTTGTATTAATCCCTCTTGATTTAACTGCATTATTTCTGCAAAAATCAGCTCAATCAAGAAAATCTCTTGAATTTGATTCTCCTCATACCATATTTATATCCCCCTTATTATTAATAATAATATCAAATGTAGTATGATTATCTTATATATAAAAATAGAAAAGGATTTTTTTATGAAAACTATTAAACAAATAAATTACGAAAAAATAATTGTTAAAAGAGTAAATACAGTTTATGAAAACCTGAAAGTAAATATTGGAAAGGAATTTAAAATTCCAAAAAATATAGAGGAATTTATAAATAAAAATAGTCAACTTTCAACAAGAGAAGAAATTGAATTATTTGGTCAAGAATTTGACAAAACTTTTGGAGATTGAATCGTACTTGATGGAAATCAAGACAAATTAATAATATTGAATCACTTGATGTCAATTCTCCAAAATTCTATTATTGTTCTTATATCAATTGATGTAAATCTTGAAAAAGAGAATGTAGAAAAAGAAGTTATAAATAATTCAAAAGGTATAGATATTATTGTTGCAACAGCAGTACAAGCATTTGGTGTTAAGACAAACGAATTACTTGAAAAGTATAAGGAATTAGATTTGGATCAAGATACTCATCAAGTATTTAAATCAATTAATGAATTTTTAAAGGTTGTTTCAAAACAAGATGCACAAGCAGCTTTTGCCAAACTTATGGATAATATTCTTGAATTTAATCAGAACTATAATAATTCTTATAAAAGAGCTTCAAATATTAATGAAGATGAATTATCATCAAAAAGAATAGAAATATTTATGGAATACATGAATACATATTATTTAATGGTTTTCCTTTTAGAATTAATATTAATTTATCCTTTACAAGAAGGTATGATGAATCAACAAGTATTTGATAATATTATGCCCAATATAGTTTTATATAATTAAAAAACTAATTAAAATGAGTTAAAAATTAATTTTTAACTCATTTTTTGATATATAATATATTTTGTGTGATTACAATACACTCGGTATTGTGGAAAGGAGGAACCTTAAAATGGCAACAATAAATCAATTAGTTAGAAAACCAAGAAAAGCAAAAACATGAAAAACTAAAGCTCCTGCTTTGAATAGAGGAGTTAATACTTTATTAAAAAAAGTAACTAGAGTTTCAGCACCACAAAAAAGAGGTGTTTGTACAAGGGTTGCAACTATGACTCCTAAAAAACCTAACTCTGCTTTACGTAAGTATGCAAGGGTTAGATTAACTAACGGTATGGAGGTAACAGCTTATATTCCAGGAGAAGGACACAATTTACAAGAACATAGTGTTGTGCTTATTCGTGGGGGAAGGGTAAAAGACTTACCTGGGGTTCGTTATCATATAATTCGTGGTACTTTAGATACAACTGGAGTTAACGGAAGAATGCAATCTCGTTCTCTATACGGAACAAAAAGACCTAAAGAGAAAAAATAATAGAGTGTAATTCACATTATAACAATATTCAATAAGAAAGGAGATACTAACTATGCGTAAACATCAAGCAGAAAAAAGAGACGTGTTACCAGATCCAATATATAACTCAAAATTAGTTACTAGAGCAGTTAATAAAATTATGTTAGATGGTAAAAGAGGAACAGCTCAACACATCTTATATAAAGCATTTGAAAAAATAAAAGAAAAGACTGATACAAGTCCAATTGAAATTTTTGATAAAGCAATTGAAAACATCAAACCTCATTTAGAATTAAAAGTTCGTCGTATTGGGGGAGCAAACTATCAAGTTCCTGTTGAAGTATCAACAGACAGAAAAGTTACTTTAGCATTAAGATGATTAATTAATTATTCAAGATTAAGAAATGAAAAAGAAATGATTGATAGACTTGCAAATGAAATTATTGATGCATCAAACGGAGTTGGTGGATCAGTTAAAAAACGTGAGGATACTCACAAGATGGCTGAAGCTAATAAAGCATTTGCACATTATCGTTGATAATAGAAAAATAAGGAGAAAAGAATATGCCTAGAGAATATAGTTTAGATATGACTCGTAACTTTGGTATTATGGCTCACATTGATGCTGGTAAAACTACAACAACAGAACGTATTTTATTCCACACAGGTAGAATTCATAAAATTGGTGAAACTCACGAAGGTGAATCACAAATGGACTGAATGGCTCAAGAACAAGAACGTGGTATTACTATTACTTCTGCTGCAACAACAGCATTCTGAGCAGATCACAGATTTAACATCATTGATACTCCTGGTCACGTTGACTTCACAGTTGAAGTTGAAAGATCATTAAGAGTTCTTGATGGAGCTGTAGCTGTATTAGACGGTCAAAGTGGGGTTGAGCCTCAAACTGAAACTGTTTGAAGACAAGCAACAACATACAGAGTTCCGAGAGTTGTTTTCGTAAATAAAATGGATAAAACAGGAGCTGACTTTTTATATTCTGTTAAAACAATCGGAGATAGATTGGGAGCAAAAGCTGCTCCAATTCAATTACCAATTGGAGCAGAAGACCAATTCAGCGGAATTATTGATTTAGTTGAAATGAAAGCATGAGGATTTGATGGTGGAGCTGAAGAAGTTGCACAAGCAATCGAAATCCCAGCAGATTTAAAAGAAACTGCTGAACAATTGAGAGCTGAATTAGTTGAAAAAGCTGTTGAATATGATGAAGAATTAATGATGAAATTCTTAGATGGTGAAGAAATCACTATTCCAGAATTAAAATCAGCAATTCGTAAAGGTGTTATATCAGCTGAATTTTTCCCAGTACTAGCTGGGTCAGCTTTCAAAAACAAAGGTGTTAAATTATTATTAGACGCAGTTGTTGATTATTTACCATCACCATTAGATGTTCCTGCAATTAAAGGAATTTTACCAAATGGTGAAGAAGCAGAAAGAAAAGCAGCAGATGATCAACCGTTTGCAGCACTTGCTTTCAAAATTATGACTGACCCATTTGTTGGTAAATTAACATTCTTCAGAGTTTACTCAGGAATATTAACAAAAGGAAGTTATGTATTAAACGCAACTAAAGATAAAAAAGAACGTGTTGGACGTTTATTAAAAATGCATGCCAATAATCGTGAAGAAATTGAAGAAGTTTATGCTGGAGATATCGCAGCTGCTGTTGGATTAAAAGATACAACAACAGGAGATACTTTAACAGATGAAAAAAATGAAATTATCTTAGAATCAATGGTGTTCCCAGAACCAGTTATTCATTTAGCATTAGAACCAAAAACTAAAGCTGATCAAGAAAAATTAGGATTATCATTGAATAAATTATCAGAAGAAGATCCAACTTTCAGAACTTATACTGATGAAGAAACAGGACAAACAATCATTGCCGGAATGGGTGAATTACACTTAGACATTATTGTTGACCGTTTAAAAAGAGAATTCAAAGTTGAAACAAACGTTGGAGCGCCTCAGGTTTCATACCGTGAAACAATTAAAGGTTCTGCAAAAGTTGAAGGTAAATATGTTAAACAATCAGGAGGACGTGGACAATACGGTCACGTTGTGATTGAATTTGAACCAAACCATGATAAAGGGTTTGAATGAGTTGATAAAATTGTTGGGGGTAAAATCTCAAAAGAATACATCAATGCTGCTAGAGTAGGACTTGAAAATGCCTTACAAAACGGGGTAATTGCTGGTTTCCCAATGATAGACGTTAAAGCAACAATTGTTGATGGATCATATCATGATGTCGACTCAAACGAAATGGCATATAAAATTGCTGCATCAATGGCATTAAAAGAAGCTGCTAAAAAAGTTGGACCAGTTCTTTTAGAACCAATTATGTCAGTTGAAGTGACTGTTCCTGATGAATATTACGGAGATGTTATGGGTAACATATCATCAAAACGTGGTCTAATTGAAGGATCAGAACAAAGAGGTAATGCACAGACAATTAAGTCTAAAGTACCTCTATCAGAAATGTTTGGATATGCAACAGAATTGCGTTCATTTACACAAGGGCGTGGAAATTATACAATGATTTTCAGTCATTATAATGAAGCTCCAAAAAACATTGCTGAAGAAATTATTAAAAAACAAGGTAAATAATCCTTGTTCATCAAATAAAAAAAATATTGTACTTTAAAGAAAATGTATTTATAATTATTAGGACACTTGGTCGCAATAAATATAAATAGAACCAAATGGAAGGAATGAAAAAACATGGCAAAAGAAGCATTTGACCGTAGTTTACCTCACGTTAACATTGGAACAATCGGACACGTTGACCACGGTAAAACTACTTTAACAGCTGCAATTACAAAAGTATTAGCAGAAAAAGGTGGAGCAGAATTCAAAGATTACGCAAACATTGATAATGCACCAGAAGAAAGAGAAAGAGGTATTACAATTAATACTTCTCACGTTGAATATAAAACAGAAAACAGACACTACGCACACGTAGACTGTCCTGGTCATGCCGATTATGTTAAAAACATGATTACAGGAGCTGCACAAATGGATGGTGGAATCCTTGTTGTTGCTGCAACTGATGGACCAATGCCTCAAACAAGAGAGCACATTTTATTATCAAGACAAGTTGGAGTACCAGCTATCGTTGTTTTCTTAAACAAATGTGATATGGTAGATGACGAAGAATTAATTGACTTAGTTGAAATGGAAGTTAGAGATTTATTATCTGCATATGATTTCGATGGAGATGGAGCACCAGTTATTCGTGGATCAGCTTTAGGAGCATTAAACGGAGACGCAAAATGAGTTGAAAGAGTAGAAGAATTAATGGCTGCAGTTGATGCATACATTCCTACACCAGCTCGTGATACAGAAAAAACTTTCCTAATGCCTGTTGAAGATGTATTTACAATTACAGGACGTGGAACTGTTGCAACTGGAAGAGTTGAAAGAGGAGTAGTTAGAGTAAACGACGAAGTTGAAATCGTTGGGTTAGTTGAAGAAAGTAAAAAAGTTATTGTTACAGGATTAGAAATGTTTAGAAAATTACTAGACTTTGCTGAAGCTGGAGATAACGTTGGAGCATTATTAAGAGGGGTTGACAGAAACGACATCGAACGTGGACAAGTTCTTGCAAAATCAGGAACAATTAAACCTCATACAAAATTAAATGCATCAGTTTATGCTTTAACACAAGAAGAAGGTGGAAGACACAAACCATTCTTTAACAAATACCGTCCTCAATTCTACTTTAGAACTACAGACGTTACTGGAGAAGTTCACTTACCAAGTGGAACAGACATGGTTATGCCTGGAGATAATGTTGAATTAGTTATTGAATTAATCAAACCAATTGCTGTTGAACAAGGTACAAAATTCTCAATCCGTGAAGGTGGAAGAACTATTGGTGCTGGAACAGTAGTTTCAATTGTTGAATAATTTAAATAAATAATGAAAAATTCCTGTTAGGGAATTTTTTTGATTTTATTCTATAATAATATTAATCAAGAGGGAGTTATTATGGATATAGATAGACAATATAAATTTATATATAAAACTAAGTACTCATGAGACATAAGAATTAAGAAATTTTCTGAAAACTATTTAATAAAATTAATAAATAAATTTGAATATAATAGAACTAAATTAACCTATTTAGATATTAAAAATAGAAATGACATTATTTCAGGTACTTATCTACTTTATTCAATAATAAATGATAAACCAAAGTTTTGTTATATTGGAGAATCTAAAAATGTTTATTTAAGATTTAAACAACATATTAATGGTTATTTGAACGGTAAAGATAAGCTATATTCAAAAATAAGAAAGAGAGTTAAAAATTTAGAAGATATTACTTTTCTTGTTTTAAATGAAATTGAAGATCAAAATAAAAGATTAATGAAAGAAACGTATTATATATATGCAACAAAATCTAAATTCTTTTCTTTAAATTCAAAATTAGTTAGTCGAAGAATGAGATGTCCAAATAATCATGGATGTGTAAAGAGTCGATTAGCATATGATAAGAATTCTGAAAAATTAAAATTACTAATTTATGGAAATTGTAAGAATAAGGAATGTAAAACCACCTTTCTAATAAAGTAATTAAAAAAGTGATATTATTAACTTGTAAATTAAAAGGAGAATTAAAAATGATAACAAATAACGCAAAACAATTTACATTAACATTAAAAGCAGTTAATTCAAAAGATAATTTGAATGATTTAATTGTAAAAGAAAATGGAGCTACAACATTAATTAGTGAAGAAAATACACTATATTACTTTTTAAGTGATAAACCTTGTCTTATTGATTTAGGTAATTCATTAGAAACAATTATTAAATCAAGTAAATATGATTTAAACATTGATGTTGAATCATTTGCTTCAAAATTTGAAAACGCAAATGACGCATTTCAAAAAGTTGTTGAAACAGTAATGTTTGGAGCACACAAAGAATTTGAAATGAAAGAAAAAGATTCAAATCCAAAATCATTTAATTTTGTATATGATGCTAAATTTAATTCAATTTATGAAGCATCAGCAATTAAAATGGAATACTTAAATTTTGCAAGAGATTTACAAGATCTACCACCAAACATTGGAACATCAGTTGAAATTGCAAATAGATTAGCAGAAAAAGCTAAAGAAATTAGTGATATTAAAGTTACTGTTTATGATAAAAAACAAATAGAGTCTATGGGGATGGGATTATTACTTGCAGTTAATGCTGGAAGTAATGTTGAACCAAGAGTTGTTGTAATGGAATATAATTCAGATCCATCACAAAAAAGAACAGCTTTAGTTGGAAAAGGAATCACATTCGATTCAGGGGGATATAATTTAAAACCTTCAAACTTTTTAGATAATATGAAATTTGATATGTCAGGAGCTGCAATTGTTTCTTCAACAGTTATGGCGCTTGCTAAATCAAAAGCAAAAGCAAATGTTGTTTCAGTTGCACTTTTAACAGACAATAGAATTGGTGGAAAAGCAACATTAACAGAATCAGTAATTAAATCAATGAATGGTAAAACTGTAGAAATTAATAATACAGATGCTGAAGGAAGATTAGTATTGGCTGATGGAATTACTTATGCAGTAAGAGAAGCAAAAGCTGACAGAGCAATTACAGTTGCAACATTAACAGGGGCTATTGTTATAGCTTTAGGAAGATGATTTACAGGAACATTTTCAAAAAATGATGAATTCTATTCTGAATTTGAAAAAGCAGCAGTAAAAGGTCAAGAATCAATTTGAAGACAACCTTTAATTGGAGAACATTTAAAAGCAATGCAAGTTTCAAAAATTGCAGACTTAACAAATTCAGAACCAGGTAGAGAAGCTGGTTCATCAACTGCAGCTGCATTCTTGGATTCATTTGCAGAAGAAAAAGAATATATACACTTAGACATTGCAGCAACAGCTGATGCAAATAAACGTGGTAGAGCACCAATGTTGAAAACAATGTTTGAATTATTAAACAAATAGTAAAGAAAATCTCGTTTAGAGATTTTTTATTTTATATAATAGATTTATGAAAAGAAAAGAAGCACAAGAAAAATACAAATGAAATTTCTCACATTTATATGAAAGTTTTAATGATTGAAAAAAGGATTTAGACAAAATAAATAAAATTGATGATGAAATTATAAAGTTAAAAGATAATTTAAATAAAAAGGAAAATTTCATCAATTACTTAAGTTTAGAAAAAGAAAAAGATTTAATTTTAGCAAAATTAAATCAATATGCTCACTTAATTGATATTGACCAAACGAATAATGAAAATCAGGAGTTAAATTCTATTTTGGAGGATTTTTATCAATTATCAAGTATAAAAACTTCCTTTTTATTAAATGAATTTAAAGAAATAGGTAAGGAAAAAATAATTAATTGATTAAAAGAAACTAAAAATGAAAGTTTCATTTATCGTTTTGAAACCTTTTTTAAATCTTCAAAATTTATTCTTTCAAAAACTGAAGAAGAGTTAATGAGTAAACTTTCTAGAAGTAGAAGTGCTGTTGGTAATCTATATGATTCACTTGCATATGCCGATAGACAAAATAATAAAATCATTTGAAATGAAAAAGAAATTGAACTTAATTCAACTATTTATAGAGAAATAATGGAGGATTCAAAACCATTAGAAGATCAAGAAAAGAGAAAAGAAGCCCAAGAACTATACTTTAATAACTTTAGTTTAAGAAAGCATAGTTTTGCAAAAATATATGAGGCAATAATTCAAGAACAAAACGAAAATAAAAATGTAAGAGGATATAAATCAATTCTAGAAATGAATTTATTCGATGATCAAGTAAGTGAAGAAATTTATCTTAAATTAATAGATTTTGGTAAAGAGACTATAGGTTCTTTTAAAAAATATAATAATTTAATAAAAACTGCTTATAAATTTGATAAATTTTATTCAACAGATAGATTATTAAAAATAACAAAAAATTATAATAGAACATTTGAAATTGAAGATGGAATTAATATTGTAAAGGAATCACTCAATGTACTAGGAGAAGAATACGTATCAAAATTGAATATCGCTTTTAAAGATAATTTAATTGATTATTTTGAAGATGAAAATAAATCAGATGGTGCATATTCATCTGGAGGAAATGGAGTTGAACCAATAATTTTAATGAATTGAGATTATAAACTTGGTTCTGTAAATATTTTAGCTCATGAAATTGGACACTCAATACATACTTTATTTGCAGACGAATCTCAAAAATATCCTTTGAATAATTACCCCATTATTTTGGCTGAGGTTGCCTCAACTTTTAATGAACACTTGTTGTTTGACCATTTATTTTCAACTACAAATGATCTTGAAGAGAAAAAATATTTAGTTCAACAAAGATTGTTTGATTTAATTTCAACTTTTTACAGACAAATTCAATTTGCAGATTTTGAATATTGTGCACATAAGCTTATTGAAGAAGAAAAGCCAATTACAACTGAAGTATTAAATAATTTATATATACAAAAGGAAAATGAATTTGGATATGATGATTTTGATGATAAAGATGATTCAAAATATTCATGACCATATATTTCTCATTTCTTTCAATCACCATTTTATGTTTATAAATATGCACTTGATTTAGTAGCAAGTTTTAAAATATATAATGATTTTAAAAATGGGAATAAAAACAGTATAATTGATTTTTTAAAAAAGGGAGGTTCAAAAAAACCTTTGGATATTTTAAAAGAAGTTGGTATTGATTTTACCAATAAGGAAACTTATTTACCATTAGTAGAAGAGATTGACAGATTAGTTCTAGAATTAGAAAAAATGATAAAATAAAAAAACTGAAATTCCAGTTTTTTTATTTTATACTTCTAGTCCTCTAAGAAGTTTTTCTAAATATTCTCCAACTCCACCTTCGTCATTGGTTAAATTTGTAATACCTGCAGCTATATTTTTAAGCTCAGTGTTTCCATTTTTCATAGCAACACCATATCCTACTTTTTGTATCATTTCATAATCATTCATTTGATCACCAAATGCAATAACATCTCGTATATCTTTGTTATAATATTGAGCTAAAATATCAGTTACAAAACCTTTATTAACAATTTTATTTGTCAAAGTAACCATCAATTTTGAGGCATTGCTTAAATTTCCATAAACATTTCCTGATTGTATTTTTATTGTATTTTTAAATTTTTCAAGAACTCTTAAAACCTCATCTTTATTATCTTCTGTATCAATAAATAAAACAACGTTTGTTGCAGCTCCTTGTCAATTTTCATATGGGTTTATTACTTTATATTCATCATCAGCTACATCATCTAAATGAAAGAAATTTTCAACGAATTCATCTCTTTCTTTAACCATTGCCTTATTATAAGACTCAACTAGTATATTTGAAATACTAGCTTTAATTTTTGGGTGATTCATTATTTCTATAACAATTTCTTCACTTATTGGAAAAACAATTCTTTTAAATTTTTTTGAAATTGGATCGTGTATATGAGCACCATCAAAATTTGTTAAAAGTGTATTTAATCCAAGCTCATTGTAGAATCTAATACTTGCTCTATGAGGTCTTCCAGTTATTATACAAACTTCATGACCTTCTTCCCTTGCTTTAATTAATGCATTTCTCGTGATTGAATGAATTTCTTCACCGTTTGACATTAAAGCAGTACCATCTAAGTCTATTAAAATTAATCTTTTTTTTGATAAGTGTTGTAGTTGCATTTATACCAATTCCTTACTTTTTATTTGATTACTTAATAATGGTACATAATTAATAACAAAAAATCATTTTTTTAATTAATTTTGGAAAATTTTTGAAAAAAAATTTCATATATTAAAAATTTTCCCCAAATTAAAGAAAAAAGTTTTAAAATATAAGAGTATAGAAGGGAAGTATACGAATGTTTATATATAAGACTTCTTGTGTTGATCCAGCTTTTAATTTAGCTACAGAAGAATATTTTGTAAAAACAAGAAAATACGATGAGCCTATTCTATTTTTATGACAAAATGACAACACAATTGTTGTTGGTAGAAACCAAAATGCAGCTTGAGAAATAAACTTACAAAACGCACAAAAGGATTCTGTGAATATTGTTAGAAGAAATAGCGGTGGAGGAACTGTATTTCATGATTTAGGAAATATGAACTTTAGTATTATATACACTGATATAAATAATACTGCAGTTTCATTATTCTCTACAATGTTAGAACCTGTAATTAGCACATTAAACAAATTAGGTGTTCCAGCTAAGTTTTCTGGAAGAAATGATATTGAATTAAATGGAAAAAAAATATCTGGAAATGCAATGTGAAAATATGAAGATAGATTTTTACAACATGGAACAATATTATTTAATTCAAATTTAGATAAATTGACAAATTATTTAACTGTTGATAGAGCAAAAATTCTTTCAAAGAATATAAAGTCTATTGCAGCAAGAGTTACAAATGTTAATTCTGAGGTTGAAGAAAAAATTGATATTCAATCTTTTATGGATCAATTAATTGAAACATATAAAGGATTAAACGAAATTAATACTATTGAATTAAGTCAAGAAGAGATTGATGAAATTAAATCTCTTAGTGAATCAAAATTCAAAAATTCTGATTGAAATTATGCAAAAAATGCAGATTTTGATTATAGAAATAAACAAAGGCTTGAAGGTAAAGGTTCTGTTGAGGTTCTGTTAAGAATAGAACAAGGAGTTATCAAAGGAGCCAAATTTTATGGAGACTTCTTAGGGTTTGAAGGAACAGAAGAAGTTGAACAAAATTTAATAGAAGTTAAATATGAAACATTTGCCTTGCAAAAGGCGTTGGAAAATTCAAATATTAAGGCAATATTTGGAGAAAACTTTACAACCCAAGATATCTTGGATTTATTAATACAATAGGAGGTAAAAATGAAATTTATAGGAAAATTTGATCCATTAAAGGACGAAATTGTTCGTGTAATGGATAAAGACGGAAAAATTATTGATGAAAAATTAATGCCTAAAATGACTGAAAAAGAAATGGTTGAAGCATATAAAATGATGAATCTTTCAAGAAGACAAGATGACTTTCAAAATAAAGCTCAAAGACAAGGGAGATTGTTATCATTCCTTTCTTCAACAGGACAAGAAGCATCAGAAATTGGTTATACTTTACCATTAATTAAAGGTAAAGATTGATTTGCTTCAGGTTATAGAAACAATGCTGCATGATTAAATGTTGGAATGCCAATGAAAAATATTATGCTTTATTGAATGGGAAATGAATATGGAGGACAATCACCTGAAGGTGTAAATTCATTGCCACCAAATATTATTATTGGTTCTCAATTTTCTCAAGCAACAGGTATAGCTTTTGCAGAGAAATATAGAGGAACAGATGGTGTTGCAGTTACTACTACAGGAGATGGTGGAATGAGTGAAGGAGAAACTTATGAAGCAATGAACTTTGCAAAATTACATGAGTTACCAGTTATTTTTGTTTGTGAAAATAATAAATGAGCTATTTCAACACCATATAAAAAATCTACAAAATCATTAAATATAGCAGTTAAAGGTCTTGCAACTGGTATGCCTTCAATTAAAGTTGATGGAAATGATCTTTTAGCAGTTTATGCAGTTGCTCAAGAAGCAGTTGAATATGCAAGAGCAGGAAATGGACCAGTATTTATTGAATGTGATACTTATAGATTAGGAGCTCACTCTTCATCAGATAATCCAGATATTTATAGACCTAAACCAGAATTTGAAGAAGCACTTACAAAAGATCCATTAATTAGAATGAAAAAATACTTAGTTGATAAAAAATTATGAGATGACAAAAAACAAGAAGCTTTAGATAAAGAACAAGATGAATTTATTAGAGCAGAGTTTGATTGAGCAGAAGCAAATAAATCTTATGAATTAGAAGATGTATTTAACTTCCAATTTGCTGAAAAAACTCCAGAATTAGAAAGACAGTATAAGGAAGCTAAAGAATTCTTTACAAAATATCCAGAAGTAGCTAAAGGAGGACACCATTAATGAAAGTATTAAATAATGTTAAAGCAGTTTCAGAAGCACTTGAAGTTGCAATGGAAAAATGAGATGACGTAGTAGTTTATGGAGAAGATGCTGGTTACGAAGGTGGAGTATTTAGAGCAACTGAAGGGTTACAAGCAAAATTTGGAGAAAGAAGATGTTTTGATGCTCCAATTTCAGAAGCTGTATTTGCCGGGGTAGCTTTAGGTATGGCTATAAATAAAATGAAACCAGTTGTTGAATTACAATTTGAAGGTCTGGGATGACCATCATTACAAAATATTTTAGGACATATGGGTAGAATGAGAAATAGAACAAGAGGGAAATATCCAACTCCTGTTGTTATTAGAATGCCTATGGGTGGAGGAATTAGAGCTCTTGAATTGCACTCTGAGGCAATGGAAGCAATGTATGCACATACTCCAGGAATAAAAGTAGTTTGTCCTTCAACTCCTTATGATACAAAAGGTTTAATATTAGCAGCAATTGAATCACCAGATCCAGTTATTGTTTTTGAACCAACAAAATTATATAGAGCTTTCAAACAAGAAGTTCCAGAAGGATTCTATACTGTAGAAATTGGAAAGGCTTTCAAAATTCAAGAAGGAAATGACTTAACAGTTGTTACTTATGGTGCACAAACAGTTGATTGTCAAAAAGCTATCGATGAATTTGAAGCAAATAATCCAGATGTTACAATTGAATTAATTGACTTACGTTCAATTCAACCATGAGATAGAGATATGATTTTTGAATCTGTTAAAAAAACTGGAAGATTATTAGTAGTTCATGAAGCTATTAGATCATTTTCAGTTTCATCAGAAATTATTGCATCAGTAAATGAAGAATGTTTTGAATATCTAAAAGCACCTTCAATGAGATGTACAGGTTATGACATTGTTATACCATTTGATTCTGGTGAAGCTTATCACCAACCTCATCCAAAAAAAATACTTGTTAAAATGGAAGAAATTTTAAATTACAAATTTTAAATAGTAATAGGAGAATTAGAAATATGTTTAAAGTAAAATTCGCAGATATTGGAGAAGGTTTAACAGAAGGTACAGTTACTGAAGTTTTAGTTAAAATGGGTGATGAAGTTAAAATGGGTGATGCTCTTTTTAATGTTGAAACTGATAAAGTTACTTCAGATATTTATGCACCAGTTGATGGAAAGATTGCAAAGATTTTAATCTCAGCAAATCAAGAAATTAATGTTGGTGATGTTGTTATAGAAATTGATGATGGAAAAGGTGATTCTGTTGAAGAGCCAAAAGCTGAAACTAAAGTTGAACCTGTTGAGGAAAATGCTTCAGTTGTTGGAGCAACACCAGTTTCAAATGAAGTTATATCAAGAATAGCAAGAGAAGTTGCACCAAACCAATCACTATCAAATCAACCAAGCATTATTGATAATAGCAATGTTGATGTAAAAGCATCACCTTTAGCAAGAAAAGTTGCTGCAGTAATGGGAGTTGATCTTTCAAAAGTTAGTCCATCAGGACCAAATGGAAGAATTTTAGTAGCAGACGTTGAGTCATTCTCAGCAAATCCACAAGTTGCTTCAACACCAACTGCACCTCAAATGGTTGCTCAAAAGGGACCAGCAATTGATTACTCAAATCCATTAATTTCAGTTCCTGAAATTAATGAACCTTTAACATTTGAATCAAAACCATGAAATCCAATTAGAAAAGCAACTGTTAAAGCTATGGCAACCGCTCATGAAAAAGTTGCTGGATTTACTGGATTAAGAAATTTAGATATTACTGAATTAGTAAATATTAGAAAACAACTTAAAGGTCATGCAGATTCATTAAGAGTTAAATTAACTTACTTAGCATTTATTATTAAAGCTAGTGCAAATGCTTTGAGAGATATGCCAAATTTAAATGTAAGAATTGATGAAGAAAATAAAGCAACAAAATTTGCACAACAAATTAATATTGGTATGGCATGTGATACACCAGATGGTTTAATGGTACCTGTAATAAAAGGTGCAGATAAATTAAGTGTTTTACAAATTGCTGTAAAAATAAATGACCTTGCAATAAAAGCAAGAAGTAAAAAATTAGCATCCTCAGAAATGAGTGGAGCTACTTTCACAGTTACTAACTTTGGAGCAGTTGGTTTAGATTATGCAACACCAATTGTAAACTTTCCTGAATCAGCAATCTTAGGAGTTGGAACAATTACAAGAGCTCCTGGGGTTATTAATGATGAAATTGAAGTTAGAGATTATATGCCATTCTCAATAACTGCAGATCATAAAGTAATTGATGGAGCAGATGCAGGAAGATTTTTAACAAGAATAGCTTACTATTTACAAAATCCTGCAACTCTATTAGTTTAGGAGAATTAGAAATATGTTTAAAGTAAAATTCGCAGATATTGGAGAAGGTTTAACAGAAGGTACAGTTACTGAAGTTTTAGTTAAAATCGGTGATGAAGTTAAAATGGGTGATGCTCTTTTTAATGTTGAAACTGATAAAGTTACTTCAGATATTTATGCACCAGTTGATGGAAAAATTGCAAAAATTTTAATCTCAGCAAATCAAGAAATTAATGTTGGTGATGTTGTTATAGAAATTGATGATGGAAAAGGTGATGCACCTCAGGAAGAAAAAACTGAGATTAAAGCTGAAGAACCTGCTGAGGAAAATGCCTCAGTTGTTGGAGCAACACCAGTTTCAAATGCTTTACTTTCAAGAGGTAGAACTAGAGAAGTTCCACCTAAAAAATCAGCAGCTGAAACAATAATGAATGCTGTAAATAATGTAAATATGCCAGGACTTGTTCCAGGTAAAGGCGGAGATTTAAAACCAGCACCTAAATTTATAGCAAAAGATCCAGAAAATCATTTTGAAGTAATTGTAATTGGAGCCGGAGTTGGGGGATATGTATCTGCTATTAAATGTGCGCAATTAGGATTAAAAACTATGATAGCAGAAAAAGGTAATTATGGAGGAGTTTGTCTAAATATCGGATGTATTCCTACAAAAACTTTACTTAAATCAGCTTATCTATATGAGCAAATTACAAAGCGTGCTGATAAATATGGTATTCAAGTTGATGTAACTGGAGTTAAAGCTGATTGAAAAGCAATTCAAGCCAGAAAAGATGATGTTGTTGGAAAATTAACAACTGGAGTTAAAGGATTATTGAAAAAAAACAAAGTTACTTCAGTTGAAGGTTTTGCTAAAGCAATTGATAAGAACACAGTTGAAGTTAATGGAAAACAATATACATGTGACAATTTAATTATTGCAACAGGAAGTGTTCCAAATCATTTCAATTTACCAGGAGCTAAGGAAGCTATTGAATCTGGATGATTAATCGATTCAACAGGTGCCTTATCATTACCAAAAATACCTAAGGAATTAGTAATTATTGGTGGAGGAGTTATTGGTATTGAATTTGCTTGTGTTTATAAGAGACTTGGTACAAAAGTAACAGTATTACAATTCTTACCAACTATTTTAGAAATGCTAGATAGTGATGTTTCAAAAGAAATGACAAAAGAATTAATTTCTAGAGGAAACTTAGAAATAATTTATGGTGTAAGTACAAAATCATTTGGTAAAAATGAAGTTATATATGAAAAAGATGGTAAAGAATACAAAATTAAAGCAGATTATTGTTTACAATCTGTTGGACGTAAAGTTGTAACAGAAGGATTTGAAAACATTAATTTAGAAATGAACGAACGTGGACATATTAACGTTAACGAATACTGTGAAACTAATATTGATGGAGTTTACTCAATTGGTGATGTTACAGGAAAAATGATGTTAGCCCATGTTGCTTCCCATCAAGGAATTATTGCTGCAAATAGAATAGCAAAAAGATTGGGAAATGATCATGCTGAAGATATGACTATGAACTTTGATAGAGTTCCAAGTTGTATATATACATATCCAGAAGTTGCAGCTGTTGGTAAAACAGAAGATGAACTTAAAAAAGCTGGAACTGAATATAAAGTATATAAATTCCCATTTGCTGCAATTGGTAAAGCATTAGCTGATGGGAATACTGGAGGATTTGTAAAATTAATTTGTGAACCAAAATACAAACAGGTATTAGGTTGTCATATTATTTCAAATACTGCAACTGATATGATTTCAGAAATAACAACAGTTATGGAATCAGAAGCTACAATTTCAGAGATTGCCAGAGCAATTCACCCGCACCCTTCATTAAGTGAAGCTATTGGTGAAGCTGCAGAAGCATTAGAATCTGGAAAACCAATTAACTTTTAAAAATAAAAATATCTTTTAATAAGATATTTTTATTTTTATCTAATATAGATAATTATCCTGGGAATATAATAATTGTATAAGTCCATACACCTTATACATTACAATTTAATGTATAATAAAAGGAAAATTGAATCCCACAGGATTATGTGAAAGGTTAAATATATGTCAAATACACAAATACTTATTTTAGATTTTGGAAGTCAATATACTCAATTATTAGCAAGAAGAGTTAGAAACTTAAATGTTTATGCTGAAGTTATACCTTTTGATAAAACAAAAGCTGATTTAGAAAAATATATAAATTTAAAAGCAATTATATTATCTGGAGGACCAAATAGTGTTTATCTAAGTGAAGCATACACAATTGATAAAGAATTATTCAATTTAAATGTTCCAATACTTGGAGTATGTTATGGAATGCAATTGATAACTGAAATGTTTGGTGGAAAAGTTGAATTAGCAGATTCACAAGAATTTGGTAAAGCAAGTCTATTTTTAGATGATACTTCTAGCTTATTATTTAAAAATATTAGTGATGGAACACAAGTATGAATGAGTCATGCAGATCACTTAACACAATTACCACAAGGATTTAAGCAAATTGCTCACTCTGATTCATCAGTTGCAGCAATTGAGAATAGTGAAAAGCAAATATATGGTATACAATTTCATGCCGAAGTTACTCATTCAGAACAAGGAACTCAAATGCTAGAAAATTTCTTATTTGACATTTCAAAATGTCAAAAAGATTGAGAAATGAGTGAATTCATTAGCAGCAAGATTGAAACTATTAAAAAAACTGTTGGTGATGAACAAGTTATCTTAGGTTTATCTGGGGGAGTTGATTCATCAGTTGCAGCAGCTTTAATATCAAAAGCAATTGGAAAACAGTTAACTTGTATACTTGTTGATACTGGACTTTTAAGAAAAGATGAAGCAAAGAAAGTTATGGATTTATACAATAAAGAATTTGATATGAATATTAAACTTGTTGATGTAAGTCAGGATTTTTATAATGTTCTTGAAGGTTTAACAGATCCAGAAGATAAAAGAAAAGCAATTGGAAAAAAATTTATTGAGGTCTTTACAGAACAAGCAAGAGAAATGAAAGGGGCTAAATTTTTAGCTCAAGGAACAATATATCCTGATGTAATTGAATCTTCAAGTAATGGACATGTTTCAAAAACTATTAAATCTCACCACAATGTTGGTGGATTACCTGATGACTTAAAATTTGAACTTCTAGAACCTTTAAGAGATTTATTTAAAGATGAAGTAAGAGCAGTTGGAAGGGAATTAGGAATACCTGATTTAATGATAGATCGTCATCCATTCCCTGGACCTGGTCTTGGAGTTAGAGTAATTGGTGAAGTTACAAAAGATAAATGTGATATTTTAAGAGAAGCAGACGATATCTTTATTTCTAATTTGATTGAAGCAAATTTATATAATGAAGTTTCACAAGCTTTTGTTACATTATTGCCCGTCAAAACTGTTGGAGTAATGGGAGACAATAGAACTTATGATTATGTTGTTGCTTTAAGAAGTGTCAATACAATTGACTTTATGACAGCAACAAGTACTCATTTACCTTGAGAATTTTTAGATAAAGTTGTAAATGAAATTATTAATAGAGTTGATGGAGTAAATAGAGTAGTATATGATATTACCTCAAAACCTCCTGGAACAATAGAATGAGAATAGGAGAATTACTTTATGAATAATAATTTAAATGGAAAAATAATTAATGATGGAATTACTTTTGATGATGTTTTACTAGTTCCGGGTTATTCGGAAGTATTGCCAAGTGAAGTTAGTTTAAAAACTAAATTAACAAAAAATATTGAATTAAGTATTCCGTTATTAAGTTCAGCTATGGATACAGTTACTGAATCAAGACTTGCAATTGAGATCGCAAGAGCTGGTGGAATTGGTATAATTCATAAAAATTTAACTATTGAAGAGCAAGTTTTAGAAGTTCAGAAAGTTAAAAGAAATGAATCTGGTTTTATTACTGATCCAATTACAATTACAAAAGACACTACTGTTGAAAATGCAAATGAAATTATGGCAACATATAAAATTTCAGGTCTTCCAGTTGTTGATGAAGATTTAAAATTAATTGGTATTGTTACAAATAGAGATTTAAAATATTTTGAGGATTTTAAAGCAACTGTTGATGTAATAATGACAAAAGAAAATTTAATTACAGGAAATCCTTCAAATACTTTAGAACAAGCAAAAGCAATTCTATTAAAAAATAGAATTGAAAAATTACCAATTGTTGATGAAAATAATAAATTAATTGGTTTAATTACTACAAAAGATATTGATAAAGCAATTGATCATCCAAATGCTTGTAAGGATAAAAAAGGTAGATTAAGAGTTGGTGCAGCTGTTGGAGTTAGTGTAGATTGCATGGATAGAGTTGATGCTCTTGTAAAAGCACAAGTTGATATTATTGTAGTTGATTCAGCACATGGACACAGTAAAGGTATTATTGATATTGTCAAAGAAATTAGAAAAAAATATAAAGATTTAGATATTATAGCAGGAAATATTTGTACTGCCCAAGGAGCACAAGCACTTTATGAAGCTGGTGCAAATAGTGTAAAAGTTGGAGTGGGACCAGGAAGTATTTGTACTACAAGAGTTGTTGCAGGAGTTGGTGTTCCTCAAATTACAGCAATAAATGATGTATTTAATTGAGCACAAGACAAAGATGTAACAATAATAGCTGATGGAGGAATTAAATATTCTGGTGATATTGTAAAAGCACTTGCAGCAGGAGCACATTGTGTAATGATGGGAAGTATTTTTGCAGGAACAGAAGAATCTCCTGGAGAAGAAATTATTGCAAATGGTAAAAAATATAAAAGTTATGTTGGTATGGGTTCTCTTGCTGCAATGAAGAGAGGAAGTAGCGACAGATACTTTCAAAAAGGTGCTAAGAAATTAGTACCCGAAGGAATTGAAGCTAGAGTTCCATTCAAAGGAAAAATGAGAGATGTTATTTTTCAATTAATGGGTGGATTAAAAAGTGGAATGGGATATACTGGAAGCAAAAGTATAGATGAATTAAGATTAAACACAAAATTTGTAAGAATTACAAATGCAAGTTTAAAAGAAAGTCATCCCCATGATGTGGAACTTACAAAAGAAGCTCCAAATTATAATAAATAAAAGGTTCATAGGAACCTTTTTTTGTTTTAAAATATTTAAAAGAGGTATTAAAAATGAAAAAAATTAGATTAGATGATATTGCAACAAATGCTTGAAGTAATGCAATGCTATGTCAGTGTGGGAGTCAAGAAGATAAATTAGATATTCACAGACTTTGTATAGTTTGTTTAAAAACAATGGACTATAATAAACATTATTCAAAAGAAAATGGACCAGATGCATGAAATATTAAATTTTATAACAATGAAAATTATAATGAAGTTGAATTTAGTGGGATAACAATGGCTGTTCATAAGGATTGCTTTATATAAAAATAATTAGCATATATGCTAAAATTATTTTGTTATCTTTAAGGAGAAAATAAAATGAAGAAACTTACTGCAAATGAAATTAGACAAATGTGATTAGATTTTTTTAAATCAAAAGATCACTACTTTTTAGAACCTGTTAGTTTAGTACCTGTTGAGGACCCAAGCTTATTATGAATTAATTCAGGTGTGGCTACTTTAAAACCATATTTTGATGGAAGAATGAACCCACCTTCGCCAAGATTAACTAATTCACAAAAATCAATTAGAACAAACGATATTGAAAATGTTGGAGTGACTGCGCGTCATCAAACAATGTTTGAAATGTTAGGGAATTTCTCAATTGGTGATTATTTTAAAAAAGAAGCAATCGAGTTTGCTTGAGAGCTTTTAACTTCTCCAAAATGATTTGATATTAATCCAGAACTTTTATATATAACTGTTTTTAATGAAGATAGTGAAGCATATGATGTCTGAACTAAAATAATTGGTATAAAAGAAGATCATATTTTTAAAGGAACAAGAGATACAAACTTTTGAGATGTTGGTCAAGGTCCATGTGGACCTAATACTGAAATCTTTTTTGACCGTGGAGAAAACTGAGATCCTGAGAAAATAGGTTCGAAACTATTAGAAGAAGATATTGAAAATGATCGTTATATTGAGATTTGAAATATAGTATTTTCTCAATTTAATAATGATGGAAATAATAACTATGCAGAATTACCAAGAAAAAATATAGATACTGGTGCTGGATTTGAAAGACTTGTTTCTATTTTTCAAGATGCACCAACAAATTTTGAAACAGATATATTTTTTCCAACAATTCAAGAAGTTGAAAAACTTTGTAATTCAAATTTTAAATATTCAATTGATAATTACTATAATGAAAACAAAGAGCAAACAAAAGTTAATACTGCTTTTAAAGTAATTGCAGATCATGTTAGAGCAGTAGTTTTTGCAATAAGTGATGGAGTATTTCCAGGAAATAAAGATAGAGGATATATAATTAGAAGATTGATTAGAAGAAGTTCAGTTTATGGAAGAAAATTGGGGATACAAGAAGCATTTTTATATAAGCTAGTTGATAAAGTAATCGAAGCAATGAGAGATTTTTATCCATATTTAATTGAAAAATCAGAATCAGTTAAAGAAATAATTAAACAAGAAGAAATAAGATTTTTAAAAACTCTTTCAAAAGGTTTTGAACATTTAGAAAATATAATTAAAACAGAAAATAAAGTTACAGGAAAAAATGCATTATTATTATTTGAATCATTTGGATTTCCAATTGAATTAACAGTTGAAATTGCAAGTGAATCCAATGTAAGTGTAGATTTAGAAGATTATGAAAGACTGCTTGAAGAAACAAAAGAACTTGCAAGAAATTCAAGAAAAAGTGATAAAGCTTGAAATAAACAATCAGCTATTTTAACAAGTTTAAAAGTTGAAAGTGAATTTATTGGTTATGAAAAAGAGGATTGTTTAACAAAAATTAATTTTATTTTTGAAGATGAAACTTCTTTAAAACAAGCAAAAGATCAAATAGTATTTATGACTCTTGAAAAAACTCCCTTTTATGCAGAAAAAGGTGGACAGGCATCAGATAATGGTTATTTAATAGATAAAAATGAAAATCGTCATTTAGTTATTGATGTACAAACAGGACCTGGTGGACAACATATTCATAAAGTTCAAGTGAGCGGTACTTTAGAAGTTGGTGAAAATGTAAGTGCACAAATAAATAGTGAGAAACGCTTTTACACAATGAAGAATCATTCAGGAACACATATACTTCAAGCTGCAATTCAAGAAGTTTTAGGAAAAGAAGCATTACAAAATGGTAGTTATAATGATGAAAATGGACTAAGAATTGACATTTCTTATAATAGATTGCCAAATCAAGAAGAAATAGATAAAATTCATCAAATAATTTCTAGGGAAATTAAGAATGCATTACCAAGAGAAATCATTTATTGTTCATTAGAAGAAGCTATTGAAAAGCATAATGCTTTAGCTTTATTTACTGAAAAATATGGTGGAATAGTAAGAGTAATTAAATTTGCAGATTTCTCTTGTGAACTTTGTGGTGGAACTCATGTTGAAAATACAAAAGATATTGAAGATTTATTTATAACTTCAGTTGAATCAAAAGGTAGTGGAGTATTTAGATATCATGCTGTAACAAGTCATAAAGAAGTGGCAAACTTTTTAAATGAGCAATTCAGAAAGCAAAAAGTTGAGATTAGTTCAATAGTTGATAAATTTAATAATTTTAAAATTAAATTGGCAAATGAAAATATTGAAAAAGAAATTAATAATATTCTTTCAATGGATATAACAAAAAATAATTTGAATTTAATAAAACAAAAAGTTAATGATTTAAAAAATTTATTTAAGCCATATCAAAAGGAAATTGAAAATTTATTAATTGAACAAAATTTAACAAAGTATTCAAATATTATACCAACTGAAAAAAATGGACTAAATTGAATTGAAATGGAAATTAATGATCTTGAAATGAAAGAACTAAAAACTCTTTCAGATAAATTACAAAATAAATTTGCAAATTTAATTATAAAATTTGCAAATACAACAGAAAAAATATTTATTGTTTCTGTTAGTGAAAATATTTCAAATGAAAATAAAGCAATTGAAATATTTAAGAATAATGGAACTTATGAAGTAAAAGGTGGAGGTAATAATACCTTTGCCCAAGGAAAAATTGTTTAGGGGTAAAAATGAGAAAGACTAACATTGAATTGTTAAGGTTTTTAATGTGTATAACTGTGGTTATGTATCATACAAGAGTAGGTGGCGGAGAGTCAAGTTGAATTTTTGTTTCTTTTGCTCCAATTATAGGAAGTGGAGTTTTAGTCTTTGCACTTATTTCAGGATATTTTATGATTAATAAGAGTTATCCAAGTATTTTAAAACTATTTCTTACTATTGTATTTTATTTAACTGTTATTATATTTATAAATTTAATAATAGAAAGTCTATTTTTTGGAAAAATAGAGGGTTTTAATAAAACGGAGTGATTATACAATTATGGGACAATCAATATGTGATACATATGAACTTTATTATTTGTATATATTCTTTCTATTCCTGTTAATTATTTTTTAAAAAGAACTAATATTTGATATTCACTTTTTGTAATAGTTGCTTGTTATGCAACTTTTTATGGAGTCATTAGACATTTAGAGTATTTTAAAAATTTTTCTATTAATAATATATTTTATTTAAATATAATCTACATGACAGGTGCTTGGTTAAAGCTTCATAGTCATAAATTAATGTATAAAAATAATGATCTGTTATATATTGCATCACTAGTATGAATACCATTAGCAATGATTATAAACATCTTTCTTTTTATAATTATTCCAGGTAAAACGAGTTATTTATTTGGAAATAATAATCCTAGTTCAATTTTTACTGCTGTATCTATTTTTCATATATTTAGTAAATTTAAAATTAAGGAAAATAAAATTATTAATATTTTGGGAAAATTATCCATACCTATATATTTTATTAATTATTCATTTATAAAAATATTCTTACTTTTTGTTTCAAATGTAACAGCAAATAATGATCTTGCATTTATTTTATTAACCAGTTTAGTATTTTCAATTTCATTTCTATTTGCTTTGATTTTATTTTGACCAATGGAAAAAATAATAAACTATTTAAATAATTTTATAATTTCAGTTATTATAAAATGTAAAAAATTTATTTATATAAAAAAGTAGTTTTCATTTTACTGCTTTTTTTTTTTTTTTTTAAATTATAATATTAACAAGCGGGGTAGTTATGAAAAAAATAAAAGAGAATTCATATTTAATAGCTATATTTTCTTTAATTTTTTTAACATTTCCAATTCAAACTATTTTAGAAAATAAAATTGCTATATTAACATTTTCATTAGTTATTGATATAGTTTTAGGAATTATAGCAATATATTTTATTACAAATTTTATTACTAAATTTTTAAAACACGCTGAGAAATATAATTACGAAATTACAAGAAGAAATCTATTGAATATGCATTCATTAAATAATAATTTTAGATTTTATATGACTATGTTTATAACTTTGATCTTTTTTGCTATATCTTTTTGTGTAGCATTATCTGCATTTGAACGTACTGATAGAATTACTGAGGAATTTGAGTGATGAACTCAATTTGAAGGTTCTAAATATATAAATATTGGTACTGTTTGAATAGCATCAATTATTTTTGTTATTTTTGTAAATATATTTTTAATTTACTCAGTTTTTTATCTTTTTGTATGTTTGTTTTTCTACTCTGTAATTAAAATAGTTTCAACTTCAAATCAAGAAGTTTCTGATAAAATTTATAAAGAAGCAATAAGATTAGATATTATGTTGCAAATCATATTTGAAAAAATTAAAGTTATAAATATTCAATCAAATACTCTTAAAGATACCTGAGAAGAAAAAGTTATTTTAATAAGTAATATTGAATCACACGAACTTAAAACATTAAAAAAGGGAACTACACCTCCTGAAATCTTTTAAATTTAATATTTATGTTTTTATTGAAAAAATAATAGGAAAAAATTTTAAATAAGAAAAGAGAAGAATAATATGAAAAAGAACATTTTTTTCTTGTTGATAAAACAAGGACTGAAGGGTGTTTTTAGATATAAAACACAATTTATTCTGATCGTTATACTTGGTTTTTTTGCATCACTTATTTTAAGTGTTACTAATTCCATAAATGACAGAATAAAATTTGAATATGAAAGAACAATGCATAAGGTTGAACCTTTTGATTTTTACAGTGAAGATTCATTAGAAACAATTGGTTCAATTAATTCTAAAAATATGGTTCCAATAATGGACTTTATATCAGATGAATATTTAAAAGATAATGATGGAAATCCACTTGCATATAATGTAAATATAGCAAATGTAAATGGGACTAAAGAGACTTTTATTACAGAAGCTTTAAAAAATGATAAATTTAAAACTGCATTTAATTCTTTAATAAATAATAAAGAATATTATAATCCATGATTTAATTATAAATTTACTGATGGTGATGAAAAACCATATTTTAATGCATATGGTATAAATTCAACTAATTCAAATATCTATCAAACTAATTATTGATATCAGACATTAAAAATAATTAATGCAGAAGATGTAAATTATTCTCCAGTTGAAGTCTATACAAATGAAGATAATTACTATATTGCAAAACAAATGAAAAATTTTACAAATACAACAATCAGTTTATTAAAAGAAGAACTTAATAATGAAATAGTTAATCCTAATTCAAACTTTAGATCTCAGAATTCTACTTTTGCAATTCTAGTCAATAAAGGAATTTTAAAATCTGAAGATATAGTTTCAGATTTAGCAGATTATAATTATTCAGAATTATCAAATTTTCAAAGAGAAATTAATACTTATATTGACTTTGCATTTGTTTCAATAGTATATCAACTAAATAAAATGATTCATGATTATGTTCAATATTGAATGGACAAAGCTATTGAAGAAAATTCAGAAAATCCAAGTACAGAGCTTGTCTTAAATGAATTTAAGAAATCAAGTAAACTTAATAATGAAAATGGAAATGGAAATGGAGATATTCTTTATAACTGATTATTTTCTGATGACTTTAATAGTGAAAATTCAACAGGAAATATTTATGAAGTTGGTGCTAAAGGTCAATTAATTCATGCAGATCAAAAAGGTAATGTTGACGATAAAGGTGACGCACTAAAACTAATTAGTAATGGTAAATATCTTGAAAATATTTTAAAAGGTAAGAATGATTTTATAAAAAAAGATGATTATAAGTATGAAAATGCAAATGTTGCATCATCATACTATGTAAGACAAAATTTAATAGCTCAAGCATCAGAATTGGATCTCAATTCTAGAATGGAAATAGTATATTCAGATAATTCATCTGAAAAACATTTTAGATTTATCTTAATGGATCAATGAGTTGAAGAAAATGTAACTGTGTATCAAGGGAATAAGCCAAGAACTAAAAATGAAGTACTTGTAAATCCCCAATATGCAAAAGCAAATAAAATTAATTTAGGAAGTAATATTAAAGTTGGGCAAGCAAACTTAATTGTTTCAGGTTTTGCAGCAGATCCATATACTAACTTTCCGGTTGCAGAAATGACAGTACCTTTTCCAAATAATAAAAAAGGTGCAATAATTTACTTAAATAAGAATATTGTAAATGAAGTTATTGCCAGAAACGAAGCAAAAGTTGCTACAACAAATTTATATAGATTCATAACATCAAAAAATAAAGATAATTTAGATAAAAATATAAGTATATTTAAATCTCTTAATTATAACTATTTACAAAATTTAAAAGAAGATAATGAAAATAATGAAGGTAAATCAAATATTGTTTATCCTTATTCACTAAAGGGATTTAAATCAAGTGTATTTTCAATTAACTGAATCTTAATGCCTTTAGTACTAAAAACTTTTTCAACAATATCATACATAGTTTGTTCAATAATACTTGCTATATGTATTGTTACAATGTTAATAGCAATCAAAAAAACAATACAGTTTAACTCAGGTGAAATTGGAATTTTAAAAGCATTAGGAACAAAGACAAGTCAAATTGCTATTTCATATATATCATATGGATTAGTACTATTATTATTTGTTGTTCCAATAACATGATTTATTGGGGGATATGTACAAGAGTTATTTTCAATTTTATTCATATCTTACACAGGGGGAGCATATAATCAAGCAAGATTTAGCCCTGAGGCATTAGCTATATTAATGTTGTTATTTGGATTAGGAACTATTCTTGTTTCATATATAACAGCATATATTTTAATAAAAAAACCTGTATTAGAAATTCTTAATAAAAAAGAAGTTGTTAAAAGAATTCAATGATTAGATAATCTAAAATTAAGATTGACTAAAAGAACTAAATTTACTACTAAATTTAGTATTGAATTGGCAATTAGTGGAATTAAGCCAACTTTAGTTTCAACCTTCACTGTTTTAATTGCAACATTATTAGTTACAACTTCAATGTCAATTCCAGGGATGGTAAATACAGCAGTAACTTCATATTACAAAAATGTTAAATATTCAAATCAAATTGAGAATTTAGAGCCAATTGGTAATTCACCATTATCAAAAACTAGTTTATCTCCATGAAATGGTGTTGATTATTATGAGCAATATTTAAATAATGTTAAAGGAAATTATGGAACAGTTGATTATCTTTCTGATTCAATAACAAATGTAACAGGACCAACAGATTATTCTATATTACCTAAATTTTTATTTAGAAAAGACTCAACAAATGGAAATCAAGCAACACCAAATTGAACTTATGATACTTTAAGTAAAAATGGAGAATTAATAAAAATGATTGGGTATTTATTTGGTTCAGGATTACCTCAAACAATTGGTAGAGGTATTAATATCGCAGACATTCAAAGAATAATTGAATGATTAGCCCATACTCATGAGGAAGAAAATTTATTTAATTCTACACAAGATAGAATTAAAAGAATTGATGAACTTACCTCACTTCTATCAGAAGGATTGCCACCAATTTTAAAATCAATATTCCCTGGTGAAGTTGATGATGAAAACGCAAGTAATTGAAAAGATTACATTATGGCAGCTATTCTTAGTGAAACTCCAAGTTATGTAAAAAGTTATTTAAGTAAAAGTGAAAATAGATATAATCAATATTCATTTGGATGGACTTTTACTAACTATATACCAGGAGAAGATGATTTTTATACATCAACTAAATTTATTACAAATCAAAATAAGCAAATGTCTTTAGTAGGAGTACAATCAAACCAAAAAGCTTATAACTTAAAAGAAGATTCAAATAAAATGTATTTAGATTCTGAATCATTAAATAATTTGGAAAAAGTATTAAAAGGTGATTCAACTGAAGATATTACTACAAAAAATGGATTTAAATTATATTCAAATGGAAACTTATATATTCCTGTAACATTAAATGATCAAGCAAGATTTAAAATGAATAATTCAAAAGATTCCATTTTTGGAATAAAAAAATTTATAGCAAAAAGATTTGTTATGTCACAAGATGGAGTTAATATTCCAAATAGTGCATGAGTTTATGATGATGAAGATTGAATTGAGGTTTCACGTTCTTCTAATTCGAGAGATAGATATTTAGATCCTGCAACATTGGATACTTCTAAATTTACTTTCGCAAGTTCATATGAATACACATCAAATGATTTCTCTTTTAATAGAGCTAAAAATGCTAAAAATATAAAAGATTATGCAAAAGGATTTGCAAACTTTTATACAGAAAATGAAATTTTAAAAACTGAAGTTAGACCATATTATAACTATGATAATTTATTTTTAATTATTCCTGATAAGTATGAAGATAGTCTAACTGCATTGTCTAAAGGAGATAAAAAAAATAATTGATATGGACCTCTTACTAAAAAAGAAGTACCTGAATCTACTAAAAAACAATGAGAAAAAGTTTTAGATGGAGAAGAACCTGAAAAATATATATGAATTAGACCTTATTCAATGACTTATGATTCAAACTATCAAGAACAAGAAATTGGAGGAGAAATTGTAAACTTATTAGCTTATAAAAACTCTTTCATGAGACAGAATTTACTTGAAAGTAATCCTGGAATAATAGATAAAGATGTTCAAATGGATTGAAATCTAAAAAGTATAAACTTAGTTCCAGTTTCAACTGTAGATGTTTATGGTAAAAATGTTATTTTAGCAGACCAAGGACTTGCTAATTTAGTACATGGGTACTCAAATTCTCAATATATTCCATATAATTATGTTTTTGAAAAAGATCAAAAGGAAAGCTATAAATTAGCTGATGGTCAAAGTATTAAAACTTATACTTGAAATACTGCAGAAGATTTAAAAAAGAGAAATATTGAAGATCAGATTTGAGGAAATAATGAACAAAAAGCATATAGTCCTTCAAATTGATTTACAGGTATTATGTCTCAATCAAAAGAACCTTACTTTTTAACTAGTCAAGCGTCATTTTCTAAAAATATAAAAACTGGTGAATTTACATTGGGTGGAGAGAGTAAGTATAATGATACAGTTGAAATGGAAAGTGTTGAATTCTTAACAGAACAAAAAGCACTTATAAATCAAATAGCAAATCTTATTTTAACTATTGCCATTTCCTTTATTGTTGTAATTATTATTACAGCTACATTATCAATGATAATAATTACTGATTTATATGTAAATCAGTATAGAAAATTCATGATAGTTATGAAATCACTTGGATATTCAAATTGAAAAGTTATTAAATATTCATTTGGAACAGTAACATTACTTGCCTTAATTGCTTTATTATTAGGAATTGCAGGAAGTATTGTAATGGTTACAATGACTGGAAACTATGTAAAACATAATGTTGGCTCAATTCCATTAGGATTGAGTTGATGAGCACTATTGATATCAACATTATTACTAGTTGCGAGTTTTATTGGTTCGATCTTAATAACAACATATAAAATACGTAAAGAATCGCCTGTCTCATTAATGAAATAAATAAAAAAATCAGCTATATTGCTGATTTTTTATTGACCATAGTTTTTTAAATATTTACTTGCATTTATTTAAATGTTATGTAATAATTTTAAGGCATGTATATTTTGTGTTCATTAGGACAACACACTGAAAAGGGTTGTCAATGTTGAAGGAGGACCAAATGGCTCAACAAAAAATTAAAATTAAACTAAAAGGTTACGATCATGCCATTGTTGACCAATCAATTGCTAAAATTATTGAAGCAGCTGAGTCAACTGGAGCTAAAGTTCGTGGACCAATTCCATTACCAACAGAAAAACAAATTATTACAATATTAAGAGCTACTCACAAATATAAAGATAGTAGAGAGCAGTTCGAAATGAGAACACATAAAAGAATACTTGAGATAGTTGAACCAACACCAAAAACAATGGACTCATTAACAAGAGTTCAGTTACCAACTGGTGTTAATATCGAAATTAAGTTATAGTAAACAATCAAGATATACATGAACAAACATAAAAATGCAGGAGGAAATATCATGAAAGGAATCTTAGGACGTAAGTTAGAGATGACTCAAATCTTTAGTGAAAATGGTAAATTAATTCCAGTTACTGTTATTGCAGTAGAACCAAATATAGTTTTACAAACAAAATCAGTTGAAAAAGATGGATACCAAGCACTAAAATTGGGAACAATCAATAAAAGAGCTAACTTATTAAATAAACCAGATATGGGTCAATTTAAAAAAGTTAACTCAGAACCTAAGCGCTTCGTAAAAGAAATCAGAGATATGGAAGGATACGAAACAGGTGCAACAATAAATGCAGCCGACGTATTCAACGCTGGTGAATTTGTGGACGTTACAGGTATATCAAAAGGTAAAGGATTTGCAGGAGCAATCAAAAGACATAATTACTCAAGAGGACCAATGGGTCACGGATCAGGATACCACAGAGGTATTGGATCAATGGGAGCAATTATTAACAGAATCTTCAAATCTAAAAAAATGGCAGGTCACATGGGACATGAACAAGTGACAGTTCAAAACTTAGAAGTAGTTAAAATCGATACTGAAAGAAATTTAGTTTTAGTTAAAGGATCAATTCCTGGTCCAAGAAAAGGCTTTGTTGTAATTAAACAAAACGTTAAAGGTAGAAAAGCACAAGAAGCAGTTTCATTGTTATCAAGAAACGCTGCTGTTAAAGCTGTTGTTGAACCAACACCAGTTGCAGTAGAAGAAACAGCTCCAGCTGCTGAATAATTAGGGGGACATAAATTAACATGAAAGCACAAGTTTTAGATGTTAAGGGAACATCTCTTAAAGAAATTACATTAAACGATAAAGTTTGAGGTATTGAACCTCATCAACAAGCTATATTTGATACAGTTGTTTCACAACAAGCTGCATTAAGACAAGGAACAAGAAAAACAAAAACTAGAGCTGAAGTACGTGGTGGAGGTAGAAAACCTTGAAGACAAAAAGGTACAGGACGTGCCCGTCAAGGATCTATTAGAGCTCCACAATGAAGAGGTGGAGGAGTAGTATTTGGTCCAACACCAAACATTAATTACAAAAAAGCAGTTAATAAAAAAGTTAGACAATTAGCAATTAGAAGTGCTTTAAGTATCAAAGCAAAAGAAGCAAATTTAGTAATATTAGATAAATTTGCATTCTCAGTACCTTCTACAAAAGAAATGCTAAATGTTATGAAAAACATTAAAGTTGAAAATCAAAAAGTATTAATAGTAACTAAAGAACACGAAGAATTAGTTGTTAAATCATCAGGAAACATTCAAGGAATTAAAACATTAGATTTCCAAAAAATGAATATATTTGATTTATTAAACGCAACTAAATTAGTTCTTACTGAAGAGGCTATTAGCAAAATCGAGGAGGTGTATGCATAATGCATTTAACACAAGTTATTAAAAAACCTTTGTTAACTGAAAAGACTTACTTAGGTCAACAAAATGGTGCATACACATTTGTTGTTGATAAAAAAGCAAACAAAACTTTAATTAAAAAAACATTTGAAGAAATCTTCAAAGTAAAAGTTTCAGACGTTAGAACTATGAACTATGATGGTAAAGATAAAAGAATGGGAAAATTTGTTGGTAAAACAGCAGGTTTCAAAAAAGCAATCATAGTACTTAAAGACGGAGAAACATTAGATATCTTATCAGACTTATAGTAATAAGAAATTAGTACTATAAATTGTCAAAAGATTAGGCGAAAACAGGAGGATATATTATGCCAATCAAAAAATACAAGCCTACGACTAACGGTCGCAGAAATATGACTAGCTTAGATTATAGTATCCTTACAACTTCAAAGCCTGAAGGTTCATTAGTTTCAAAACTAAATGAAAAGGCTGGAAGAAATAATCATGGTCAAATAACAACTCGCCACAAAGGTGGAGGGCATAAAAGAAAATATCGTATCATTGATTTCAAACGTAATAAATTAGATATTGCTGGAAAAATCGCAACTATCGAATATGATCCAAATAGAAATGCATTTATTTGTTTAATCAACTATATCGATGGAGAAAAAAGATACATCTTATTTGCAAAAGGAATGCAAGTAGGTCAAGAAATTATTGCTGGTGAAAATGCAGATATCAAAGTTGGTAATGCAGCACCATTAAAAAATATTCCTGAGGGAACATTAATTCATAACGTTGAATTAAGACCAGGAAAAGGTGGACAAATTGCACGTAGTGCAGGAAGTTCAGTACAAATACTAGGTAAAGATGAAGAAGGAAAATATATCACTTTACGTTTAGGTTCAGGAGAAGTTAGAAAAGTACTTGCTGAATGTTATGCAACAATTGGTGAAGTAGGAAATGAAGAATACAACTTAGTAAACTGAGGAAAAGCTGGAAGAAACCGTTGAAGAGGAATTAGACCAACAGTTCGTGGGTCAGTAATGAACCCAATTGATCACCCTCACGGAGGGGGAGAAGGTCGTGCTCCAATTGGACGTAAAGCTCCATTAACACCATGAGGTAAAAAAGCTCTTGGAGTTAAAACACGTGATAAAAAGAAAGCTTCTACTAAATTAATAGTAAGAAGAAGAAACGATAACAAATAGGAGGATTAGAAAATGTCAAGATCATTAAAAAAAGGTCCCTTTGCAGATGACTATTTAATTAAAAAAGTTGAAGCATTAGGTGAGAAAAAAGAAACAATTAAAACTTGATCACGTCGTTCAACAATCTTCCCAAGCTTTGTTGGTCACACATTTGGAGTTTACAACGGAAAAGAATTTATCCCAGTTTATGTTACAGAAGATATGGTAGGTCACAAATTAGGAGAGTTTTCACCAACACGTAAGTTTGGTGGACATGGTGATGATAAGAAAAAGAAAAAATAGTCATAGGAAATAGAGGTTTCAAAAATGGAAGCAAAAGCAGTATTAAATATGATTAGAATATCACCTAGAAAAGCTAGACTAGTAATTGACACTATCAGAAATAAAAAAATATCAGAAGCTGTAGCAATTCTTCAAAATCAAGACAAAAGATCTTCAGAACCAGTATTAAAATTATTAAATTCAGCTGTAGCCAATGCTGTTAACAACAACGGTATGGAAGCAGATCAATTATTTGTTAAAACAGCCTTCGTTAATGAAGGAGCAACATTAAAACGTTTTAGACCAAGAGCTCATGGTAGAGCTTATGAAATTTTAAAAAGAACTAGTCACATTACAATAGTGGTTAGCGACGAAAGATAGAAGGGAATTATAGAGTATGGGACAAAAAGTATCTCCAAACGTTTTACGTATTGGTGTTATTAGAGGTTGAGAAAACCGTTGATACGCTGAAAAAGGTGAATATGTTAAGTGATTACACCAAGATATCAAAATTAGAAAAGCTGTTGAAAAGTTATTAAGAAATGCAGCGCTTTCAAAAGTTGAAATCGAAAGAACTAAAAAAGAAATCACTCTAGTAATTCGTTCTGCTCGTCCAGCTGTTGTTCTTGGACAAGAAGGTAAAAATGTTGAAAATATCGTTTTAACAGTAAGAAAAACAATTAAAGATAGAAAAGCTGATGTAAAAGTTAAAGTAATTGAAATTAAAAATCCAGATGTTGATGCAAAATTAGTTGCTCAATTTATTGGAGAACAAATTACAAACCGTGCATCATTTAGAACTGTACAAAAATTAGCAATCAGAAAAGCTTTAAAAGCAGGAGCTAAAGGAATTAAAACTTCAGTTTCTGGAAGACTTGGAGGAGTTGAAATGGCTCGTACTGAAGGATATTTAGAAGGTTCAGTACCATTATCAACTTTAAGAAGTGATATTGATTATGCTCTATATGAAGCAAGAACTACATATGGACAAATCGGGGTTAAAGTTTGAATTAACCACGGGGAAATTATTGGAAAACAAAATCAAAACAATTCTAAAGTGATTGAGGATAGAAAACCTCAAAGAACACCAAGGGAGGTTAAATAGTTATGTTAATGCCCAAAAGAGTTAAATTCCGTCGTCCTCACAGAGTGAGTTATGAAGGAAAAGCAAAAGGTGGAAAATTCATCGCTTTTGGTGAATATGGATTAATGTCATTAGATGGAGCATGAATTACTTCAAGACAAATTGAAGCAGCTCGTATTGCTATGACACGTTATATGAAACGTTTTGGTAAAGTTTGAATTAGAATATTCCCTCATATGGCAATTACTAAAAAGCCATTAGAAGTACGTATGGGATCAGGGAAAGGTTCTCCTGAAGAATGAGTAGCAGTAGTAAAAACTGGCCAATTCATGTTTGAAATTGGTGGAGTTTCAGAAGAAGTTGCTCGTGAAGCTCTACGTTTAGCAATGCACAAATTACCAGTGCGTTGTAAAATTGTTAAGAGAGGTGATGAATAATGTCTAAAGCAGTTGACTTCATGTTGGAATTAAGAACAAAATCAGTTGAAGATTTAATCAAACTTGGTGAAGATCGTCGTGCTGAATTATTCGCACTTAAATTCCAAGCTGCTGTAGGTAGTTTAGAACAAACTCACAGAATTCCCTCACTTAAAAAAGATATAGCAAGAATTGAAATGTTATTAAATGAGAGAAAAAATGCTGGAGAAGATATTAATAAAACTATTAAAGCAGATTACTCAAAAGCTGTTGAAGAAGCTGAAAAAGCTGGAAAAGAAGTTCGTAAAAAACATAAAGAAATGATTGAAAAACTTCAAAATGAACAATTTGGAACAGGGTCAGAGGTTTCAGAAGATGCAATTATGGCAGCAATGCAAAATGCAACTCAAGATTCAAATGATGCTCCAGTTGAATTAGAAGTTAAAAAACCATCTACAAAAACTTCAACAACAAAACAAGCAGCTCCTAAAAAAGAAGCTGCTCCAAAAGTAGAAGAAAAAGAAGCTGCTCCTAAAAAAGCAACAACTACAAAATCTACTGAAACAAAAGAAGCAGTTAAAAAACCTGCTGCAGCAAAACCTGCTGCAGCAAAAACTGGTGAAGCAAAAGCAACTGGTAAGGGTAAAGCAGCACTTGATAGTGTTGAAGTAAAAGCTCTTAAAGTTGGAGTAGCTAAAGGTGAAGATATTGAAGGTATTGATTTAAAACTTTCAAAAAAACCTAAAGATGCTAAAACATATACATTCGGATCAAATGCCGAAGAAGCAAAAAAACAAATCGAAGAAGCTAATAAAAAAATAGCTGAAAAAAAAGCAGCAAAAACAACAACTACAAAAGGAGCTAAATAACCATGGAAAGAAATTTAAGAAAAACTTATACTGGTAGAGTAGTTTCAGACAAAATGGAAAAAACTATCACTGTTTTAGTTGAAACATACAAAAACCACCCAATTTACAAAAAACGTGTTAAGTATTCAAAAAAATACAAAGCACACGATGAAAATTCACAAGCTCAAATGGGAGACAGAGTTGAAATTATGGAAACTCGCCCAATGAGTAAAACTAAAAACTTTAGACTTGTTAGAATTATTGAAAAAGCAATAATCTAATTTCAGAGGTACAACAGAATGATACAAAATGAATCAAGATTAAAAGTCGCTGATAATTCAGGTGCTAAAGAAATATTAGTTATACGTAATTTAGGTGGAAGTGTTAGAAAGTTCACAAACATTGGAGATATAGTTGTTGCAACTGTTAAATCAGCATCACCTGGTGGAGCTGTTAAAAAAGGACAAGTTATTAAAGCTGTTATTGTTAGAACTGTTAGAGGTTTAAGAAGAGCTGATGGAACATACATTAAGTTTTCAGAAAACGCTGCAGTTATTATTAAAGAAGATAAATCACCAAGAGGTACTCGTATCTTTGGTCCAATTGCACGTGAAGTAAAGGACGCTGGATTTGCAAAAATTGCATCTCTAGCTCCCGAAGTGTTATAGAAGGGGAACTTTTATGAATAAATCAAAAATCTTAAGAGGAGATGTTGTAAAAGTAATCGCCGGAAGTCATAAAGGAAAAATTGGACCAGTAGTGAAATTATCAAAAGATAAAAAAAGAGTTTATGTTGAAGGAATAGTTGCAATTAAACATGCAAAACCTTCACAAACAGATCAAGAAGGTGGAATTAGAGAAATACCTGCAGGAGTAGATATTTCAAACGTTTCATTAGTTGATCCAAAAGTAAAAGATAGTGCTACAAGAGTTGGATACAAAATTGCAGATGGAAAAAAAGTTAGAATTGCTAAAAAATCTGGATCAGAAGTTAAATAGGAAAGGGATAAGTTAATATGGCAAAAGCAAATGTTAATAGATTAGAAAAACAATATAAAGAAAAAATAGTCCCAGAATTATTTAAAGAAAAGCAATATAAATCAATCATGCAAGTTCCAAAAATCACAAAAGTAGTTATCAATATGGGAATTGGAGATGCTGTGCAAGATACTAAAAAACTTGATGATGCAGTACTCGAATTACAACAAATTACAGGACAAAAACCTCTTGTAACTAAAGCTAAAAAATCATTAGCGGTATTCAAATTGCGTGAAGGTATGCCAATTGGTGCAAAAGTTACATTAAGAGGAAAAAGAATGTATGAATTCTTAGACAAATTGATTTCAGTTGCGTTACCACGTGTGCGTGACTTTAGAGGGGTACCAAAAACTAGTTTTGATAAACAAGGAAACTATACAATGGGTATCAAAGAACAAATAATCTTCCCAGAAATTGACTATGATAAAGTTAAAAAAGTTCGTGGGATGGATATCACAATAGTTACAACTGCAAACCAAAAGGACGAAGCGTTTTCATTATTACAAAAAATGGGAATGCCTTTCGTTAAGTAATTGAGGAGAATAGGATAAAATGGCAAAAAAATCATTAAAAGTAAAACAAGCAAAAGTCCAAAAATTCAAAGTTAGAGAATACACACGTTGCGGAAACTGTGGTAGACCTCATTCAGTTTTGAGAAAATTTAATCTATGTCGTGTATGCTTTAGAGATTTAGCATACAAAGGACAAATCCCTGGTATTAAGAAAGCTTCATGATAGTGAAAGGAAAAAGAAATTATGACAACAGATGTAATCGCAGATATGCTTACTAGAATTAGAAACGCAAACCAACGTTTCCACAAAGAAGTGTTAATTCCAGGAAGCAAAGTAAAATTAGAAATAGCAAACATTCTTAAAAAAGAAGGTTTCATCGAAGACTTCAAAGTTGCAGATGACTTTAAGAAAGACATTACAATAAGCTTAAAATACAAAGGGAAAATTAGAGTTATTAAAGGATTAAAAAGAATTTCAAAACCAGGATTGAGAGTATATTCAAATTCTCATGACTTACCTCAAGTATTAAATGGGTTAGGTATTGCAATCGTTTCAACTTCAAACGGAATCATGACAGATAAAGAAGCTCGTCACCAAAATATTGGTGGAGAGGTTCTAGCATTTGTTTGATAAGAGAGGGAATTAATATATGTCACGTATAGGAAACAGAATATTAGCAATTCCAGCTGGAGTAGAAGTTAAAGTTGAAGCAAATAACGTTGTAACTATAAAAGGATCAAAAGGAGAGTTAACTCAAACTTTTAGTCCATTAATTGAAATTAAAGTTGAAGGTGCAGAACTAAAAACTTTAAGAACAAATGAACAAAAACACACAAAACAATTACATGGAACTACAAACTCACTAATTCAAGGTATGTTAACTGGAGTTAATGAAGGATTTATAAGAGAACTTGAAATTGTTGGGGTTGGTTATCGTGCTGCATTAGCAGGAAACAAAATCAACTTATCACTAGGGTTTTCACACCCAGTGGAATACACAATTCCAGAAGGAATTACAGTAGAAATCCCTAAGCCAACAGAAATTAAAGTATCAGGAATTGATAAACAATTAGTTGGAGAAGTAGCAGCAAATATTAGAGCATACAGAAGACCTGAACCATATAAAGGTAAGGGAGTTAAATACAAAAATGAAAAAATCATTAGAAAAGAAGGTAAAGCAGCTGGTAAGTAGGCTGTTGCTAAGGAGAAGTAAATATGAAATACACTAAAGCAGAAGCAAGAAAAAGAAGACACTATAGAGTAAGAAATAAAGTGTCTGGAACAAGTGCTAGACCAAGATTAAATGTATTTAAATCAAACTCATACTTCTATGCTCAAATAATTGACGATGTAACTGGTGTTACTTTAGTAGCATCATCATCAATAAAAATGGGATTAAAAAATGGATGTAATATCGATGCAGCAAAAGCTGTAGGTAAAGATATTGCTGAAAAAGCAAAAAGTAAAAAAATATCTGATGTAGTATTTGATAGAGGTGGATATTTATTCCATGGTAAAGTAAAAGCTTTTGCAGAATCTGCAAAAGAAAATGGTATGAAATTCTAAAAGGAGATAAAGAGAAAATGGCAGAAGAAACAAAAGTTGTTAAAGCTGAATCAGCTCCAAAAGCAGATTCAAACAACCAAGACAAAAAAGACACAAGACCAAACAACAACAATAGACCTAATGGACAAAGAAGAGATCCAAAATTCAACAGAAACAGAGAAGACAACCCATATGAAGAAAGAGTTGTTACAATTAACCGTGTTACAAAAGTTACAAAAGGTGGACGTAGATTCAGATTTGCAGCAGTTGTAGTAATTGGTGATAAAAAAGGTAGAGTTGGATTAGGAACAGGTAAAGCAAACGAAGTACCAGATGCTATTAAGAAAGCTATTAAAGAAGCAAGAAAATCTTTAATCAGAATTCCTTTAGCAGGTTCAACAGTGCCTCATGATGTAATGGGACACTATGGAGCTGGAAAAGTTATGATTAAACCTGCAAGAAAAGGTACAGGGGTTATTGCTGGTGGTCCGGTTCGTGCTGTTGTCGAATTAGCTGGAATTTCAGATATCTATACAAAATCATTGGGATCAAATACACCTATCAATATGATAAGAGCTACATTAGAAGGTTTACAACAAATGCAAACTCCAGAACAAATTGCAAGATTACGTGGAACTCAAGTTGAAGTTAAAAAAGAAACTAAAGAAGCTACAACAGCTTAAGAAGGAGTAATTATTTTATGAAATTACATGAATTAAAATCTACACCAGGAAGTAAAAAAGACGCAACACGTGTTGGTCGTGGTATGGCTTCAGGTAAGGGTAAAACATCAACAAGAGGACACAAAGGTCAAAATTCACGTTCTGGTGGAGGGGTAAGACCTGGATTTGAAGGGGGACAAACTCCTTTATTCAGAAGATTACCAAAAATTGGATTTACAAGTTTAAATAGAAAAGAATTTGTATTAATCAATCTAGATAAATTAGAAACATTAGGGTTAACAGATGTAAATCATAAAACTTTAATGGATAAAAAAATTATTAAAAATGAAAAAACTTTAATAAAAATTCTTGGTAATGGTAAAATTACTAAGTCAATAAATGTTAAAGTTAATAAAGTATCAAAAAGCGCTGAAGAATTAATCAAAGCTGCTGGGGGTACTGTAGAGGTGATTTAGGTGGCTGCTAAAGTTAAAAAAACTAAAAAAGCTAAGACAACTAAATATAAAAACGAATTCGCTAAAGGTGGTTTCTTTATAAGAAATAAGGACCTTGTTAAACGAATCGTTTTTACTTTAATAGTACTTATTTTAATTAGAGCAGGTACTCTATTAACAGTTCCTGGAATTCAAGTGAGTTCTGATTTTAGAGAATCAGTTGGTAGTCAAGATTTCTTTCAATTACTTTCAACATTGGGTGGAGGTTCAATTGGTCAATTTTCAATTCTTGCATTAGGAGTTTCTCCATATATTACTGCATCAATTATTGTTCAATTGCTTTCAACTGATGTTATTCCTGTTTTAACAAGATGAAGTAAATCAGGAGAAAGAGGAAGAAGAAAATTAGATAGATTGACAAAAGTATTGGCTATTCCATTTGCATTAATGCAATCAATAGCTACAATATTTACATTAACAAGCCAAGGATTAATTAGTGCAAAATGAGAGTCAAGTGCAATAGGGACTGGACCTGCATGATTCTACTATATATTAGTTCCAACAGTAATGTTGGGTGGTACATTCTTAATGTTATGAATATCAGATCAAATTACAATTAGAGGAATTGGAAATGGTGTATCAATAATTATTTTCACAGGTATTGTTTCGCAAATGCCAAGTAATTTTACAAACACATTTAAATTCTGAGTTGAAACAAAAGGTGAAGCTACAATTTTATTTGATGGACTATTAAAGTTTCTAATATATATAATTTCATTCTTATTAGTAATATTTGTAGTTGTCTTAATGAATGAAGCTGAAAGAAAAGTTCCAATTCAACAAACAGGAGCTGGATTAGTTGATACAAAAGATCACACTCCATATCTTCCATTAAAACTTAATAATGCTGGAGTTATCCCTGTTATTTTTGCATCAGCTATAATCTCTACACCAATGACTGTGGCTCAAATTATTGCAGCTACAAATCCAAATAATGGTTTTGTACTATTTACACAAAATTATTTATCATTTGGTACATGATGAGGAATAGCAATTTATGGAATTCTTACAATTCTATTTACTTTCCTATATGCACAAGTGCAAATTAATCCTGAAAAAATTGCAGAAAACTTTAAAAAATCAGGAACATTTATTCCAGGAATTAAACCAGGAAAACCTACAGAAAAATTCTTATCTGGAGTTATTAACAGATTAAGTATTTTAGGATCAATATTTTTAGCTGGTATTGCAGTTTTACCTTATGTTATAAGTAAAGTTACAGCATTACCATCAAACTTAGCTATTGGGGGAACTGGATTGATAATTGTAATATCAGTTGCAATTCAAACAGTACAACAATTAAAAGGAAGATTAATACAACAATCATTCTTAGATAAAAAACAAGACAAATTTAGTGAAAATGAAACTAAATATAATTCACATATTTGATAATAGGGAGAAACAATAAATATGAATATAATATTACTTGGAGCTCCAGGTAGTGGTAAAGGAACTCTTTCAGAGTTCCTTTGTGATAAAAATAACTTTACACAACTTTCTACTGGAGACTTATTTAGGGAAAATATTTCAAGCAAAACTGATTTAGGTTTAGAAGCTCAAAAATACATGAATGAGGGAAAACTTGTCCCTGATTCAGTTACTAATTCTATGGTTGAAAAATACTTAGAATCAAAAAATACTAATTTAATTTTTGATGGTTTTCCTAGAACAGATGAACAAGCGTTAGCATTAGATCAAATGTTAAAAAATTTAAACAATCAAATAGATAAAGTATTTTATTTAGAAATTGATGAAAGTGTTTTATTGGGAAGATTAACTGGAAGAATGATTTGCAAAATCTGTAAGAGAAGTTATCATAAAGTTAACAGAAAACCTTTAAAAGAAGGTATTTGTGATTTTGATAATGGAGAGTTAATTGTTAGACCTGATGATCAAGAAGATAAAATTAAAACTAGATTAGAAGCATATAATACTCAAACTGCACCATTAATTGAATTTTATAAAAACAAATTAATTAAAATTGATGCAGACAATTGTTCTCCTAGCGAACTATATGATAGAGTTGTTTCATTTATAGGAGTATAATATGGCAATTACAATTAAAAATACTCAACAAATAGAAAAAATGAGATATGCTGGACAAGTACTTGGAGAAGCTTTACATGAATTAAAAAAACTTGTAAAACCAGGTATAAACTGTCTAGAATTAGATAAATTTTTCATTGATTTTATTACAAAAAAGGGATGTACAAGTAACTTTAAAGGTTATGGTGGATTTCCTGCTCATATTTGTATTTCAATTAATGAACAATTGATACATGGAATACCTAGAGATAGAATATTGCAGGATGGAGATATTGTTTCAATAGATGCTGGATGTGTTTTTGAAAAATATCATGCGGACTCTGCAATAACTGTAATTTGTGGTAACTCAAAAGACAAAAAGTATGATACACTATTAGAGTTGACTGAAAAGTCACTTTATTTGGCAATTGATCAGGTAAGAGCCGGTGTGCGCATCGGAACCATTTCTTCTACTGTTCAAAAATTTATTGAAGAAAATGGTTATCATTTGCCAACAGATTATTCAGGTCATGGTATTGGTTTAGAAATGCACGAAGACCCATTTGTTCCTAATGTAGGAATAGAAAATACTGGAATGAGATTAGTTCCAGGTATGGCGATTTGTATTGAACCAATGGTTCAAATTGGAACTAATAAAACTGTGGTAGCTGATGATGATTGAACAGTGTCATCAAAAGACGGTAGCATGACTGCTCACTTTGAACATACTATTTTGGTCACTGAAGGAGATCCAGAGGTATTAACTTTATTTAAAACCAAGGAGGAAACAGAATAATGGCAAAAGAAGATTATTTAGAAGTGGATGGTACTATTTTAGAAGTACTACCCAATGCTACATTTAAGGTGAAATTAGAAAATGATGTAATAATTGACGCCTACGTGTCTAGTAAAATCCGAATAAACTATATTCGCATCTTATTAGGAGATAAAGTCACTGTTGCAATTTCACCATATGATCCAACACGTGGAAGAATTACATATCGTTTTAAAAATGGTAAATAAGTAATTTAATAAATATAAATATAAATATAAATTAAGTACACAAAATCAGGAGGTTAGAAAAGATGAAAGTAAGATCATCTGTCAAAAAAATATGCGATAAATGTCGTGTAATTAGACGTAAAGGCCGTGTAATGATTATTTGTGAACAACCAAAACATAAACAACGTCAAGGTTAATTATTTACTAAATAGTAAAATAAAAATTAGTTAATCTTATTAGAAAGGAAATTAATAATGGCTCGTATAAATGGGGTAGAAATACCTAATGAAAAAAGAGTAGTTATTGCTCTAACTTATATTTATGGTATTGGTTTAACAACTTCACAGAAAATCCTTGAGGCTACAAAAGTAAGCGAAGAAACAAGAGTTAAAGATTTAACAGAAGAAAATATTAAATCAATTTCTCAAGAAATCTCTAAAGTAAAAACTGAAGGGGACTTAAGAAGAGAAACAGCATTAAACATTAAACGTTTAATGGAAATTGGATGTTACAGAGGAATGAGACACAGAAAAGGACTTACTGTTCGTGGACAGTCAACTAAGACTAATGCACGTACTAGAAAAGGTCCTAGAAAAACTGTAGCTAACAAGAAAAAATAGTTAGAGAGGTATAAACTATGGCAAATCATAAACAAAATAACAACAAGAAAAAAGTTAAAAAGAATATTGCTAAAGGTATAGCTCACGTTCACTCAACATTCAATAATACAATCGTAACTATTTCAGATGAAAAAGGTAATGTTATATCTTGATCAAGTGCTGGAGTAATGGGTTTTAGAGGAAGTAAAAAATCAACACCTTATGCTGCTCAATTAATTGCAGAAGCTGCAGGAAAAGGCGCAATGGATAATGGAGTTAAAACAATCTCAGTTGAGGTTAAAGGTCCAGGTCCAGGAAGAGATGCTGCTGTAAGAAGTTTACAAGGTATCGGATTAGAAATAACTTCAATTAAAGATACAACACCAATCCCTCATAATGGAGTGCGCCCTCGTAAGCGCCCAAGAGGTTAATAAGTTAAATGAAACAATTTTCAAGACCAGAATTTAATTTATTAAAAGAAGAAAAAAACAGAAGTTATGGGGAATTTAAAGTAGAACCTCTTGAAAGAGGGTTCGGAACAACACTTGGTAATGCAATAAGAAGAACATTACTATCTTCAACACCAGGAGCAGCAGTTTATGCAATTAAAATTGTTGGTGCAGCTCATGAATTTACTTCAATTGAAGGAATTGTTGAAAATGTAAGTAGAATCATTTTAAATCTAAAACAATTAGCTTTAAAAATTGATTCAAAAATATTTGAAGATGATGAAGTTGTTGAATTAAAAATTAATTCAACAAGAGTTGGAGCAATCACTGCAGGAGATATTATTCTTCCAACAGGAGTTGAAGTAATGAATCCAGAATTACATATCTGTACTATATCAGATGGTGGAGTTTTAGATTTAACTTTATTTGCAAAAAACTCAAGAGGTTATAGAACATTTAAAGATAACAAAAAAGAGAAATTAGTTGTAGATGCAATTACAATTGATTCTAACTATTCACCAATTGTTAAAGTTGCATACAATGTTGATGCAACAAAAATTGGTAAATCAGTAGACTTAGAAAAATTAATTTTAGAAGTTGAAACTGATGGAACAGTTACAGCAAGTGATGCAGTTGCAACAGCTGCAAAAATATTGGTTGAGCACTTACAATTCTTTGTAAACTTAAATGATGAAATCAATGATTTAAATGTTATTGGTGCTACAAATGAAGAAGATGAAAAAGAATTAGATCGTTTAATCGAAGATTTAGACTTTACACAAAGAAGTTTAAATTGTTTAAAAAGAGCAAACATCAACTCATTACGTGATTTAGTTTCACGTACTGAAGATGATATTCAAGAAATTAGAAACTTGGGTAGAAAATCATTAAAAGAAATCAAAGATAAAGTTGTTCAATTAGGATTAACTTTTAGACAAGAGTAGGAAGGTGTAGTTATATGTCATATATTCAAAAAAGAGGTAAAAATACTGCTTGAAGAGTTGCTTTAATGAGAAACTTAACAACTGAACTTATTATTTCAGAAAGATTAGAAATTACTGAAACAAGAGCTAAAGAATTAAGACAACACTTTGACAAAATGGTTACACTTGGTAAAAGAGGTGATCTTCATGCTCGTAGACAAGCTGCTGCTTGATTAAGACATGTTGATGCTTCTGAAAAGGAAACTGCATTACAAAAATTGTTTACAACAATCGCAAAAAGATTTAAAACAAGAGATGGTGGTTATACAAGAATTCTTAAACTTGATAACCGTCGTGGTGATAATGCACCAATGTGTATAATAGAGTTAGTTTAATAAATAAAAAAAACATCTTAGGATGTTTTTTTTATTTATTACTTTGGTATTTATATAAATTATAAGTTAATTATATTTTTTATAATTTAGTAATAATTCAATATTTATATTTGATATAATGATTAATGTATGAGAGGTAATACTATGTCAAGTGCTAATAATAATTGAACTGAAAAATTAAATGACTTTAGACTTAAATTAAATGAACATAATGATAAATTAGTTCGTGCAAGTCAGAAAATGATTATTGCAAGAAGTAAGTTTTCAAAGCGTGAAGTTGATTTAGAATTTGTAAAATCAGCTGAAGCTGAGTATAAATTAATTAAAAATGAGTTTAAAGAAATTGCAAATAATGATATTTTTTTAAAAAATGTAAAAGAAAGCAAAGATAAACTTAAAACAGTGAATAAAAATTCAAAAGAATACTGAAAAGTATTGGAAGAATATAAATTAGCTGTACTTATTTTTAAAGAATCAAAAGTTGCAATAAAAGATAGAGGACACGGTGGTCAGCTTGTTCAATTATCAGATATTGCTTTAAAATTGGATAATATTAAATTTAGATATAGAGAAGGTCATCCTTTTGCGGTTAATGGAGTTAGTGTTGAAATAAAACATGGTGATTATGTTGCAATAATTGGACATAATGGAAGTGGTAAATCAACTCTTTCAAAAATTATTATCGGAGTTTTACAACCAACAGTTGGTTCTATTGAAGTTTATGGAAATAAAGTTACAAGAAATAATATAAATATGATACGTAAATTTTTAGGTATTGTTTTTCAAAACCCTGATAATCAATTTATAGGATCAACAGTAAGAGATGATATTGCATTTGGTTTAGAAAATAGAAGAATAGCACCTTCTAAAATGCCTGATATTATTTTAGATTCAGCTAAAAAAGTAAGAATGGAAGAATTTTTAGACCATGAACCATTAATGTTAAGTGGTGGTCAAAAACAACGTGTGGCTATTGCTTCAGCATTAGCATTATCTCCAAATATCTTAATTTTTGATGAGGCAACAAGTATGCTTGATCCAAAAGGAAAAACAGAAGTTAAAGAAATTATGGTTCAGTTAAAAAACACAAGAGAAAAAACAATCTTTTCAATAACTCATGACATGGACGAAATATTAAATGCAGATAAGGTTATGGTTATGAATAAAGGGCAATTAGTAAAATTTGGGTCACCAAAAGAAATACTATCTGAAAAGGAATTCTTAAGATCTATTCATTTAGATATTCCGTTTGTTGCTCAAATTGAAGAAGCACTTCAAAATGAAGGAATTAAAATTTCTGGAAGTGCAAACTTGGAAGAGTTGGTGAAAAATATATGTCAAAAATAAGTAAAATATCACCAGAGCAAAAAGCAAAGCTTTTAGTTGAAAAAAAAGAAGCTAAAGTTGAATATAAAGCTCATATAAAAGAACTTGCTGAAAAGCAAAAAATTGATAATAAAAAAAGAAAAAAAAGACACAAAGAAATTTCAGCATTAGTTAAATCAGATCAAAAGAATCAAAAACAATATCAAAAAGAAATTACATCTGATATTAAAAATGATAAAAAAGTAATGCCACAAAGAGTTAAAGAAGTTAAAGATTGATATAGTAGTTTAGAAGTTAAAGATTCTAAAACAAAAAAAGAATTTAAAAGAAGAATGAACATTGCAACTCAACCAAAATGAGATTTTAATGGAGAAATTAAATTTGATTCAGTTTCATATACTTATAGTAAAAATTCTCCTTTTGAATTTAGAGCATTAAATGGAACAGACTTAACAATTCAAGAAGGAAAAATTACAGCTGTTATTGGTATGACAGGTAGTGGTAAATCAACTTTAATTCAATTAACAAATGGATTACTTGTAACTGAAACTGGTAGAACAATTGTTGGAAATTTTCAAATACCAGCTTCAACTAAAAAAATTAAGCAAGTTAAAGAATTAAGAAGAGAAGTTGGATTGGTATTTCAATTTCCAGAATATCAATTATTCCAAGATACAATTGCAAAAGATATTTCTTTTGGGCCAATTAATTTGGGAGCAAATAAACAAGAAAGTTTTGATAAAGTTCCAGAATTATTAAGAATGGTTGATTTACCAGAAGATTATGCAAAAAGAAGTCCATTTGATTTAAGTGGTGGACAAAAACGTCGTGTAGCTATTGCTGGAATTATTGCAATGGATGGAAATACTTTAGTACTTGATGAACCAACTGGGGGATTAGATCCCCAAGGTGAAGAAGACTTTATGAACTTATTCTATAAATTAAATAAGGAAAAAAATAAGAGAATTATCATTGTAACTCATAATATGGATCATGTATTACAAATTGCAGATGAAGTAATTGTTATGCATAAGGGAAAAGTTATTTCTAAAGGAAGCCCATTTGAAATATTCTCAAATGAACAATTATTAGAAAAAATTGAAATTGAACCACCAAAATTATATAAGTTAGCACATAGATTAAAAGATGCGGGTTTAGATGTTACAAATATTGAATTTAGAACAGTAGAAGAACTTGCAAAAGCAATTAAATCTAAAAGAAAATAGAAGAGGAGAAATCTAATAATGAGAATGGTATTTGGTAGATATATGCCTTATAATTCAATGATTCATAGAATGGATCCAAGATTAAAATTATTTATGATCATTGCATTAATTGTTGTTGTATTTTTCCCTATAGGTTATACTGGTTTTGTTTTAGCAGGGACATTAATATTTTTAATGTATGCAATAAGTAAATTAAGTTTTAAAATGTTACTTAAATTATTTTTCCCAATAATATTTATATTTATTGTTTTAATTTTTATAAATGTATTAATGTTGAATCAAGGATTAACTGATTTATCATCAGGTTTACATCTTGATGAAAAGTATGGTTATGTTTATAAGTGAAAAGCATTTTACTTTTCAGAAAAAGCTTTTTATTCAGCTTTATATATGACTATAAGAATCTTCTTAATGATCACCTTAACTACAATTTTAACTGGAACAACTCAACCTTTAGAATTGACTTTAGCTATTGAAGATTTATTATGACCTTTAAAATTAATAGGTATTCCTGTTTATATTTTTTCAACAATAATATCAATTGCTTTAAGAATGATTCCAACTTTAATTGATGAAGCAGGAAGAATTATGAAAGCTCAATCTTCAAGGGGAATTGATTTTAAAAATGGTAAACTTGTTGATAAAGCCAAATCGATGACTTCATTGATAATTCCTTTATTAGTTTCTGCATTTCAAAAAGCAGAGGATTTAGCATATGCAATGGACTCAAGAGGATATGATCCTCATGCAAAAAGAACAAGATATAGACAAGTTAAATTCAGATTTATAGACATAATAATTTTCATTATTGGAATGGGTGTATTTACTACTTTAATTTGTTATATAAATATTGATTCTTTCCAAAATTTAGTTCAAATTCCTAGAATAGATGCAATTCTATTCTCTAAATAGTTATGTATTATTATTTATTTACAATTCAATATGATGGAACTGACTTTTGTGGTTGAGCAAAACAAAAAGGTCAAAAAACCATTCAAGGTGAATTAGAAAAATCTATATTTAGAGTTGCTCGCAACTCTAGTTTTAGAATAGTTGGAGCATCAAAAACAGATTCTGGAGTACATGCAGAAGATCAAAAAGCATGGGTTGAACTTAATTTTAAACCAAATAAAATTGGTTTTTTAAATGCACTAAATAGAAGTTTACCTTTGGGAATTAAAGTAATTGAAATGCAAGAAATTGAACAAAGTTTTAGAGTAAGAAATTGTAAACAAAAGACTTATGAATATAAAATAAATTTAGGTGAAGATAATGTTTTTGAAAATAGATTTTTATTTTATCCAAAACAAAAATTGGATATAAATAAATTAAAAGAATCTTTAAATTTATTTATAGGAGAGCATGATTTTTATAATTTTTCAGGTCTAAAAGAAGATGAGAAAGAACTTATTGAAACTAAACGAAATATTGATTATATTGAAACTACTTTAGATAATAATATTTTTATAATAACTTTTAAAGCTAAAGGTTTTATAAGATATCAAATTAGAATGATAGTTGGAGCTTGTATTGCATATAGTTCAAATAAAATTAGTTTAGAACAGATTAAAGCTGTTTTGAAACAAAAAGAAGGCAAATTACCTTTCATAGCAAATCCTGAGGGATTAATTTTAAAAAAGATAAATTATTAAAGTATTTTGGTGTATCATAAATGTAAGTTGACTAATGAACTTATATACACCAAAAAATAAATAGTAAATAGTCTTTTATTAGTTTATCTTTTTTGAATATGCTTTAATTTAGTAAGAAGGAAAAGGTATATAATAAATTTCATTTACAATTAGTTGACTTAGAAAGTGCATTTTAAATGCATTTTTTTTTTTTTTTTAACATTTTAGCAATTTTGTTTTTAAATTAAAAAATGATATTATTAATTAGTAAAAATAACTTGAGAAATATAAATGTATTAATCAATAGGAGGAAAATTTAATATGAAAGGAATTAGACTTTTACTAAAGAATGCTTTTAAGTCCGCTGGTAAGAATAAATCACAAATTATTGGATTATCACTTTTAGTTATGCTTGTTTCACTAGTTGTTGCTGTTTTGGCTGCAACTTCAACAAGAGTAGCAGATGCTTATAAAAATTTAAGTATTACTTCAAATATTAGAGATATAGTTTTAGATGTTGATTTAAATAATGAAATAAAAAAAGACGCAGATCCTGATAATAAATGAGATGATTTATCATATTTTAATTTAGATAAAGATTTAATTGATGAAAAATTATTTTATCAACAATATATAATGAATCAAATTGCTTTAAAAAATGATTTGGATGTTTCATTTACTGAGGCCAGATTAATTTCAGGTCTAAAGGGTAAAAATGGAAATATTAAATTAAAAGCAATATCAAAAATAAATCATAATGAAAAAAATGGTGTTGATAAACTGGTAATTTCAAAAGGAAGAGTCTTTAATGGATCAGAAAAAGAAGTTGTGATTGGGGATTCGTTTGCAAAGGAAAACAATATTCAAATTGGAGATATTGTCAGAATAAATTCTGATAAATATGGTGAAGATTTACTTGTGAAAAATACAAAAGGAAATTCACAAGAAATTACTGATCTTAATAATTCAATAAAAAATAAGAGTGCAAAAGAAATTTTAAATGATGCTAAATATGAAAATTTAGTTTGATTTGAGGTAGTAGGAATTGGTAGTTCAGTAGATTTCACAACTCCTTTAATTGATCAAACCACAGTTATGCCAAATATTAAAAATGAGGTTTTAATGTATATGGACCCAAGTTGAATGGGTTATAAATCAACAGAATATAATTTTAGAAATAAGAATTCTCAAGATGAATTCTATAAAAGAACTATTTCAACATATGCTGTTCAAAGTGCAAAAGTGGTAGTTTCTTCTGAAACGGACAGAGAAGCTTATTTTTCTATTAAAAGCAAAAATCAAACAAATTCTCAAGTAATAACTAATTTAAATCAAGAATATAAAAAGTTTATTAATGTTAAAAGAGAAGTTAATTATTTTTATGCATTAAATGACCCTCTATATAAATTTTCAGCAAGAGTAAGTACTTTCAATACAATAATGATTGGTTACAATACAATGGCCACAGCTTTAATAGTAGTAATAATTTTAATTGCTGGGTTTACAACAATTTTAACTACAAAAAAACAAGTTGAATTACAAAGTAGACAAATTGGATGTTTAAAGTCTTTAGGATATAAAAAACGTGAAGTTGTAAATAACTTTATAGCAATCCCTTTAATAGTTTCAATACTAGGTTCATTATTAGGTTGAATAATATCAATTTTTATAGAAACAGTTATTGTGAATGTATTTTCTAATTATTTCAATATTGGATTTTATGGATTTAAATTTAATATAATTGCATTTGCTTTAAGTATATTTGCAGTTTGAATTGCTTTAACTGCACTTGCATTTATTATAGGATATTGAACTATTAGACTTCCAGCTTTAACGTTGTTAAAAGGTGGAGATGATAAAATAATTAATAAATTTTCAATATATATAAAATCATTATCTTCAAAAAGATCATTTAGTCCAAGATTAAGAGCTGCTTTGTTGACTACTTCATTAGGGAAATTAGCTGGGGTTAGTGCAACAATGCTTCTTAGTGCAACAATGATTTCAACAACAGTAATTGCACCAAAAGTTATGAAAGATAACATGACAGCAACTTTTAATGGAATGAATTATGAAAACATGGTTGAGTATACTCAACCAATAGCAAATAATCCATGATCATTTTATAAAACTTATAATCCAAATTTTGATAGTGAAAGTCAAGGATGAGGTCAATATAATAACTCTTCTAATTTATTAATAAGAGATTCAGGATCTGGAAATGATACAACAGGAAATAATTCAATTAATTCAGAAGGTTGAGCAAAAGGTTGGACAGCATATCCATTATTAGAAAATGCCCAATCAAATAAAGCAAAGGACAAAATTAATTGAGAGCAAGTTATTGAAGAACTTAAAAATGGATTAATTAGCCCATATTACTATACTTATGATATTGCAGAAAAGAATGTGTTTTTCTGAACAGAATTTTCATATTTAAATTGAAAAAATATGTCAACAAAATTACTTCAAAATTTAGACAGAGCTGAAATACCAACAGGTATAATTGGTGGAATCGCTGGATCAACTGCATTAGAACAACTACAAGGGCAATGACCAGATTATAGGCAATTAATTAATCAAGATTTAAAAAATTTAGTTAATAAGGAAATTAGCGAAAATTTGATACAGTATTCAACTTTAATGTTAAGAATTTATAGTAAATATATTAATGGTTTAAAACTATCTTACAATTCTTCAGTTTTAAATAATGATGGCACATTAAATATTACAAATACTAAAAAGAAAATGAATTCTATATTTAAAGCTAATAAAAATAGTGTATCTGAATACTGACATTCAGATATAAAAGATGCAACGGAAATTATGCAACTAGCAAACTCAGATTTAACTGCATCATTTTTATGAAAAAATAATGATAATTGAATTGATCCACTGGATATATCACAAAATAACTTAAAAGAGTTTAATGAAGTTCAATTAAAAAATCTAAACACGGCTTTAACTCTTTGATTTGGATCTGTATTAGATGGTAGATTGGGTACTGCAATACTTCAAACTACTTATACAAGGTCACCATATTTTGTTCAAGAGTATATGAAACAAGCTATTGAAAATGAAACAAATTATAATATTACATTTAATTTAGTCCCATATGACAACTCACAAGATGAAATTGGTACGATGTTAAATTCTACATTTAAAACTCTGAAAAACAAATCTGAATCTGCAAAAATATATGGAATAAATCAAGATTCAAATCTTGTAAGTTTATATGATAAGAATAATAATAATATTAAAGAATTGCTTTTTAAAAAAAATGATCAAAAGAATACACCAATAATAATAAATCAAAGTATGTATAAAAAAATGAATAAAGGTGTTGGCGAAACAATAAAATTAGATATTTTAAGAGAAATGCTACAAAATAAAGATAATAAGAACATTAATATACTTGATGATACTAATGGTATAAAATATGGTCATAATATTACCTCAAGTGGAAGAAATTCAATTAATTTTGATGATGAAATGAGAACACAATCGACATATGGTTATTATACAAACAGTGGACTATATTCTGATAATTCGGATTGAAAAGCTTCAAGAGGAGGAGTTGGGTCTTCAACAATTGGTGGAATAAATATTGCTGCCAAATATGCTAATCAAGCAACAGAGCCCATTGATATATATACAAGTTATAAAAATGGAGAAATTTCAATAGCAAATGATAATATTTTAGATAAAGAGTTTGAAATTGTTGGAATTCAAAATGGTTATGGACAACCACAAGGATGAATTTCAAATAACGACGCAAATAATATATTAGAGTATAATCAAGTCAAAGAACTAAATTTCAAAAATTGATTTGCAAGAGAATATCCTGAGGGGAATCCTTTATATACTTTTGATGGATTTAAAGATGAAGAATTAAAAGGCTTTATAAAAGAAGTTATAGACGGTACAAAAAACTATAGTGATTTTATTGATAAAGTTAATAATTCTGATGAAAACTCTGCATGAAGAAATATGAATCAATTATATGAAAATCTATTTCCTATATTTAATTATAAATATAGTCCTGAAAAAGAAATTCTTGATTTAAGTAAAGGTTTTTCTGTATCTCATAAATTTGCAGATTTTAGTTCAATTGGTCTAAATGGTAATTACACAATGATTGAAGAAGATTGCGAAGATAATGAAAATAGTTTTTATGAGGAAAATAATAAATGTATGGTTATAGATCCAAATAATTTTAATGAAGGTTATGGTGTTGGAACGCTTTCAACAATGTTGCCAAAAGAACAAACCAGACAAATATTGGGACAAGTAACTGATTTAGTTAATATGATAATGATAATGTTTATAACAATTGCAGTTATCGTTTCTGCAACTATTATTCTTTTAACAACAAGTTTAATTATTTATGAGAACAAACAATTTATTGCAACAATGAAGACATTAGGTTATTCAAATCCCTATGTTGTAAGACAAATATTGGGAATGTATATTGCTCCAATACTTATAATGTATGTTATTGGATTTATAATAGGTTGATACATATTTGTATTTATTGCTGATTTCTTAGCTATGAATACAGCATGAGTACTACCAGTAAGTTTCAGTATCTGAATACCTTTTGGAGTATTTGGTATTATTGCAGCAATTTATATTGCAACATTTGCAATTGGATGAAGTAATATACAAAAAATTAATCCATTGGAAGCTTTAAAAGACAAAGATTAATATATAAAATTTTAAAAACTTACTTATAAAATTATAAGTAAGTTTTTTTATTTGTAAATAAAATGGAAAACTTGCAATTATATTTTGAACTTGCTAAAATAGAAAACAATAGGAGATGAATGAAATGCTACGTATTAAAATTTTAAGTAAAAAAATAATTAAATATGTATTTATTCTATCTTTAGTACTGCATTTTTATTTATCAACAATTTCTGAATATAATTTATTTGTAACTGAAAAGTCAAATATCATTTTCAAATACTCTAACGTATTTATTAATACAATTTTTATGTTTATATTATTATTAGTTATCATTATACAATTTTCTAAATTCATGTATTATGTTGATATAAATATTCAAAATAAAAATAATATAAAATGATTATTAAAAAAAGATAATTTAGTAATTATTGCAAAACTTGCAATAATTACTTTACCATTTGTAATTATATATTTAGTTGACTTTTTTATAAGAAAAGATCATAGTTTTGAATTTGCAATATCAGTTTTAGTGTTTGCATCATCAAGTGTTATTTTTGTAATTACTTTAATTATTATGTATACAGTTTATAATTTTGTTGTAAAAAGAAGATGAATTACAACATATGAAAAGGAATTTAATTTTATGATTGAATCAATTTATTTTCAATCAATATTTTTAAATGTTTTAAATTTTGATCAAAGTAACTATACTTTTGAATTAAAAGAAGAAATTAAAATATTTTTAACATCTACAAATGAAGAAAATGATATTATTTTTAATGAAAATTTATCATTATTTCTGAACGAAACTAAGAAGGCAACAACTCCACCATTAGTTTAATATATTAAATTTAAAAAATAATTTATTCACAAATCTATTGGATTAGATTATTTTATAATACTCAAATTAAGTTAAAAAGCTTATGAGTAATTTTTATAATACAAAAATTAAATATATATTAAACAAGGAGAAATGAAAATATGAAAAAATTATTAACATTGTTAGCTGCAACAACAATGGTGGCATCATCATCAATTTCTGTTGTAGCATGTGGAGATCCTAATCCAGGTGATGGAAGTGGTGGAGAAACTCTACCAGATGCAAAATTTGAATTAGAAAAAAACTCAATTGAATTTTTTACAAATGAAATTGGAAGAATTAAAATTAAAAACTGAAGTATACTTAATGATAATTCGAAACCAACAAAATTTACTTATAGTGAAGAAGGTATTGTGCAAGTTACAAAATCAGCAACAGCAGATGAATTAGTTGTAACTCCATTTAAAAAGGCTGGTATTGTAACTGTTACAGTAGAATCAAAAATTCATAAAGAAACAATAACTATAAATGTAAAAGAATTACAGGTTGAAGAAGAATTTAAATTAGAAAAGACTTCTTTAGTTACTAAAACATCTTCAATCGATAGAATTAAAATAACAAATTGGGATAATATTTCAGAAGAAAAAAGACCTGATACTTTAAACTTTGATAATGATGGATATGCAACAGCTAGAATAGATACTGCAAATAAGGAAATTGTTGTTGAAACTTTTGAAAAGAACATAGATAATCTTAAATTAAGTTTGATTTCAAAAGATGGAAATCAAACTACGGTAGTATCAATAAAAATTGAAACTGCTTTATTTGATTTAGAGCAAGAAGACTTAGTTGTTAATATAGCAGCTGGAAATATGACAAATGGAACTATTGATCCAACAATTGCCGTAGGTTCAAAAGGTTTTGAAATTACAAATGAAGCAATTATAAATGGTTTCAATACTATGAATGGGATAAATATTTCAGCAGATGAATTAATAATTGAAAGAGAATCTGATGGAAATAATGGTATTGGAGCACTTGTTAATTTAAGAGCTAAAGAAGGTTCAACAGTTGTTAAAGGAGAAGTATCTCTAACTTTAAATCAAAATATTGATCCTAATGATTATTTTGCAAATAAAAACTTAGGTGAAATAAGATTATTTAAGGGAGCTTATAATAAACTTGATGAGGTTTTAAATTCAAGTGATGCGATAAGTTTAGGGGCGATAGTTTTCGAGCAAGTCGGAGCGAAAAATACTCAACTTGAATATGTTAAGGCAAATTTTATCCAAAATTTAGGTGCAGCAGGTAAAGAAATAATGAAAAATGCTGTTACAACTGCAACAACATTTCAAATAACAAATATGCCAACTTTAAAAGGAATTTTTAAAGAAAATATTAATGTTGAATTTACATATAAATTTGTAGAAGAAGATAGAATTACATTATTTGAAGCTCTACCAGAAACAAAACGTTTAAATGTAAATTTTGATGATTTAGAAAATAAAGCAAAATTCGCACAAAAAGAAGCAAAAACTTACATTTATAATCAATTGTCAGAGGAATTTAAAAATAAAATAAGCTTAACACATTTCATTGAATTTACAAATTTAATATTTAATACAAAGGATGAAATTGGAAATGATGTATATGTCAAATTAGATGTATTGCCAGGATCAGATTTATTATATGGACATGATGGAGCTGCATTTATAGGTTATATTAATAATCCAGGGGGTCTTGCGGGAGCTTCAGGTGGTGGAAATCTTGAAAAATATGAAGATTCAAAAAAACTGGATGATAAATATACAACAGGAATGGGATATTTTGATACAATTGCTGCAATGGGTGGAAATTTCTATCAGGGTCACGCAATTTTAGATGTAACTGGTACTAATTATATTGAAAATATGGAAATTCACGTGAATGAAGAAAAATCAATTAATTTTGGAAATATTGAAACAAATTCTGAAATAGTTTTAGAAGTAAATTCATCTAATAACAAATTATTAACAATAAATAATTTTGAAAAAAATGAAATTGGTGATTATATAATTTCCATAAAGGGATTAAAGGTGCCTGGTTTATTTGCATCACAACCAATAATATCAATTAAAGTCAATGGAAAATTATATAGAAGTTTTACTGTAAAAGTATTAGCAGCAAATAAATAATAAATGAAAAATCAAAAGCCATTTTTTAAAAATGCATTTAAAAATTTAATAAGAAATAAAATTCAATTAATTACAATAATTATTCTAGTGTTTCTAACATCATTTGTTTTTACGCTATCATATTCTTCAACAAGCAGAATTCAAAAATCGTATGAGAATTTTATTTCCGAAAAAAATAGTAATATCCATGATTTTATAATTGATCTTTCAAAGTCCTCATATATAAATGACTTTGAAAAAGATTTATTTGGTAAAAATATTTCTAATTCTGATGTTAGAGATAATTTACTAATAACTTATTTACAAAATAAATTTAAAAATACAGATTTTGAATTTGAATTTGATAGAGTTGAATCAAGAACAACTACTTTATCAACAAATAAAACTTTAAAGGTATTTGCACTAAACCCAGATCAAAAGGTTGACAGACTTGTTGTTGGTCAGGGAATGAGTTTAGACTTATGAAAAAAATATACTCAATCAATTAATGTAACTACAAAAAAATGAGTATATGTTAATGAACAATTCGCAAATGCTAATGACATAAAAATAAATGACATAATTAGATTACAAGATGATGAATATGGAACAACTGTTAAAGTTAAAGATAGTGAAATAAAAAAAGTTGATTTTTCACTTTATGAAAAAATTGATATAAATTCTTGAATTAAAAATACAGAATATGCAAATCAAAATTGATTTCAAGTAGTAGGTTTTGGATCAACTGCAGACTTTTCAACTCCAATTATTGATGAAACAAAGCCTTTACCAAATACTAAGGAAGAGGGATTAATATATATTGATCCTTCCAATCTGGGTTTAAAAAATGTCTATTATCAAAGTGTTTTTTCAAATAATGAATTAAGATTAAATGATGTTGATTGAAAAACACAAAAAATGTGATACACAGATAGTGAAATTAAAAATGAAGAAATTATTTCAGCTGCTTCTGATTTAGATAAAGAAATAACTTTTGTTGGAAAATTTAAAAATTCAAAAGATATTAGAACTTCAACAAATATTGTAAATGAATATTTAACTAATTTGGATAAGGCAAAAGAAATTGAGCTTTATGCTGGATATGAGAATACTTTAAATAAAAGTATTCCAATTGCAATTCAAAGGGGAAGTCAAAAATATAAATTTTCCTCTAGAACCTCAATGCTAAATATGACAATTAGTTCATATAAAGCCTTTAGTTTTATTGTAATGTTAGTAACCTTATCAATTGGAATTGTGATGTTAATTATAATGTTAAATAATCAGATTAAAAAAACGTTTGGTCAATCAGGGGTGTTACTTTCTCTGGGTTATAAAAAGTCGTCATTAATCTGATCAAATGGATTATATCCATTATTTATTTCAATTACAGGAGGACTACTTGGGTACATATTGGGAATGGGTATGCAAGAGTTTGTAATTTCAATTGTCAATAATTTCTTTTCAATTCAAATGTTAACATTTGAATTATCATGAGAATCTGTTCTTGTAGTAATTTTTGGAATGTTTATATTTTTAGAAATTATTACATTAATAACTTACTTCTACATGTTTGGAAAGTATACTCCATTACAAATGATTAACTTTGAAAGTAGAAGTTCTACAAATAAATTTAAACTTACAATTAAAAAAATTCTTACAAGAGGTAAAGGATTTAATAGTAGATTTAAAGGAGCTATATTATCAGGTTCTGTCATGAAACTTGTCTCAGTATTTTCTGTTATGTTAATTTCATCAACTTTAATTACAATTGGAACAAGTATGCCTAATATTCTAACTGAGAATAAAAATAAAACTTATATAAAAGATGGTTATGATAATTTAATTGAGTATCAATCACCAATATATAATTCACCAACTAGTTTTTATAAAACTTATAATCCTTATAGTACTTCAAATAATGCAGATGTCAGTTTATCAAAAAATATTTGAGATATGTACTTAAAAAATGATATATCCCAAAAAATTTATAATCCTTCAACTGATGTTGGTTCATTAAATGATATGACATATAAATCGCTTGATTTGGATTATTTAAAAAATGATAAATTAACTATTGATTTAGGAAATATGGAAAATCAAAAAGAACAACTTTATAAAACTGTTATGTTGAATCTTTGACCAGATTTAAAAAATTATGGAATTGATAAATATTGAAATAAAAACTCTCTTTTAGATATTTTAGTAAGTGATAGTAAATCAAAAGAAAATATTGAAGACCTTGAAAAAATTAGACAATTTTATTTAAAATATAAAAATGCTTTGGGAATTGAAAATATTCCTGTAAAAAGTGATTCAAATCCAAGAAAAGACTATTTTAGATTTGTTGGAAAAGATATAACTCTTAAACTTGACGGAGGCCCAATTAAAGATGGCTCTCCAATGATCAGTGAAAAAGATTTTAAAGATTACTTTCAAGATTCGAATTTAACTAGACCAATAATTTCTTTACAAAATACTGGTCAAATTAAAAATGATGAACCTTTTGAATTATCATTATATGAATATATTGATAAAGATACATGAATGGAAAAAAGAGTTACAACAATAGTAACAATATATAACTGAATAATTGCTTTATTCTATAATAACTTACAACAAGCATTCTTACAGGGAATTTATAATCAATCTCCGGCTTTAATTCAAAAAACAATTCAACAAGAATTCAAAAAAGAAGATGGTAACTTTAATGTTACATTTGGTTTAATTCCATATAATGAACAAAAAGAAGATTTAGGAATATTTTTAAATGGATATTCCCAAGATCAAAGTATGAAAATTTATGGAATAAAAAAAGATAATAAAACTCAAATATTAAACGATACTAAAGAAAATGACTTAAAAAATAAATTATTCGAAAGTAAAAATTCAATTTTAATAAATCAGTCACTTGCCAAAAGACTTAAGTTAAAAACTGGAGATAAAATAAATATAAGTCATATATTAAATTCTTTAGCATACGAACAAAATGAATTGGAAATTGATTCTTGAGATACTTCATCACTTGATGCTACTAACACAGAAGATGAGTATACTTCAGGAAGAAATTTCTATTCTTCAACAATGATGGGTGAAGATAATAAAGGGTGAAAAAATTCAAAATTTGAATCAAATGAAGATAATGATAGTAGGGTTTATAAATCAAAAATAAATCTAGCAAGTCCTAGTTTAGTTGGAGCTACAAAAATGTCACAAGCAGTATCAAATGGGACTATTTCTACAAAAAATATTGAAAATGATTTTGAATATACTGTAGTAGGAGTTGTTGATCAATATGGAGATAACAAAGCTTGAATTCATAACGATACTGCAAAAGAAGTTTCAAAATATAGTGAAACTGAGGAGTTACTATTTAGATTATTCATGAAAGAATGGTCTAATCCAGAAGAACCTAATAGTGATATTTTAAAATTAAAAAACTTTATAAATGAATTAGAAAATAATAATCCTTCAAATAAGGAGGCCTTTCTGAAATTTAAAGAGTTTACAAATCAAAGTGAAAATGAAATTTACTTAAAATTATTTGAATCACAATATCCACTGTTTAACTACAAAACATCTTTTGATGATAGCTTTACTGATATATCAAAAGGGGTCTCTTCAAACCAAAAATTTGGAGATTATTCAATGATTGGATTAAATGGTGGAAGCGATAATACTACCTCATATACAGGATATTCAAATAGTTCAATAAATGAAGCAATGAAAATTGATGAAGCATTGAAAGTAATAAATAGAATTAATAGCACAGTCGATATTATAATTTTCTTTGTTGTATTTGTTTCAATTTTCTTAAGTGCAATTATAATTCTTCTTACAATTAACTTGGTGATTTCAGAAAATGCAAAAATTATTGCAGTTATGAAAATACTTGGTTATAAAGAAACTTATATTAGTAAATTATTTATTGGAATATATATTCCTGTTGCAATTATCAGTTCACTTATTGGATTTGCAGTTGGTTGAGCAATAGTTGTGATGGGTGTACATTTATTTACAAATTCAATGGTATTACCGTTGACTTTCCAAATATGATATATAGTTCCTGGTGTTTTGGGAACATGATTGTTATATACAATTAGTAATGCATTAAGTTGATTTTCTCTAAAGAAAGTAAGTATGCTTCTTGCAGTTCAAGGAGGTTAAAAAATGAATAGATTATATAAAAAATTAATAATAGTATTTTCTTCAATTACTTTTATTCCAGCATTGACTCTTAGCGTGGTGTCTTGTGTAGATAATTCTTGAAAAGACTTATATAGACCAGATCCAATAATGCCTATTGTTAAAACTGGTTTTGAAAATGCCAATATTGACAGTATTGATATTGAAAAAATATATTATACAGATGATTTAATTAGCCAAATTGAAGAAAGTTTAATTAAAGGTGGTTATAATAATACTACTTTTTCAGTTGAAAAAAATGGATCGTCAATAAAAATGACAGATGACTTATATAGAAATGCTACTTATAAATTTGTTGTAAAAAATAATGATAATGAAACAGATAATATTACAGCTACAATTAAGATTACTAATTCATTACATTTACAAGATGTATTTAGAGTAACAAATATCGGAACTGTAATTGACCAAAGACCGAGAACAATAATGATGGCTTTGATGTTTTATAATTTGGATATGTTAAATGAATTATCAAGAGTTGGGGATGAATTAACAGATTCAACAAAATTTACATATAAAGAAGATAATTCTGGTGCACTTATTAATATTGATGATCAAATTCCAGAAATTAGACCAACAAATTATTATGGTTCTTTAGATTTAAGTTATAAAATTGAACCTTTCAATCAAGGTGATTTACAATTTCCAATGACAATTGCAGAAATGGTTGAAAAATCAACTGAAAATGAAGTAAAAACAGAATTTGGAAAAGTTGATGGAATAGATAAATTTACCATATTAATGCACTTTATTATGGAAAATGTAACTAGTCCAACATTTTGACCATTATTTGTAAATGATCTTGACCTATATGGTGATGGAAAATTTGAAGCAATACCAGTATCTGGAGTTGCAAATAAATATAAAATGAAATTTGAAGTTAAAGAGTTTAAAGAAGGTATGCTACTACCTGAAACTCCAGAAGAACAAAATGGGGAATACGATAATTATGCCCATTATTTAAAAGATGAAGAAGGAATTGAAGTAACATTCAGTTACTTTGGTTAAGCTATTTTTATATATTATTTTAATTAAAAAGATTAAAACTCAACAATTTGAAAATATTTTGTTGAGTTTTTTATATTTTAATTTTAATTTATTTATCTAAATTAAGAAATAATGTATAATATATTTGCTTACTCATGAGCCCCGGAAGGTAAGGAGAAAAAGCACATGAAACAAACTACATTAATTAAAACAGCAGACATTGCTAAAAAATGATACGTAGTTGACGCAACTGGAGCAACTTTAGGTAGATTATCTACTCAAATTGCTATGGTTCTAAGAGGAAAAAATAAACCAACATTTACACCTCATATTAATAATGGAGATCACGTAATCGTAATTAATGCTGAAAAAGTAGTATTATCAGGAAAAAAAGAAAGTGATAAAAACTACTACCACCATTCAATGCACCCAGGGGGATTAAAATCAAGAAACGTTGCAACACAACGTAAATTATTCCCTGAAAGAATTATTGAAAGAGCAGTAAGATTAATGTTACCTAAAAATGTTCAAGGGGGAAATCAATACCGTGCATTACACGTTTATGCAGGTAGTGAACATCCACATCAAGCACAAAATCCAGAGGTGATGATAATTAAATCAAATAAAGGAGATAACAAATAATGGCAGCAAAAAAAGAAGTTGTTATGTATAGAGGAACTGGAAGAAGAAAATCTTCAGTTGCTCAAGTTATGTTAACTCCTGGACAAGGTGAAATTATTGTTAATGGAAAACCAGCTTTAGAGTTTTTCCCATATGCAACTTTAGTTCAAGATATGGAACAACCTTTAGAAGCTACAGGTACAAAATCAGACTTTTCAATTAGAATTACTGTTAAAGGTGGAGGATTCACTGGACAAGCTGGAGCAGCTCGTTTAGGAATAGCAAGAGCTTTATTAGAAGCAAGTAAAGATTACAAACCAGAATTAAGAGGACATGGTTTATTAACACGTGATGCTCGTGTTAAAGAACGTAAAAAATACGGGCTTTATGGAGCACGTAGAGCACCACAATTCTCAAAACGTTAATTTACAATATCATATGTACATATGTTTACCCGTTATTACGGGTATTTTTTTATTTTAAAACATAAAAATTTTTTTCATTTTTAAAGAAACATGCTCATTTTGTAGATATCATTTTTTATAAGTATTAATATATAAGTGTAGGAGCGATATAAATTATGAAAAATAACAAAAAAATAGTATTAGTTGGTTGTGGAGCTGTAGGAACAAGTTTTGTATATTCAGCTGTTAATCAAGGAATAGCACAAGATTACGTTTTAATTGACGTTTTTAAAGATGCTGCAGAAGGAAACCAAATGGATATTGCAGATGCACAAGCAGTTCTAACAAATTCATTTAACTCAATTAAAGCAGGAGAATATTCAGATTGTAAAGATGCTGACATTGTTGTAATTACAGCTGGAAGACCTCAAAAACCAGGAGAAACAAGATTGGAAATGGTTGCAGATAATGCAAAAATTATGAAGGAAATTGCAACTCAAATTAAAAATTCAGGATTTGATGGAATTACAGTTATTGCTTCAAATCCAGTTGACGTTTTAACTTATGTTTATCAAAATGTTACAGGATTTGAAAGTTCAAAAGTTATTTCATCAGGAACAACTTTGGACTCAGCAAGATTAAGAAGACTATTGGCTGCAAAATTAAATGTTGCACCAAATACAGTTGAAACTTACTTATTAGGAGAACATGGAGATTCATCAGTTGCTGCATGAAGTAGAGGAACAGTTTTAGGTAAAACTGTTGCAGAATATCTAAATGAAGGATTAATTACTCAATCAGATCTTGATGAAGTAAAAGAAGAAGCAACTCACTTAGCATATAAAATTATTGAGAAAAAAAGAGCAACTCATTATGGAATTGGTGTATGTTTAGCAACAATAGTTAAAGCTATTTTAAGAGATGAGCATAAAATGCTATTAGTTGGTGCACACTTAAAAGGTGAGTACAATAACTCAGATATTTACACAAGTGTTCCTTGTGTAATTGGAAAAAATGGAATTGAAAGAATTATTCAATGAGATATTACAAATGAAGAACAAGAATTATTTAATAAATCATGTGAACAATTAAAAGAAGTATTTAATATTGCAAAAGAAGCAATTAAATAATTATGATAAAACTCTTTACTTTTTTGTAAAGAGTTTTATTTATTTTTGTACTAATATTATGAATAGGGGATTTTTATGAATGAAATAATTTTAAAAGCAAATGATGGAAAAGAAATTTATACATATATTTGAGACAAAGTAAAAAATCCAATAGGTGTTTTACAAATAGTTCATGGTAGTTGTGAACATTCAAAGAGATATGAAGATTTTGCAAAATTTTTAAATGAAAATGGATGAATTGTTGTTTCAAATGACCATAGAGGACATGGAAAAACTGCAAACCTAGAGAAAAATGAATTAGGTTATTTTTCAAAACATGATGGTTGAAAAATAGTTGTCTCTGATTTAAAACTAATCAATGATTATATACATAAAAATTACAAGAATTTAAAAGTAATAATGTTGGGTCATTCAATGGGAAGTTTTCTGGCAAGGAATTATGCAATTGATCACTCTGAAACAATTGACAAATTGATATTAAGCGGAACAGCGTGACAAAGTACTATATCTTTAAAAATTGGAGTAAAAACAGCTAAATTTAGACAAAAAAAATATGGACATAAGAATATTGACCAATTTATTTGAAATTTGAGTTATAAAAATTTTAATAAAAAATTTAAACTAGAAGGTGAAACTGGATGTGAATGACTTTCAATTGATAAAGAAAATGTTAGAAAGTTTGTAGAAGATCCTTTATGTGGACAAATTTTTACAACATCAGCATTTAAGGATTTATTTAAAGGTCTTTTATATATACAAAAAATAGCAAATATAAAAAAAATAAGAAAGGATTTGCCAATACTTTTAGCTTCAGGAAATAATGATCCTGTTGGTAATTTTGGAAAATCAGTTAAAAAAACATTTAAGAAATTTAAAAAAGTTCATTTAGATGTAACAATTAAATTATATGAAAACTTAAGACATGAAATTCTTTTTGATATAACAAAAGAAGAAATATATAATGATACACTTAATTTTTTAAATAAATAAAATATGACACAGTTAATGTGTCATATTTTATTTAATAAATCTAATTAAACCTTCGAAAATTAACTGTTCGTCAAAAATAAAATTATCTTTTTGAATTTCTTCTTTAAAGAAGACAGAATTACCACCAGTAAATATTGCGAAATCAAATTTTAATTCTCTTATTATCGAACTAAGCATTAAATAATGAGCATTATAAGCTCCGAAATTTATTGCATCAACAGTGTTTTTACCATATGTTTTATTTGATTTCTCATAAGTATTATTTTGCAAAAGAACTGCACTTGAAATTAGACAATTAAGTGAACTTTTTAAACCTGGACAAATAATAGCTCCTTTAAATTTTGAATTTTCCACAATAGCCAAAGTAGATGCTGTACCCATTGAAATAACTACTCCACTTTTTATATCATATTTAGCTAAAGCTCCATAAAAATTTGAAATAAAATCAGCTCCTAATTTGTTTATGTCATCAATTTCAAATAGTTCTTTATCTATTTTAAAATCACTTCTTAGGTTAAAAATATTTGTTTTCATATTTATAGCAAATGCTCTTAATATATCATTTCATTCAGGAACAACAGATACATACGCAATTTGATCAAACTCAATATTATTCTCTGTAAAGTATTTACTTAGTATTTTACTTCTTCTTCATTCCATATCTTTTGTTTCAGGTCTTATTATTTTTTCAAGTATTTTTAATTTACTATCTCAAATTCTGAAATCTGCTGTTGTATTTCCAATATCAATTAAAAGTGTTTTCATTTTTTACCTCATTTTAATAATTTTATTACATAAAATATTAGAAAGGAAAAAAATTTCATTAAATTAATTATAAAATTATATTGATATTAAGAAAGGGTTAATATGAAAAGAGCAATTTATCCAGGAAGCTTTGATCCATTTCATGAAGGACATTTAAATATATTGTTAAAAGCTTCAAAACTCTTTGATGAAGTAATTATTGTTATTACAAAAAATATTGCAAAAAATAGCAATCCAGATTTAAAGAGTAGAGTTGATAAAATAAAATTAATGACAAAAGATATTAAAAATGTAAAAATTGAAATCAATGAAAATCAGTTAACAGCAGAATTTGCAAAAAATAGAGATGTACAATATGTTGTTAGAGGAATTAGAGATGCTCAAACACTTGAATATGAAATTGAATTAAATGATGGAAATAAAAGTTTATTTAAAGATTTAGAAACAGTATTATTTTTATCTGATAATGAAAATAGAAAAATTTCCTCATCATTATTAAAAGAAATTGAAAAATATAAAAATAAGGAGAATTAAGTATGTGAACAATAAAAGAAATTGAAAATAAAATTAAATCAATTGAAAAGAAACAAATAGTTGTATTTCCAGAAGGAACTCAAGAAAAAATTCAACAGAACGCAAATTTCTTAGTTGAAAATGATTTAGCAATACCAGTCTTATTATTTAATACAAAAAGTGAACTTCCAAGTAACTTAAATGAAAAAGTGAAAACTATTATTATTGATGAATATGATCAAAGTGAAATGATTAAAGTCTTTCTAGAAGTAAGAAAGGGTAAAGCAGATCAAGCAACTGCAATGAAATTAATTAATCAAAGAACTTATTTTGGTGTAATGATGATGAAAATGAATTTAGCTGACGCAATGATTTGTGGTTTGGAATATACAACAGCAGATACATTAAGACCAGCATTACAAATTATTAAAACTAGTGCAAACTACTCAATAGCATCATCAGTATTTTTAATGTCTAAAGATACTGAAAGCTATATATTTACAGATTGTGCATTGAATGTAGATCCAAACTCTCAACAATTAGCAGACATTGCGTCAATGGCTGCAGATTTTGCAAAACAATTAAACGAAAAGGATGTTCAAGTTAGCTTGCTAAGTTATTCAACAAATGGATCAGGTATGGGGCCAACTGTTGATAAAGTAAAAGAAGCAGTGCAAATATTAAAAGAAAAACAAATTGAAGGCATTTTATTTGATGGAGAAATGCAATTTGATTCAGCTTTTGATAAAAGTGTAAGAGATAAAAAATACCCAAATACAATAATTACAAAAGAGCATCCAGATGTATATGTATTTCCAGATTTAAATGCAGGAAACATAGGTTATAAAATAGCACAAAGATTTGGTAATTTTCAAGCAGCTGGACCATTTATTCTTGGTTTAAATAAGCCTGTAAATGATCTATCAAGAGGAGCTACTTTAGAAGATATTAAACAAACATCAATAATTACAATTTACACATCAATGTTTAATGGAGGAAATGAATAATGATTTTAGTAGTAAATGCCGGAAGTAGTTCAATAAAATTTAAATTATTTGATATATCAAATTCTTCAAATCCAATTTCAAAAGTTGAAGGTTTAGCAGAAAGAATTTCTGTAGATGGAAGATTAACAATTGAAATCGAAGGAGAAAAACATGAGTTTAATAATCAAATGAATGACCATTTAGATGCTGTTCAATTAATTCTAAATAAATTTACAGAATTAAAAGTAATTGAAAAACCAGAAGATATTAAAGGTATTGGTTTCAGAATAGTCCATGGTGGAGATAAAGTAGTTAAACCAGTTGAAATAACTGATGAAATTAAAAAAACTATTGAAGAAAATATAAGATTAGCACCATTGCATAATCCAGGAGCTTTAACTTCAATAAATGCATTTGAAAAAAGTTTACCAAATGCTAAATTAGTAGGGTGTTTTGATACTTCATATCATCAAACTATGCCAGAAGTTAATTATATGTACACTGTTCCGTATGAATGATATTCAAAATATCAAGTAAGAAAATATGGTTTCCATGGTATTAGTTATGAATATATTGCATTTAAAGCACAAGAAATTTTTAATAAAAAACAAGAGAATTTAAATCTTATTGTTTGTCATTTAGGAAATGGTGCAAGTGTTTGTGCAATTAAAAATGGAAAATCATTTAATACAACAATGGGATTAACTCCACTTGCTGGTTTAATGATGGGTACAAGAAGTGGAGACATTGACCCTTCAATAATTCAATATATTTCAAAAGAAACTGGAAAAGACTTATTTGAAATAACAGATATATTAAATAAACAATCTGGGTTACAAGGAATAAGTGAAATTAGTAGTGATATGAGAGATGTCATTGAACAATCTACAAAAGGAAATGACAAAGCTTCATTAGCAGTAGAACTTTATACACAAATAGTTGCAGATTTTATAGTTAAATTTGCAAATCAGATTAATGATAAAATTGATGGAATTATTTTCACAGCAGGAATTGGAGAAAATGCAGCTTTAATTAGAGAAAAAATTACTCAAAAATCAAATTTATTAGGATTAGTAATTGACTCTCAATTAAATGAGGAAAAATATTCAGATTATTTAAATATTTCTTCAAAAGAATCAAAGATATCTATATTAAAAGTAAGAACTAATGAGGAATTAATGATCTGTAATGAAACACTTAAATTTTTATAATTATTAAAAACTAGACCTCGGGTTTGGTTTTTTCTTTTTAATTAGATATAATTCTTACAATGAGAAGAAGGTGAAGTAATGAAATTAAATAAAGATTTTGAATTTTCTTTAAAAGTTATGGTTTTAATTGCTTTAGTTGTCTTTCTTGCATTCGATTTTGTATTACAAGTTTATGCTCCAAAGAAGAACTTAGAAGGTATTCCAACAATTGAAAGAATTAACATTTATTATGCTTTTTTTACAACACAATCTAATTATGCAGTAGTTCTATATCTAATAGTTGCACTATTTATGAGAAGAATTTATAATGCTAAACCAGCTTTTGGTATAGAACTTGCTATGACAGTTTATATTACTGTTACAATGATTGTTTTTTGATTTGGACTTTTAGCTTCAGGAGATGAAATTAACGCCTATTATCCATCAAGTTGAGTTTCAACAATTATATTACATATATTTATTCCAACAATAATGATAGGTTATTTTTTATTATCTTGTGGAGATGAATATTATTCTCCCAGAAAACACTCAAAATTTTCACTACCAGTTACATGTGCTTATCCAACTGGTTATTTAATATTCTCTATGGTAAGGGGAGAAATTAGATTTCAATATTACTCACCGAACTTTTTTTCTGATATTTATAGTAATGATTTTACACATCCTATTTGAAAAACATTATGAACTGCAGAAAATGGAGTAATAGAACAAACTAGGCATTTTAGTCAACAAATGTGATACCCATATTGATTTTTTAATATTCATAAATACGAATTAAGATATGAATCTAATGGTCAATGAAATTCAATAAGTGAAAATTTTTTACCACAATGAGCTATGATAATTGTATTTATATTTGCCTGCATATCAATTGCAACACTTGTAATAGGACTTCAATTTATTTATTTAAATTGAAATAATGGTAAATTTTATAGATGACATGATATTGAGGGAAAACTTATTACAAGCGAAGAACATGCATATCGTAAAAAGAAAGTTAAGTTAGAAAGAAGCAAAGCAAAAAATATTCTAAAATTAGATAGATTACATAATAAAACAAAATACAAAGTCTTTATAAAAAGTATTAATTCTTTGGAAAGAAATCAAAGAAAAATAAAAAAGGATGAGTATATTAAGTCTCAAATATTAGAACAAAAATTGAAAAAGGCAGCTATAAAAAAAGATAAAGCAGTCTATAAAAGTACAAAAGAGCAAGTAAAAAGATTTATACTTTCAATTAATTATAAAGATCGAGCATTTGTAAAAGAAAATTTAAGAGAAGCTGAAAGATATAAAAAATTGGTAAAAAAAGGTGTTTTAATATTTAAACCTAAATATGTTGATTAATAAAGGTAGGAATTTGCCTTTATTTTTTATATAATAATAGGTGGTATATAACTGGAGGGCGATTAAGTTATGGTACATTTGAGGGCTAGAAATTTACAAACTAAAGGAATTCTAAAAGAATGATTATTCTCAGGAGATGAAATTGCTTTTGGAGATGACTTTGCTCTTATAGAATTAGAAAATGGTAAAAAAGTTAATATTAAATCAAATTATAATGGTGTTGTTACAAAGACAATACAACTGGGTAGCCCAATTAAAAATGGAAGTATATTAGCAAATATTGCAATTGGAGAAAAAGAAATTCAAAAATTTAAAAATAGGTATTTCAAAAAGGGAGATATACAACATATCCCAGAAGAAGATGTATACCTTTCTGAAAAAGACGTTGAATTAAATTTAAAATCAGTTGAAACAGATGCGGATTTATTTTCTGGAGCTGTAATGTATGATAGATATAATCAAGCTGTAACTCCATTTTCTAATGGAGAAGATGATATAGTAGATTCTACTGAAAAATTAAAAAAACTTGAGGAGAGGGATAAAATTATGAGTGAGTCAAATGGACAACCAAAAGATAGATTTGCTCAAATGAGAGCTAATATTCGAAAAATAACAGAAAATTCACCTCAAAATAAAGTAATGGGTGATTTAACCAAAGAAGAATTGTTGAAAATTACAAATGAAGATATGAGTTCATTAGAAGGAAATAATTTATTTTCAACCAATAATACAAGTGGAGTAAGTAAATTTAGACAATTAGTTCAAGCAAGAAAAGAAAAATTACTTGAAGAAAATGAATTTAAGGAAATTAAAGAAGTTGATCAAGAAATTAATGCAATGTCTAAATTAGATGATAAGGGTAGACCACTTATTATGAGAAATATAATTCAAGCAAGAATTGAAAAATTAAATAAGTCTGGTGGAGATCCAGATGTTTTAGAAAAAGATCTTGTAGCTACCAAAGAAAATTCAGTATTAGACAGTGAAAAAGAAAAAGCAAAAATTGATCTTATACAAAATAAACAAGAGGTTGAAAAAATGAAACAAAAGAATCTTGAAGTAAAATCAGATGATAAATTTATGAGACAAGCTGCCAGTGAAGATGGTGATTTTGGTGTTTCATTTGGTGGATATGTTGAAGATGCAGAACCAACAATAATTGATGCAAATGATTTAAATTCACATGGAGGCATTGTTATGCCAAAGAAAAGACCTAAGGAATTAATTGAAGAAATTGAACATAAGTCAAATAAAACATATGCTGAATCAAAACTTTCTAATTTATATGATACTAATAGACGTTGAGATATTATGAAAAGTAGAGATGAAAGAAATGTAATTAATGAAAGAAGAAAAGCAGTTGAACGAGGATTAAAAGAAGAACATCTTGAGTTTAGTAAGAGAGTTAAAGAAACAGGAATTCCAAAAGAATTTTTAAGAGAAGTACCTTATCAAGACCCAGTTACAGGTGCAATGCTTTTTAAAGCTTATAATGAAACACCAAAAGGAAAACAAGAATTTGAAAACTGACTTAGAGCAACAAATCTATATACAGCTTATAAAGATGAAGAAGAGTACATAGAAAAAACTCAAGAATTAGGATTGAATGCTGGTACTGATGAATTAAAAGAAATTGAACAAGAATCAATTTTAGCAAAAACACCTAAGATTGTTCAAAAAGAAATTAAAACTGAAATAATTAAAAAAGATGAAGAGTTAGTAAAAGCATCAGATAAAAAAGTTGCAGATGAAACAGTGGACTTTTTAAAAGAGCAAATTAAAGAACTTCAAAAAACTTTAAAAGAACAAAATCAACTTAATGCAGCTACTTCTAAATTAAATCAACAATCAAATTTTAATGCAGGTACTGATACTTTTGGTCAAATGATGCAATATATGTTAATGCAAAACATGATGCAAAGTATGAATACAAAAAGAGAACCAAATAAAGAAGTAAGTGCAGGAGATCTAAAAGCAATCATCAAAGAGGAAATTAATGTTTTTGCTAATGAACTTAAAGAAAAGCAAAAAAAAGAAGAGGAACTTGCACGTTTAGAAAATGAAATTTCTCAAAGAATAGAAAAAGAATTAAGACAAAAATATGAATTAGAAAAACAAGAGAGAATTAATTCTGAAAAAAGAGAAAGAGAAGAAGAAAATATAAACGATGTTAATTTTGAAAAAGATAAACCAGATAACTCACAAGGTTATTTACAATTTGAATCAAATGATATAAATAAGGTTGTTGAAAGAGAAAAAATCAATAAAAACAGAAGTTCAGCTGTTAAATCAATGATATTGAGTCAAAATTTTATTCCTCCATTAACAATATCAACTGAAATTGATATGAGTTCTATTTTAAAATTAAAACATATGTTAAAACAAACTCAAAATCATATAAAATTTACAACAATATCATTTATTGCAAAATCAATTTCAATTGCTCTTGAAGAATATCCAAAATTAAATTCAAGTTATGATGCCGAAACAAATGAAGTTATTATAAAGAAATATCATAATATTGGTTTAGCAACTGAAACAAGTGAAGGTTTAATAATACCGGTATTGAAATTTGTTGAAAAATTATCAATAAAAGAAGTTGCAATAGATATTAAAGAAATGACAACAAGACTTCGTTCAGGAGAACTTTATAATTATGAAGCTGATGGAAGCACTATAACTATAGCAAACTATGGAAATATTGGTGCTATTCAAGCAACACCAACAATTTTTTATCCAAATGCAGCTGTTATTGGAGTTGGGAAGGTTGTTAAAAAACCTGTTGTTGTTGATAACGAAAAACTTGCTATAAAAGCTATTATGAATATGAGTTTAACTATTGATCAAAGAATAATTGATGCAGCAGAAGCAGGTAAGTTCTTAGCAAAAGTAAAATCAATTCTTGAAAAACCAGAAATTTTAACAGTATCTTAAAATACAACATTTTGTTGTATTTTTTTTATACTTTATACTAATTAAATAATTTTTTTAGTATAATAAATAGGTATTAATTAATGGCGTATATGGCGAAGTGGTTAACGCACCGGATTGTGGTTCCGGCACTCGAGGGTTCAATTCCCTTTATACGCCCCATCAAAGAAATTAAATCTCTTTATTATGTAAAGAGATTTTTTTTGTTTATATACCGATAATAAAATAGGGGTGAGCTTATTTTAGATATAAGTATTAAGGATGAAATAAAATTTACAAATGAGTTAAAGAATAAAGAATTTATAACTGTAAGTGATGTTGAAAAAAATACTCTAAACTTAGATGCTATTTTTATCAATGAAAAATATATTTTTAATAAAAAAGAATATTATAGAGTTTTTGTAAGGCCTAGCTTATCAAATAAAGGTGGCTATGATTATTTTTCAAACTATTTTTCAACAACAAATAAAAATGAGGCTAAGATAACTTTAAAATCAGGTGCCATAAAGTTTTATATTAAAACAAAAAATGGCATGGAACTAATAAAGGTTGATAAGAAGGATTATTTAGAAATACCAAGTTATTCAATATTAGCCAAAAGAGATGGAAAATTCCAATTTGAAGACTTCGATTTCATTAAATTAGATATACCTTCAGATTTAGTAGAAGAACAAAATCAAATAAATTTGACTTATAGTGCAAGTTATAATATAGCAGGTGAGGGTTTAAAACCTCACACTAATGTAGGGACAATAAAAATTGATAGAAGAAACTTAACGCAACATAAATATTTTAAAAACCAATGTGATACAACAATTGCTAATTTAGCTTATGGACAAATAAATTATGATTTTAATAATAGATATAAAAGACATTACTTTGATATTTTAAGAAGTGATATAAAAATTAATATCGAACAAAGAGCAAAAAATACAATAGATCCAATAATGAAAATTGAAAATAATTACTCATTATGAGGTTTGCTTGATTTACAAATTTTAGGTGCAAAAATGAAAAGTTTTTTTGAAATGTACGCAGAGGGATTAAATAGAACAGATTATTTACAATCAAAACCAAAATTAAAAAGTAATTTTGATTTTTCAGAGTTTTATAAAATAAAAAAGTTAACTGATAAAGTTGAAATAAATGATAATGGTTTTGAAATTACTAATACCAATATTACAAATTATAATATCTCAAAAGTTTTAGTTGAAGAAAGTCAAGATGGATATGATGGGATAGTTTGAAATCCACTATACAATAACTTAATTATTTATAATAGAGAATTGGATTATAATTCAAAACTATTTTCAATAGATTTTGTTTCAAATATTAATAATAAAAAAATATTTGATATTTCTTATGATAATAAATATGTAAATGAAAAGTATAAATATCAAATCAATCTTAAAATAAGTGATTTAAATAAGATTGGTTGAAAAAATAAACAGGAAATTATTAATTATATAAATGAAAAAGAAAAAATTTCATAGCTATTTATTACTAATATTTTATTCATTTTCATTTATATCATTATTATCTTTTTTTACATTTTTTTATATAAAAGCTTCTTCAAGCAATATAATAACTGAAATAGAAGTTGAGAAAGAGAAAGAGAAGCCTTCTGTTGAAAACGAAAAAGACTTTATAAAAAGTAACTATAATATAAATTTTAGTTTAGAACAAAAGGTGTATATAATAAATTTTTCTCAGGAAAAATACTTTAATTTTTTAGAATTTAAATATTATTTTGTTTTAGAATTTAATAAACTTGGTCCGAAAAATGAGAATGTAAGAATTTTTTATGATTTAAATGATACAGATAGACCAACTCAAATAAATGCAAGATATCAAGGGAAGGAAACCACATATAGTTGAAATTTTAAAATAAATTAATATATAATAATTATTGGTGATTAAAATGAATTATTTTGAAGAAATAAAAAAGGCTCTTATTAGTAAGGGAGCAAAAGGCGCAATAACAAATGGTACAGAATTTAAAACAATGGGATTAGATTCATTAGATTTAATGGATATGATTATTACCTTGGAAGAAAGATTAAATATCACTATTTCAGATGATGATCTTTTATCAATTAACAAAGTTAGTGACCTTTTAGAAGTTATTGAGAAATTAAAAAGTTAATTTATGGAAAATAAGTTTACTGAATATTTAGAGTTATTTAAAAGTAAAAAAATTAAGCTTACAGATGTGAGAACAGCTATGCTTAAAATAATAGCTTCTAAAAAACACTTTACAATTAATGAATTAATTTCAATGGTGGAAAAGGATTTAGGCTCTGTTAATGTTATGTCAATATATAACAATATTGATCTTTTCTTAGACCTTCATCTTTTATTTGCAAATACAATAAATGGTAAACAAATTATTTATGAAGCAATTTCTCCACAACTAATGCATATATTTTGTGATAAATGTGGCTTTTTAGAGCATTTAGAAAGTCCGTCATTAGCAAATGAATTATTTGTTAGATTTTCAAGTATACTTGAAGATAAAAAAATGGAGCTAGAACATTTTAAATTGGAACTTCATGGAATTTGTAATAAATGTAAAGAAAATAAAGCATAGTTTTATACATAATACTTTTTAATGATATAATTAAAAAGTATTTAATAGGGGTATAGTTCAGTTGGTAGAACATCGGACTTCAAATCCGAGTGTCGTGGGTTCAAGTCCTGCTACCCCTGCCAAATAGAAGTATAAATCAAATACCCATAAAAGGGTATTTTTTAATAGGGGTATAGTTCAGTTGGTAGAACATCGGACTCCAAATCCGAGTGTCGTGGGTTCAAGTCCTGCTACCCTTGCCAATAAGAAATAAAAAAAATAACACTTAGGTGTTATTTTTTTGCTAATAGTGTTGAATCAACTGCAATTAAAGCTATTGTATCAACACCAGCATGTCATGGAAATACATTTGGAATTTTACTTTCGTTAAATTCTACTGAATTTTCGTTTAAATAAGATCTAACTTGTTCTAAAACCTTATCATTTGCTTCTTTTAAGTAAACTAGAAATAATTTATATTTATTACTTAATGTTGATTTTAAAGAACTAATCATTTTATCTAAAACAGCACTATAAGTTCTTCCCATTCCAATTTTTTGAGGTTTTTCTAATCATTGAATCGCAACTTTTGTTTTTATCATTTTTAACATTGTTATTAGAAGTGAATTTGCTCTTCCACCTTGTGCAAATTTTTTCAAATCCCCAGGTATTATTGAAATTCAAGAACCTTTTGCTCATTTATCAGCTTCATTTTGGAATTCCTCAGGAGAAGTAATTCCTTGGTTAATCATTTCTTCGTATTTATTTACTAATAATTCAACACATTTTGCAGCTAAAAAGTGATTAATTACTGTAATTTTTCCTTTATAATCATCATCATTTGCAGTCATAACTGCAGTTTGATACATCCCAGATAAGTTACTTGGAATTGTTAAATGAATAATATGATCAAATTCTTTTAACATTTCATCATATTTATTCATTAATTCTCCAGGTGATGCTTGACTAGTTGTTGTTTTAATTCCACTTGCTAAAACTTTCATTAAATTGTTTTCTTCAACTTGTTCTTGAGTATCAAAATAATCATCTTTATCATTTACAATTAAATGCAAAGGTATAACTTTAACTATTTTTGATTTACTCTCACTAACATTGTATCCACTTGAACTATCTACTAATATTCCTATTTTCATCTTATATTCTCCTTATTTACTTCATGTACAAAATGCAAATGTTTCTCTACCTGTATGACAAGTAATTGTATTTGGCATTTCATCAAATATTCTTAACTCAAAACCATTTTGAGTTACAAGTTCTTTAACCATTTCTAAAGTATCTTGATCAATTCTTGAATAAGAGATATCGATATAGTTATCTTTACCATATTCTTTCAATAATAATAAAACTTCTTCTACTGCTTTTTTAAATGTTCTTGTTTTACCATGTTTATCTATTGTTCCATCGTATTTAAGAACCGGTGTTATTTTTAGTATTTTTGCAAGTCCAGCTGCAGCTTTACTAATTCTTCCACCACGAACCAATTGATCAAGAGATTTTGGAATTATATATACTTGAAACTTATCATTTTCACTTTCTATAATATCGCTAATCTCTTGTGCACTTTTACCTTGATTTTTTAAATCAAGTGCTCTTTCAACTTGTTTTTTTAAAACAATACTCACACCATTTGTATCCACAACAAAGACCTTATCTTTGTATTCATCTTCTTGCGATAGCATTTTGCAAGTACTAAACTGTCCTGAAAGACCTTTTGATAATAATAAACATACTACTTGATCATATTCTTTTAATAATTCATCTCATTTACCCATCATAATTCCTGGAATTGATTGAGATGTTTTTAAAATTTGTGAATCATTTAATTTATAAAATTCATCTGAATTAAAGGATTCGTCGTCAGCAACTTGTTGCCCATCTTCTTTGGTAATCATTAATGGAACTAAATATAAATCATCGATACTACTTATATTACTTATTCCACAAGATGAATCAGTTATTATAGCTATTTTCATAATTCTTCTCCTCATACTTCAAATGGCATAAATGCAAATGTTTCTCTACCTGTATGGCAAATAATTGTATTTGCCAAGTTATCAAATAAACCGATTTCTAAACCACTATTTTCAATTATGTTTTTAACAAGCTCTAATGTCTCATCATCTGCTCTTGAATAAGAAATATCAATTTTTTTGTTATTAGGGTAGGTGTGCTTAAGTAATTCAATAGCTTCTTCAACAGCTTTTTTAAATGTTCTTGTTTTTCCTTGCTTGTCAATTTCACCATTATATTTTAATATTGGTGTTATTTTTAATATTTTTGCAAGTCCAGCTGCAGCTTTACTAATTCTTCCACCACGAACCAATTGATCAAGAGATTTTGGAATTATATATCCATTTATTTGATTATAAAATTTCTCTATAATCTCTTTTACTTCTTTTCCAGTTTTACCTTCACTTATTAGTTTTTGAACTAATTCTAACTGACGTTTTATAACGATACTTACACCGTTAGTGTCAATTACATGTATTTTATTTATATATTCATCTTCTTGAGAAAACATTCTAAATGTATTATATTGTCCTGAAAGACCTTTTGATAATAGTAAACAAACTACTTCATCGTATTCTTTCAATAATTCATCTCATTTTCCCATAACATCACCTGGAACTGATTGAGATGTCTTTAAAAGTTGTGAATCATTTAATTTGTAAAATTCATCATCTTTTAAATTAGCATCATCAGCTATTTGTTGTCCATCTTCTTTGGTGATCATTAATGGAACTAAATACAAGTCTTTATAATCCTTAGTATTTTTAATTCCACAAGAAGAGTCAATTAAAATTGCAATTTTCATAAATCCTCCTCTATATAAAAGACTTAATATATTATATAATTGTTTTGATATTATTCCAATAGAAAAGAAGGTTAATAATATGAAATTATTTTTAAAATATATTAAAAGTTTTAAGACAATTGCTATTTCATTTAATGAATCAAAAGTTACTAGAACTCAAAAGGAAAAGGACTATGAAATATTATTTAATAATGATCAAATCATAGGATTAAATATTTTTAATTTTCAATCTGAAAAATCATTTTCTTTAGAAGATAATGAATTACAAGAGTTAGTAAGACCTTACATTTCAAAATATTTTGGAGATTTTGAATACAAAAACCAATTTATTATTGCAAAAGTAGTTGAATGTGAAAAAATACCAGATACACATTTATCAAAATGCAAGGTGAATACTGGAGCAGAAGAAATACAAGTAATTTGTGGGGCAAGTAATGTTAAAAAAGATATATATACTACTTTAGCAACAGTAGGTTCTTGAATGCCTGATGGAAGTAGAATAAGTCAAGGAAAATTAAAAGGTTTTGATTCATTTGGGATGTTATGTTCTGCAAAAGAATTAGAAATTGTAAATGAAAATTATAATAAACAAGGGATTATGGAATGAGATCTTAATGATTCATACATTGGAAAATCAATATGAGAGGTTTTAAATGAAAAATAAATTTAACATTGATTTAAAAATATTTGAAAATTATTATTCAGCTGATTATTTCAAAAAGACCAGAGAAATTTTAAATAAATTTAAACCTAATCAATTAGTTACAATGCAGTGATTTCAAAGAAAAGAAAATACAGTTATTTGTGGAATTGAAGTTATTAAAGAAATTTTAAGATTATCTGAAGTTAAAGACTTAAATGTTGAAGCAGTTGAGGAAGGTGAAGTTGTTAATTCATTAGAACCCGTTTTAAAAATAACTGGAAAATATAATAATTTTGCCCATTTTGAGGGATTATTTGATGGAATACTTTCAAGAGCATCAACTATTGCAACTAATGCAAAAAAAATTATAAATGTTGCAAATGGTAAAATGGTTTTAAACATGAACGATAGAATGGACTATTATACAAATCAACAAATTGATGGATATGCATCTTCAATTGGTGGTATTACAAATTTAGTTACTGAGGCTTCATTTGAATTTCTTGAATCTCAACCAAATTTAAATGGTACAATGCCTCATGCTTTAATTGCTTCATTTGATGGAGACCTATTAAAAGCAACAGAAGCTTATAAGGAAGTATTTCCAAATAATAATCTTGTTGTTTTAGTTGATTACAATAATGATTGTATTAATGACTCTTTAAGAGTATGTAATAATTTTAGAAATGAAGTATATGCTGTTAGATTAGATACTTCACCAAGTTTAGTTGATAAATCATTGCAAAATCTAAATGAAAAAGACAATGAACTTCATGGAGTAAATCCAACATTGGTAAAACTTTTAAGAGAAAAATTGGATGAAAATGGACATAAAAATGTAAAAATAATAGTATCTTCAGGATTTGATGAAAATAAAATTAAATATTTTGAAGATTTAAATACACCTGTAGATATTTATGGCGTAGGAGAAGCAATAACAAAAAATAAAATTGCTTTCACTGGAGATATAGTTCTAATTGATGGAAAAAAACAATCGAAATTTGGAAGAGAAAATGTTCTTTCAAATAAGATAAAAAGTATAAAATATAATTAGTACCATAAAGATAGATAAAGGGGGATTTGATATGAACTTAATAAATAGAAAAAAAAGTAGAAATAAAAAAATACAAGAATCCCAAGAAAAACATGAAGATAGAGCACCAAATCATTGAACTTATAATGATGATCCTCTATTAAATATGGAACCTGTTTTCACAGATCATCCTGATGCAAATAAAATATCTATTGAAGATATATCAAAGCAATATGCAACTGGACCTTTAAATGAAGAAAATACTTCAGTTACAGATAGAATAGCTGAAATTAGAAGAAATTTAGGAAAAACTGAATCATCAAATAATACAGGAGGCGTTCTTGGTTCTATAATTAATGGAGCAAGAATGAAATCACAAAGCATTCAAAATGAAATAATTGAAAATGACCCTGTAATTGCGAAACTTCAAAAAATTGAAGAATTAAGAAAAAATGGTGGAGTACATGATGATGTTTATACAGATGTAGAGAAAATAAAAAGTAATTCAATAAGTTATTATGAAAGAGCAAGAGAATTTCACGAAAAAAACTCTTCTAAACCTCTAGAATCAAAATTAGAAAGAGCTAGAAGGTTATCTCAAGAAATTCAAAATCAAAGAGATGAAAGAAAAAAAGAATCTAAATCACACTTAGAGAATAAATCTTTGATTGATGAAACTCAACAAGATCTAAGCATATTTATGGCTGTGGGTAAGAGTCAAATTAGACAAAACTCAATTGAAGAAAAAGTTAAAGACAAATTATTTAAGTTAAAAGAAATTAAATTAAGAAATTTAGAAGAAGAAATTGAACAGACAATTCAAGAATTTGATTCAAAAAAATTTTTAAATGAAGAAATAAAAGAAGAGTTCTTTGAAGAGAAACTAAAAGAATTTGATGAATTATTAAAGGAAAGTACAAAACCAGATAGGAAACCTGAACTTATTAAACCAAGAAGGCTTCAAGACAAAAAGGAATAGGGTGATGTCTAAATGGACGAAAATAATAAAAATGATTTAATTCAAGGAAAAGATTTTGAAACAGAACAAACTAAAAAAAGACTTGATGAAATTAAAAATAGTAATATTTTAATTAATTCAAAAATAGCAGCTAATAATTTTTATGTTCCAAAAAGAAAAGAAAGAGGACAAGAAAGCGATCAAGTTGCTCTTATTAAACCAAGAAAAAAGAAAAATCTTCCTTTTACAGATGAACAACAAAAAGAGATTGAAGAAACAATGACAAATATTCAAACAGAATATAAACAAATTGAAAAATCAAATAGAACTTTTGAAAAAAAATTATTTAAAGAAGAATTGAAAATTTCTAGATTAATTTCAAAAACAAATAAAAAAATAGGCAGCTTAATTGCACAAGAAAATGAAGAAGAATTAGAAAAAACAGTAAAACTTCAAGCTGAATACTTAAGAGTTTTTGACAAGATACATGATGATATAGACACTATTATTTTAAGAGATAATAAAATATCACTTGGTGATAGAAGAAAACATATTTACAATAATGCATATAATGCAGAAACAGAGAGAGCAAGAAAACTTGTAGAGTTAAGAAACAAAAATAAATCTTCATGATCAAATCAAATTAAAAATGAATTAAAAGTAGAACCAAAAAGAAGTAGTGATAATTGAATGGAAAGATTAGGAATACTTGATGACGATGAATAGTTATCAAGTTTTTTTATATCTAATTTATATTACAAAAACTTTGTTAGTGTTGTATAATTTTAATGATTATTAGGAGATTAAATATGAACTTAACATTAATTTTTGCTTCACAAGCAGTTGAAACAACTCAAACAGTAATGATAGTTATTTTATTAGCTCTTGCTATCATACTAACTTTATATACAATTATTACTTTAAGAAAAGTTGGAATAGCTGCTAAGAAAGTAGATTACTTTTTCGAAGATCTAACTTATAAATCAGAAATGCTAAATGCTACTGTTGATACAGTTGCAAGAGTAACAAATTATGCTGATATTTTTGATGCATTTGCGAAAAGAAATGTTAAATCATGAGTAAAAGTTGCAACTAAAAATAAAGATGTGATTTATAAATTAGTTGATAAATTAAGAGAATTTGCGAACTCAGAAGATTAATCAGGAGGTATTAAAATGTTTAAATTATTAAAATTGGCCTCATGAGTCTTTATAGGTATGATGTTAGCTCCAAAAAGAGGAGTAGAAATTAGATCAGACTTTGTTGACTATGTTAAAAAATATAGACCTCAAATTAAAAAATTAATAGCTACAATTGAAGAATCTTGAGAAAAATCACAAGGTAATGAAAGTGATGAGATTGTGGCAAATATAGAAATGAAATTATCAAATATTAGAGAAGCAAGCGATGAATTAGATGCAGCAAAAACAAAAGAATTAGCATTCAAAGCTTTACAAAAAATTGGTCAATCAACAGTAAAAGTTGGTCAAGAACTTGCAAAATCTGATAATGTAAAAATTATTGCAAAGGATTTAGCAATGATAACTGTTGATATTATAGATAAAGCTGATGAAGTATATTCAAAAGTAAAAGATGTATCAATTAGTATGAGTGATGATGTTTATGAACAAGGTGACTCAGAAAAAACAACAAAAGTAAATATTAAGGAGAAATAGTCATGCATAATATTTTGGATGAACTGAAGGAAAGAGATTTATTAAAACAATATACTAATGAAGAAAAAATAAAAAATGCTCAAAATGAAGGAGCAGGTATATATTGTGGTTTTGACCCAACAGCAGATTCTTTGCATGTTGGTCACTTGATTCAAATTATTAATTTAAAAAGATTTAAGGATTTTGGTTTTGCTCCAATTGCAATTATTGGTGGAGGAACTGGAATGATAGGTGATCCAAGTTTTAAGAGCGAAGAGAGAAATTTATTAACTTTAGAACAAGTTGAAAAAAATATTCAGGGAATTAAAAAACAATTAGATTTTTTAATTCCAGATATTAGTGTTGTAAATAATAATGATTGATTAGGTAAAATGTCTCTTATTGATTTTTTAAGAGATATTGGTAAGGATTTTAATCTTGCATACTTATTAGCAAAAGAAAATATTTCGTCTAGAATTGAAAAGGGATTAAGTATTACTGAATTTTCATATACTATGCTTCAAGGTTATGACTTCTTTAGACTATATGAAGATAAAAATTGTTGAGTTCAAATTGGTGGATCTGATCAATGGGGAAATATAACAAGTGGAACAGATTACATTGCAAGCAAAGTAGGTAGAGAAAATTCTAAAGCTTGTGGTATTACAATGAATCTTTTAACAAAAAAAGATGGTGTAAAATTTGGTAAAACTGAATCAGGAGCAATTTGATTAGATAAAACTAAAACAAGTGAATATGAATTCTATCAATTTTTCTTTAATCAAGATGATGAAGATTGTGATAAACTTTTCAAGTTTTTAACAACACTTTCAGTTGAAGAAATTAAATCAATTAATGAAGAGCACTCAAAAGCTCCATTTAAGAGAATAATGCAAAGAAGATTAGCTCAGGAAATCACAAAGTTTGTTCATGGAGAAACTGGACTTGAAAAGGCTGAAAAAATAACAGAAGCATTATTTAGCGGAAATATCATTGATTTGAAAAAAGAAGAGTTACTTTCAATAGTAAATTCAATGCAAAAAATTAAAGTAGAAAATAATAAAGAAATATTGGAATTTTTAATTGATAGTAAAATTGCTTCTTCAAAAAGAGAAGCAAGAGAATTGTTAAATGATAATGCAATAACAATTAATAATATTAATAATTTCAAAGAAGGTACTTTAATTGATGAAAATATGTTTACTGTTGATAATTTTATAATTGTCAAAAAGGGTAAGAAAAAATATATTGTTATAGAAATTACACAGGAGTAATTAATATGGACTTTAACTTAATTTTAAAAAATATGTTTGAAGAATTACTAAACTATTTTAATGAAGAATGTTTTAAAAATATAAAAATTAACAATAAAAATGTAAGTATAGGAAATGATTTCTTATTAGAAAATTTAACTACTAAAAATATAGATTCAATTGATTTAATAATAGATGAATTAAATTTATTAAGACAAGAAAATCAAAATATTTTAACTAAAGAAGATGCAGATCATAAATTTTTTGCAAGTACTGAGATATTATTATCATCAGCGTATGAAGGATTTAGAAAAATAAAAGAATCATTTATAAATTTAAATTTTCTAAAACATTCTGAATCAGGAAGAGAACTTATAGATTTAAATGAAAAGTTTGTTGTAAGAAAATTAACTTCAAGTTCTCAAAGAATTTTGAACAAATATGAAAATTTACCTAATAGATTTGTTAACAATAATAAGGTTAAAGAATTTTTGGATTGTTTAAAAAAAATGATGTCTTGTGAAACAGTAAATGATCTTGTCTTATTATCAAATGAATTATTGAATAAACAAGATGAAATTAAGAAGTTAGATTATTTTATTGATTATAATGCGCTTATTGATGAATATGGATGAGTACACGATATAGTTAAATTATCAAATGCAAATGCAGAGTTTATGGGTTTAATTGTTGATGTTGAAATATTTTCAAATGTTATAAAACAACAATTATTTAAAGAAAATAGAGTTAGAGCTTAAAAAAACTAATATTAATATATTAGTTTTTTTATTTCTTTTCCATATCTTTCATACGTTTAAAATAAGACTCTTTAAATGGATAATAGATAGTACCGTTTTTAATTCTTTCAAGATATTCTTTTTTTATCTTATTTTGAAATATTTCATTTTTTTCAGAAGTTGGATTGTTGTAATAAGTATAGACAATATGATCCAATATATCTGCAAGTCTAATAACGTCAGTAATTTTACTTGATAAATAATAAGTATTTATTGAATAAGGTTTTTCTATATAATTTGTTTTTAAAAGATTTTCTAATTGATTATATTCTGTCTTTTTTAAATTTCTTTCATCCATTAGTAAGAATATTCTGTTACATTTTTCTTCAAATGAAAATAATTTTGAATTAAAATGAATTAAGTTATTTACAAAAAAGTCATAAGCTAACATCTCATTAATAGTAAAGTGTTTGTTTAATTCTTTTCTTGAGACTACTGAAAATATGGGACGAATTAAATCTCCAATTTCATCAAAAATTGTATTAATAAAATCAACAGTTGCTAACTCATCTGATTTATTTCCTTTAAGTTCGAAGTTTTTTGGTATATTATATTTATTTTTTATTTCGTTCTCAATTTGTCTTATTTTTGTTTTAACAGTATCTTTATCTGAGTATAAAAAACCACCTACAACAAAAAAATTGGCAATATCATTTTGATTTAATTTACCACTTTCATCTAATGCTATATATAGTTTTTCATCTATGAAATTAGACATAAAATCCCTCATTTATATTAATTTTATCACAATTAAATATTGAAATATTAAGTAGGTTGGTTATTGTGATGTATTATAATAATTAAGAACGAAAAGAGGAATTTTATGAATTTAGCAAATAAAATTACACTAGTGAGAATACTTTTAATTCCAATTATAGTTGTTTTATTACTTTTAACTCCTATGGATTCAGTTGGTTATAATGGAGTAGATATTTTTAGAAATGGTATAAGTATTGGTAATTATCAATTAAGTTGAACATACTTAATTTCAGGTATTCTTTTTATCATTGCTAGTTTGACAGATCTTTTAGATGGTTATGTTGCAAGAAAATATAATATGGTAACAAATTTTGGTAAATTTTTTGATTCAATTGCAGATAAATTATTGACAAATGCAGTATTAATTATTTTTGCCTGCTTTAAAATATTGCCAATATGAATGTGTGTCATTTTAATTTGTCGTGATTTCATAATTGATGTTGTAAGACAAGTACTTGCAAATTCAACAATTGTAATGGCTGCAAATCAAATGGGAAGAATTAGAGCAACTGTTGAAATGATAGGTATATCAATTTTGTTCTTTTTAGGATTACAATCTTGGTCAAATATTTATGAATTTGGTTTAATTAATCAATTAGTTCTGATACCAATGTATATTACAACAATTCTTTCAATTTTATCAGCAGGAATTTATATGTATTCAAATAGAAAAGTACTATTTGACAGTTCTATGGAGAAAACTAATAATGAAAAAAAATAAAAATAAAGAAGCTTTTGCTATTGTGACAGGGGCAAGCAAAGGTTTAGGTTATTCTTATTGTGAAGAGCTTTTAAAATTAGGTTATAACGTAATTGGCGTTGCAAGAGATACAGAAAGTTTAAAGAACTTACAAGAAAAATATGTAGATTTAAAAGTTGAATCATGAAATATTGATTTAAGTAATCCAGAAGGTGCAACTAATCTTTATGAAAAGGCAAAAAACTTTGATATTGAAATATTAATAAATAATGCTGGATATGGAGTTTGGGGATATTTTGATCAAACTGATTTAGAACAAGAAATGAATATGATAGACTTAAATATTAAAACTTTGCACATCTTAACTAAGTTATTTGTAGAATATTTTAAAGAAAAAGATAAGGGTAGAGTTTTAAATATTGGTTCAATGGCTTCATTTACACCTGCACCAGTTTTTTCAAGTTATTATGCTTCAAAAGCATATGTTTGAAGTTTAGGTGTAGCAATAAATACAGAACTTAAAAAAACTAAATCAAAAGTTAGAGTAATAACTTTATGCCCAGGTCCTTTAAAGACTGACTTTTGAAATAGAAGTAGTAATCAAAATGAAGCAAAATATAAATCAAATGTTAAAGTAATGAAAACAAATGTATATGCAAGAAAGAGTTTATATTCTGGCTTAAACACAAAAAGAAAAAATTATATTGTTACTGGTAAAATTAATAAATTTATTAAATGAATTACAAAATGAGCTCCTGAATCAACTGTTCTAAACTCAGTTTACAATTATCAGAGAAAAAGAAAATAATGCTTAAAAGTAAAGAAATTAAATTAGCTACAACTCTTTTAAAAGAAAATAAAGTTGTAATATTACCAACAGATACAATATATGGTTTAAGTGCGATTTTTAATGAGGAAAATGAAAAGCAAATAAATCTAATTAAAAAATCAGACCAATCTAAAAAACTAATAGTTTTATTTTCAAAATTATCTCAAATTAAAAATTTAGTTAAAATTACTGAGCAATTTAAAAAAAATACAAAGAGCAAAGAACCAATAACACAAATTTTAAAAACTAAAAATAGTTCAATTGCGTTAAGAATGGTTAAAAGAAAAGATTTAAAAAAGATAATAAATAGAGTTGGTTTAATTTATTCAACAAGTGTTAATTACTCTGGAAATCCTTTTTTAACTAAATTAGAAGAATTTAGATTATTTAATATAAAAGTAAGTGAAGTATTTTGGGATGGGGAACTAATTTCGAAACCTTCAAAAATAATAGATCTCATTGAAAATAAGGTAATTAGATAATAAAAAAAATAGATTTTAATCTATTTTTTTTATTATTTAATTAAACGGTTGTATCATTCAACGATTAACGCTTCATTGATTTCTTGGTTTAATTCTTTTCTTTCTGGTAATCTAACTAATGAACCAGTCATTTTTGCTTTATCAAATTTAACAAATTCTACTGTAGCTGCATTTGATGCTAATGCTTCAACGATTTTGTCATTTTTTTGCATTTTGTCTTTAACTGAAATAACATCTGTAGTTTTTACTGAATATGATGGAATATCCAATTTTTGACCATTAACTAAAATATGACCGTGTGAAACTAATTGTCTTGCACCTTGTCTTGTTAATGATAATCCCATTCTGTAAATTACGTTATCCAATCTTGATTCTAATTGTTGTAAGAAAATTGTTCCTGTAATACCTTTAATTTTTTTAGCTCTTGCATAAGTGTTTCTGAATTGTCTTTCAGTTAAACCATACATGAATTTAACTTTTTGTTTTTCTTGCATTTGTTGACCATAACCTGAAAGTTTTGATCTTCTTGCACCATGTTGCCCAGGTGCTGTAGTTCTTTTTTTACCTTTTGAGAATTCTTTCCCAGTTTCTAAGATAGAAAATCCATATCTTCTAGCTTTTTTAAATGTAGAACCTGTATATCTTGACATACTTTGTTTCCTCTTATTTTCTTTTTTTATTATATTATTTGGAAAATCATAACTAAAGTTAAACTCCAACAAAGGAAGTCTATATTTCGCCCTCCATCTGCAGGGGTTACTTTTGATAAGTTATAGACTAATTTTTTTGCAGTGTTTAATTGCAGATTAACCAAAAATAATTATATATTAAATTTCTCTTAAAAAATAAGATAATTTAAAAAAATGCCCAATAATTCTCTATATGATATAATGAATTTGATTTTAAGGAAGCAAAAAATATGAAATCATTTTGAGACATTGATCAAATTTTTAAAAATCCAGTATACATAGCAGCACTATGTATATTTTTTGCTTTACTTATAACATCTATTATTGTAATTATTTTAATGAATATATACAAAAAAATACTTCAAACTGCAGCTAAAACAATTGATTTAATTGATGATTTAAAAAAATCGCCTTTAAAATATCGATTGAATAGAATATCACTTATTTTTGAAGAAACAGGTAATTTGGAAAAAGAATTAATGATATGAAGAACAAAATATGAAATTCTTTTTGAAATTGAATTAAAGAAGATATTTGTAGATTTTGTAGATTTACTAGAAGATAAAAAGAATACTAGACCAAATATTAAGAATCTTAAAAAATTTGAAGCTATTTATTTAAATGCAAAAAATATTAATAAGAATGTTCACGATATTTTTATTGAAACTATGAACTACTTAGAAATTGAATTTATTCAAAGAGACTCTTTAACTTTCCAAAAAGAACTATTTAGAATATTAAAAGATGAAGTTATAATGACAACATTTAAAGATATTGCAATAGATGAGGTTAAATTAAAATCAACAATTGAACAAATAGATGGCCTTTTTGAAGACTTTTATTTAAAACTTGATGAAGGAAGATACAAAGAAAGTTGAGATTATTTATTAAAAATTGATCAAGCTTTAGTATTTCTAATTGAACTTTTAGATTCAATACCGTATATAATTTCTACAATTACAACTATAATTCCTCAAATGATGGTTGAATTAAAAAACAAACACGTAACATTTGGTCCTGTTGAAAGAAAATTACCAAGAAATGCACTTAAATATGCAGAACTTGAGAAACAAGTTGATCAACTTAGAATTAAAATTAATAATGAATTACAAAAATTACAATTCAAAAAAGCTAATAGAACTTTAAAAGAAGTATTTGTACAAATAAAAGAATTTAAAAGCACTGTTGAAAACGAAGACAATCTAAAATCTTTCTTTGAAGTAAGAACTCCTGAAATTAGAAACAAGTTTGATATTATTGAACATTCTTCTAGACTTGTTGAAAGAGATTTTGCAAGAGTAGAAGATATCACAAAGCAGTTTTCTAAAGAAAGAAATGATTTTGAAGCTGCAAAAGTAGCTTACTCAAAGACAAAAAGAAGAGCGGATTTATTATTTTCACAAATCGATTTAGGTACAAACAGTGGAAATGAAATTAATTTAATAGAGATTAAAACTCAAATGCTCGAATTAATGGAGCAAGCTTTAAAAGATATGTCTGCTTTAGAAAAATCTGCAAAAGTTGTAGAAAGTAAAAGTACAAATATTGATTCATTAGTTAACCAAGTAATTTTTATTCAATCAATTTTAAATCAACTTGATGTGAAAATTAATCAATATAAATCAGTTAAGGAACTTGAAAGATTTATATCACCAATTCAAGAAATGTATGTAAAACTTCAAGACTTTTCTTTGGATAAGTTGAAAAAAATTTCAACTCAGGAAGAAAGAGCTATAATTGCAAATAGTATAGAAAGATGTAATCAAGAAACTCTTGTAATAGCAAGAGATCTTAATGATACAATTTTTTTAGATTATATTTCACAAGAAATAATTGTTTATCTTGAAAGATACGTAGGAAAGATTGAAGGAATTGAAAAAATAATTTTTGATTGTGAAACTTTATTCAAGCGAAGAGAATTAGATCAATTAATAGGATATTCACTAAGTACTTTATTAAAAATAAAGGAAAATTATAGAAGATAAAAGAGGTATACATGAAAAATATATTGATTAGATATGGAGAATTAACTTTAAAAGGGAACAATAGAAATTCTTTTATAACTAAGTTGATACAAAATATTAAATATAAACTAAAACAATATAAAGAGGTCATTGTTTATAAAAAGGACCATAATAGTTTAGTTTTAGAAATTAGTGATGGATCAAAAGTTGAGCAAATCTCAAAAATATTACAAAATATATTTGGTATATATTCTTTATCAATTGTAGAAATAGTTGAAAAAGATCTTGAAGTTATTATGAGCAAAACTTTAGAGGTTGCTATGGAACACTCAGGAACTTTTAAAGTTGAAGTTGAAAGAAAAGATAAAAGTTTTGAGATTAGTTCCCAAGAATTAAAAACTAAAGTTGCTGTAAATATACTGAAAAATAATAATAAAATTAGTGTTGATGTACATAAACCACAACTAAAAATAACTGTAATTATAAAACACAATGGTGCATTTATATTCACATCAAAAATTGTTTCTTCAAAAGGTTTGCCAGTTGGTGTGAGTGGAAAAGGTCTATCTCTATTAAGTGGTGGAATTGATTCACCAGTTGCAAGTTATTTAACTTTAAAAAGGGGAATGCAAGTAGATTTTATTCACTTTATGACCCCGCCCCATACATCACCAGAAGCTTTGGATAAAGTATTCAAATTAGCAAGTAAAATTGAAAAATATAACAAATCAAATTTTTCTTTATATGTTTGTGATTTTTCAATGATTCTAAAAGAATTAATGCATATAAAAGAAGAATCTTATCGAATAACTATAATGAGAAGAATATTTATTAGGATAGCAAATAGTTTATCAATTAAAATTAATGCGCAAGCATTAATTACTGGTGAATCTTTAGGACAAGTTGCAAGTCAAACTATTGAGTCAATTAATGTAATTAATGAGGTATCAAAACTTCCAATATTAAGACCGGTATTAACTTTTGATAAAGAAGAAATAATAGAAGTTGCAAAAGCAATTGATACATATGAAACTTCTATATTACCATTTGAAGATGTTTGTTCTATGTATGTTCCAAAGAATCCAGTTACAAAACCAAAATCATTTATTGCTCAAAAGCAAGAAGAAAACTTATTATTAGATGAGATCATTAATTATACTGTTGAAAATTTAATAAAAACTTATATATGAAAAGATGGTGATCTAGTTGAAAAACAAGAAAAATAAAGTTAAAAGTGATACAAGTAAATTTGGAGTTTTTAATGGAAATGTAATAAGTAGTGAAACACTTGCATATGATCATGAATTTGAAGTTGAAAATTATCAAGATGATTCGTTAACTATAACTGAAATAAAAATACCAGCTTCAAAAGATAAAAAAGGTGAAGTAAATAATAAGATTAAAAAAAGAAAAACAAATTATCTTATTTATAAAGTAACTGCATATATAATAATATTATTGATAATTGTATTACTAATAATTTGATTAGTGATTCGTTAAGAAAGAGTGATTTAATGAATGAATTATTTAGACTAATATCAAGATTACTTAATATTATTATTACAGTTCTAATTATTGATTTATTGTTTAATAAAACTAGAAGACGCAATGGGGGGTATCAAAGAGATAAAAATAATAAACAAAGTAAATATTATGATGATCAGACAACTAATGATGGTTATGATCAATCAAATCAATATCAAGATTTCTATCAAGGTCAATCCCAAATTGATCAAGCATATCAGGCATTGGGATTAGAAAAAGGTGTAAGTTTAAAAGAGGTTAAAAAAAGATATATTGAACTTGCAAAGAAATATCATCCAGATAAAAATCCAAACAATTTGGAAGCTCAAGCAGAAATGACAAAAATTAATAATGCATATGATATTATTGCTGAAGAATTCAACAGAAGACACTAACACTATTTTTAAAATGGTGTTTTTTTCTTAATAATGTAAAATAAAGAAAGTGAGGTTATTTATGGAATATTTAAATTTACTTAATGTTCAAAGTTGCTACAATTTTTTAAATTCAACAATAAAAATTGAAGATTATTTAAAATTTTTAAAACTTAATAATCTTGATTTTGCTTTTTATGCAGATAAAAACAGCATGTATGGAGCAGCAGAATTTTATGAAAAGGCCAAAAAGTTAGATATTAAACCAATAATAGGTTTAAATTTAGAACTTTCTTTTGGAACAATATTACTTTACGCAAAAAACAATGAAGGGTATAAAAATATAAGTTATATAAGTTCTTTTATTAATGAAAATGATAAAATCGATTTAGAAAAATTGGAGAAATTATTTTGAAAAATTTTGGGAAATGATTTAGTAGTAGTTTGTTCATTTTCTATTGAAAATGTTGATAATTATTTGGACCAATTTAATAAACTAGTAAGTAAAGAAAATTTTTATTTAGGCATAAATAAACAAAATTATAATTATTTTTCTAAATACGATAATGTAGTTTTTGCAAATGAAATAAATTTTTTGAATGAAAATGAATTTTCTGTATATAAAACATTATGTGCAATTAATGAAGGAAAATTAATATCTGAACTTACAAATGTGGGAAAAAATTTTTATTTTTCTAAGGAATTAGTTTCAAAATACATTTCTACAGAAAAACATATAAATAATATTTTAAAAATTAGATCATCAATAGATTATGAAAATTTATTCATCAATGAAAAGCATTTTCTAAAATACCCAAATAGTAAAAAAATGCCTTCACAAAATTATTTGAAAATGATTTGTGAAGAAAATTTAGAACAATATTTAGAATCAAAAAAAATTATTAATAAAGAAGATTATAAAGAAAGACTTCAATATGAATTAGAAGTTATTAATAAAATGGGTTTTGAAGATTATTTTTTGATTGTACATGACTTAATTTGTGAAGCAATTAGACTTGGAATCTTATATGGTCCAGGTAGAGGATCTGCTGCAGGAAGTTTGGTTGCCTTTTTATTAAAAATAACACAACTAGATCCAATTGAATGAAATCTCTTATTTGAAAGATTTTTAAATATTGAAAGAGTTACTCTTCCAGATATTGATTTAGATTTTCAAGATGATAGAAGAGAAGAAATACTTGAATATTTATTTAATAAATATGGAAAAAATCATTTTGCAACTATTACAACTTTTCAAACAATTGGTATTAAAAATGCAATTAGAGATTGTGGTAGAGTTTTTGATATCCCAATTAATGATATTAATCAAATGACAAAACAAATAAATGAGAAAAATATTAAAGATTTAGAATTAGCTTTAAAAGATAGTGAAATCTTGAGAAAATATAAAGATAAATATCCTCAAATATTTGAAATTAGTGCGAAAATGATTGGGTTACCACGTCAAACCGGAACTCATGCAGCAGGTGTTGTATTTTCAGATATTGATTTATATAAAGTTGTACCAACCAAAGTTGGTATTAATGGTATTTTACAAACTCAATTCTCAATGAATTATTTGGAAGAAATGGGTTTAATAAAAACAGATATTTTAGGTTTAAGAAATCTTTCAATTATTCAAGAGGTATTGAAAAATATTAAAATAATAGATAAAGTTGAACTAAAATTGAGTGAAATACCTTTAAATGATAAGAAAACTTTTGATCTATTAAAAAATGGTGATACAAGTGGAATATTTCAATTGGAATCATCAGGCATGACTGATGTTTTAATAAAAATGAAAGTTAATTCTGTAGAAGATATTGCAACAACAAGTGCTCTTTATAGACCAGGTCCACAAGAGAATATCCCATTATTTATTGAAAGAAAAAATAATAGTAACTCAAAATTTGTGATTGATAAGAATGTTCAAGATATTTTAGAATCAACATTTGGAATAATAGTTTATCAAGAACAAATAATGCAAATGCTTCAACGTGTTGCAAACATGAGCTTAAGTAAAGCAGATATTGTAAGAAGAGCAATAGGAAAAAAAGATAAAAAATTAATGGATCTATTTAAAGATGAATTTATACAATCAGCTGTAGAGAATAATTATAATCAAAATAAAGCAAATGAAATATGAACTTATATTGAAAAGTTTGCATTATATGGATTTAATAAGTCACACGCTATTGCATATTCATTAATAAGTTATTGAATGGCTTATTTAAAAGCAAATTATAAGTCTTCATTTTATTGCTCTTTATTAAATGGCTCAATAAGAAATGAAATAAAAACATCTCAATATTTAAATGAAATAAAAGCTTCTGGTTTTAATGTTAATCCGCCTACAATTAGAAATCCAAATAATATTTACATTTATCACAATAAAATGATTAATGTACCACTAAATGTAATTAAATATATAGGTCCTGAATTTTTAAGAAATTTAAAAGACTTATTTAAAACTAAAAAGGAAGTTTTTGAAAATATTTTATTATTTATTGGAAATATGAAAGATAGAGGATTAACAGAACAAAGATATGTAGCGCTAGTCTATTCTGGGGCATTTGATTGTTATGGTTATTCAAGAAAAGATTTAATTTCTAAAAGAGAACAAATATTTAATTTAGCTTCAACAGCTACATTATTGAATGATTCAAATATGACTTTGGATTTAGAAAAGAAAAAAGATAATCCAGAGGATATAGTTGGTTTTGAAAAGGAATATTTAGGATTTTTTGTTTCTTCACATCCTTTATCAATAATTAGAAAAAGAATAATTAATAATGATAAATTAAGATTATTAAATACATTAAAAGATGAAAATATAGTTTGTGATGTATTAATTAATGTAGAAAATATTGTTACTAAGACAGACAAAAATGGTAATGAAATGGGATTTGTTGATATAGTTGATGAAACAGATTCATTAATGCTAACTGTTTTTTCATCTGTTTTTGAAAATGTTAAGAATAAATTAAATTTAGGTAAAAACATTATTATTAAAATTAAAACTCAAAAATTTAATAATAAAATAAATGCAGTTCTACTTGAAGTTGTTAAAGAGATATAATAAAAGTGCAATAGCACTTTTTTGTTATTATAGAATTAATGGTGAAAAATTATGAAAAAAAAATTCTTGCTTGTTGATGGTAATGCTTTAATTTTTAGAGCATTTTATAGTTCTTATGGTAGAGCAACTTTAACAACAAAAAGTGGTATACCAACAAATGCAGTATACTCATTTATTAATATGTTAATGAATATCATTGAAAAAAATGAATATTTTTGTGTCAAAGTTGCTTTTGATAAAGGCAAAAAAACATTTAGACATGATAAACTTGAAAATTATAAAGCTGGAAGAGCAAAAACTCCTTCAGAATTGGTTATACAATTTCCTATTGTAAGAGAGTTTTTAACAAATGCAAATATTGAATGATTTGAAGTTGATAATTATGAAGCTGATGATATTATTGGAACTATTTCTCAAATACTAGAATCAGATGCTGAAGCAGAAACTCATATATTAACAAGTGATCAAGATATGTATCAATTAATTTCTGATAAGACATTTGTTTTATCACCACAAGTTGGAACAAGCGATTTAATGGTATATACAAAAGAAAAATTATATGAAAAATGAGGTGTTTCTCCAGAACAAGTTATTGATTATAAAGGATTGCGTGGAGATTCATCAGATAACATTAAAGGTGTGGCAGGAATTGGAGAAAAATCAGCAAAAGAACTTCTTCAAGAATTTCATACGCTAGAAAATATTTATGCTAATATTGACAAAATAAAGGGTGCAAAGCAAGCAAAACTTATTGCTGGTGAAAATGATGCATTTCTTTCAAAAGAAATTGCTACAATTTATAAAGACATGAATTTAGGAATGATAAACTTCAATAATACTGTAATTAATTTTGAAGGTCTAAAGGATTTCTTTGTAAGATATGAAATGAATTCTCTATTGAAAAAATATACTTCTAAAACTGAAGTAGATTTAATTGATAATAAGTTAGATTATAAAATATTAAATAAATGAAATTTTGAATTTAATGATGAAATAAATTATATATATTTAGAAACTTTAAATGATAATTATCACACAAGTGCTGTTATAGGTTTAGCAATATCTAATAAAAAGGGTAATTTTTATTATTCATTTAATTCAAGTGAAGAAGTTAATATATTTAATTGAAATCATTCTGTAATTGATGAAGAATTTCAAAGTTTTTTATTAAATGCTAAATTTAAATCCTATGATATTAAAAAAACTATTATTTCTCTTAAAAAAATGGGATATAAAGTAATGCCACAAAATTTTACTTATGACATGATGATTGGGTGTTATGTAATAAACTCTAATGTTAAATCAACTTTTGAGCAGCATTTAATAATGATTGATCCTTCTAATGAATTAAAAACTTTTGATGAAATTTTTGGAAAAGGTGTAAAAAAAACTCATCTAATTGATGAAAAAATTAAAATGGATTATCTTGTAAATAAAGTTTTAATAATCAAAAAATATGAAAACGAAATACTTTCAAAATTAGAAGAAAATAATCAGAAATCATTATATGAAAATATTGAACTACCATTTTCAAAAGTGCTAATTGATATTGAAATTGAAGGAATTGAAGTTGATAAATTAGAATTAAAAAAACAAGAAGATAATATATTGCAACTATTAACAAAAATAGAATTGGAAATTAAAACCGATTTAAGTGAATATATTGATGATGATTTTAATATAGCATCACCAAAACAGTTAAAGGAATTGCTTTTTGAAAAATTGAAATTACCAAATTATAATAAAGGTAGTACAGATAGAGAAACTTTGGATGCAATTGAAGATAAACATCCTGTAATTTCAAAAATAATAACTTTTAGAAAATACAGTAAATTATATTCAACATATCTAAAGGGATTTGAAAAGTTTATTCATTCAGATAGTAAAGTTCATACTATATTTAATCAAACACTTACAAATACAGGGAGATTAAGTTCTAGTTATCCAAATATTCAAAATATTTCTGTAAGAGATGAAGAACAAAAAAATGTAAGAAAGATATTTGTTACAAATGAGAATAATACTTATTTAAGTTTTGACTATTCACAAATTGAACTTAGGGTTCTTGCAGATATTGTAAATGAGCAAAGATTAATTGAAATTTTTTCAATGAACAGAGATATTCACTCTGAAGCTGCAAGAAGTATTTTTAATTTAACCAATGAGCAAGAAGTTAGTTCAGATCAAAGAAGAGTAGCCAAAGTATTTAACTTTGGAATACTATATGGATTAAGTGATTTTGGTCTTGCAAAAGACTTAAAAATATCAATTCCGCAAGCTAAAGAATATATAAAAGCTTACTATCAAGCTTTTCCTCAAATTTTGAAATTTAAAGAAGAGGTAGTTAAATTTGGATATGAAAATGGATATGTAGAAACTCTTGGAAATAGAAGAAGATATATTTATGAATTATCAAATTCAAATTATATGGTGAAACAATTTGGTGAAAGAGCTGCAGTAAATGCTCCAATTCAAGGAACAGCAGCTGATATATTAAAAGTTGCAATGATAAACGTATTTGATAATTTAAGAAAAAACGATTTAAAATCAAAGATGGTTGCTCAGATTCATGATGAAATTATTTTGTTAGTAAAAAATGAGGAATTAGAAAAAGTAAAAAAAATGGTTTTGGAAACTATGAAAAATGCTTATAATGAATTATTGAAAATATCAAATAAGAATAGAAAAGCACTTGTTGAGCTTGATATTAATTTTTCACAAGCAAACGATTGATTTAATTTAAAATAAGGAGATTTATTTATGCCAGAATTACCAGAAGTCGAAACGGTAGTTAGAACTTTAAATAAGAAAATAAAGGGATTAATTATAAAAAATGTCAAAATAACCTATCCAAATTTACTAAAAACTGATATATCAATTACAGATTTTGAAAATACTTTAAAAGATAGAAAAATAGATAATATATCAAGAATAGCAAAGCATATCATTTTTGAATTACAGGATTTGGTTCTAATAAGTCATTTAAGAATGGAAGGAAAATGATTTGTATATGAAAGCGGGTCGCTATATGATACAAAACATGTTGAAGCTATTTTTGAATTAAATAATAATAAATTATTAGTTTACAGTGATACGAGAAAATTTGGTACATTTCATTTACAAGAAAAAAATACATTTAAAAGTTTGAAACCTATTAACAAAGTGGGTCCAGAGCCATTTGACAGCAGTTTAAACGGACAATATCTATACGATATAATGTCAAAGTCAAATAAGCACATTAAAACTATTCTATTAGACCAGACAAAAATATCGGGTATTGGTAATATTTATGCAGACGAAATACTTTTTGATTCAAAGATTCATCCTGAAAAGAGAGCAAGCTCTTTAAAAATTTCAGATTATGATCAAATTCTAAAGTCATCTATTAAAATACTTAAAAGGTCAGTTGAATTGGGGGGTTCTACAATTGATTCCTATCAACCAGAACAAGGAATTGATGGTAAATTTCAAAATGAATTAAAAGTTCATACAAGAAAAGGCAAACCATGTTATGAATGTGGAAAAATTATTGAAAAAATAAAAGTTAATGGAAGAGGTACTTATTTCTGTCAAAAATGTCAAAGTTTATATTAAAATGTGGATATCTTAAAAAACACCATTATATATGGTGTTTTTCATATAATTTTATTAACATTTGATAATCAATTTTAAAAAAATTACTAAATCTGTTTCATTTTTTTTTCTTTTTTTTATTATTAATAGGCAAAGGGTTGGAGGTAATTTATGGATAAATTTAGCTATAGAGTTATTCTAAAAAATATAATAGATAGTTCAAATAATAAAATCATAACTTATCTATACCAACCAATAATGGGATCAAAGGCAGTATCTCTGTATTATACATTGATAAATGAATCTCATATTTTAAGTGAATTTAAAAAGATAACTCTATCAGAAGTTAGATTAGCCAAAATTACTGGGATATCACAATCTACTTTACCAAAATATTTCAAAAAACTTGAAGCTTTAGGTCTTTTAAGAACTTTAGAAAATAAAGATAAAAGTACAATAATTTTTAATATATATTCTCCATTAGAACCAATTAGTTTTTTTGAAAATAAAGTATTTAATAATGCTTTAATTTCAAAATTAAAAAAAGATGATTATGAATTAGTAAGATTTACTTTTAGAGATGAAGGAGAACTTTCATTAGAAAGTGGATACAAAGATACTTCATCTAAATTTGCAGAAGTATTTGGAGAGATTGAAAATTTAAAATTAGAAACTAATAAAATGATTCAAGCAAAGCCTAAAAGAAGTAATGCTTTACTTAAAGGTTTAGATTATACTAATTTATTGACTGATTTAGAAACTGACGATGTGATTATTAGTGGTAATAATCAACTAGTAAAAAAAGCAATTGAAGATGTTTTTGGATCATATAATATAAGTCAATACGAAATTAAAGAGGTCATTAAAAAAATTTATCAAAAAGAAACATGTTCTTTTGATAATTCACTTTTTTACAAAGAAATATCAAAAATAGTATTTGATAGGGAAGAATTTGATGTAACTATTCCTGAATTTAATACAGAATTACATATTAAGAATCAAAAAAATAAAAAATTAAGTGAAATGGAAACAATTGATCCTGAAGAGTATCTATTGGCGCTATTAAAAACAAAATCACCTGCTATAAAAGAATTAAATAAAACTAATAATGAAATTATTGAAGTCTTGCAAAATAAATATAAATTAAGAAATGGAGTTATAAATTGTTTGTTTGACTTTGTATTCTTAAAAAACAAAGGGCAGATTGTACCTAACTATATTTATAAAATTGCTTCAACAATGGCTGAGAATAATTTTAAAACAGCATCTGAAACATTAGAATATCTAAAAGTAGCACATCAAAAATCAAAAGCAAAAATTAAATCTAATACTAATAATCAAATTACATTAAATTCTAAATGACAAGATGCCTTAAATAAAGAAACATATAAAGTTGATGTTAACAGTACATTAAACTTTGATGAAAAGGGCTGAGGTGATTTTTAGATGATAAATTATAGTATCAATGAAATTAAAAATCACCCGGATTTAAAAGAATTAATTGCAAAGCAAAACATTTCCGATGAAATTTTAAAAAATAATCTATTAGTAATAAATAGATTTTTAAATGAATATATTTATTGTGACAAAGAAGAAGAATTAAAATATTGTAAACAAACTATAGTTGGTGTTCAACAAAAGCTTGTATATAAAAATAATCTTTTTTATATAACAAGCAAAAATTGTAAACATTGAATCTATGAAAATAGGGACTTCAAAATTAAGAAGAATATCATTCATGCTGATTATGATCTTACAGAGAATAGCAAATCAATTGGGGAATATATTGAAACTTTAGATTTAAACAAAGTAAGTGAAAAAGAAAAAATTCTTTTTACTAAAATTAGAGATAATATTGCCAATAATTCTTGAAAAGGTATTTATTTATATGGCTCTCCTGGAATCGGAAAAACATTTTTAATGAAAAGATTAGCGAATACTTATGCTAAAAAAGATAAAAAGGTTATATTTGTAACTGTAAACAAACTTGTCAAAATTGTAAAAGATACATTTAATACTCAAGAAAGAACTAATCTATCAAGATTCTATGATAATTGTTTAGATGTAGATGTATTAATTCTTGATGATATTGGTGCTGAAATAGTAAGTGATTGAAGTAGAGATGAACTTTTATTTGGTATATTAAATCATAGATTAGAAAATAAAAAAATAACATATTTCACTTCAAACTTCTCAATATCTGAACTTCAAACTTACTATTTGAATAAAAAAGTAACTAGTTTTGATGAGAAAAAATTTGAAAAGCAAAAGACATTAAGATTTACTGAGAGGATTAAAGGTCTTTCAATGGAATTTGAAATGGATGGAGAAAATAAAAGGTATTAGTGGAATATTTTTCCATCTAAAAAAATGGCTATGGAAAAAATGGAAATAAATTTTTTCTCTTTTATTTAATAAATAAGCCAATAAGGTATAAAATAAAATCGTGAAAGGAAACGACTAAATATGAAAAAAATAGCAATTAACGGATTTGGAAGAATTGGACGTCTAGCTTTTAGACAATTATTCTTATCAGATGATATTGAAATAGTAGCAATTAACGACTTAACAAACTCAAAGACATTAGCATACTTGTTAGAGTTTGACTCAGCTCATGGAAGATTCATGAGTGGGAAAATTGAAGCTAAAGATGGAGCTATCGTAGTAGATGGTAAAGAAATCAAAATTTTAGCTGAAAGAGATGCTAAAAATTTACCTTGAGGAGAAATGGGAGTTGACCTTGTAGTTGAATGTACAGGATTCTACGTGGATAGAGATAAATCTCAAGCTCACATTGATGCAGGAGCTAAAAAAGTAATTATTTCAGCACCAGCAACAGGGGATTTAAAAACAATCGTTTATGGGGTAAACCACAAAACATTAACAGGAGACGATAAAATCGTTTCAGCTGCTTCATGTACAACAAACTGTTTATCACCAGTAGCAAAAATCTTAGATGAAAAATTTGGAATTGTTAAAGGATTAATGAATACAATCCACGCAGTTACAAATGATCAAAACTTATTAGACTTACCACACGTTGACTTACGTCGTGGACGTGCAGCTGCATGAAACATTGTTCCATCAAAAACTGGAGCAGCAGCAGCAGTAGGAAAAGTATTACCAAACTTAAATGGAAAATTGGATGGATTAGCATTACGTGTTCCAACAATTACAGGATCAATCGTTGATTTAACAGTTGAATTAGCAAAAAATACAACAGTTGAAGAAATTAACAAATCAATTAAAGATGCAGTTGCAAATGATGCAGAATTAAATGCAGCATTAGAATATTGTACAAAAGAAATCGTTTCACAAGACGTAATTGGATCAACATATGGTTCAATCTTTGATGCAACTTTAACAAGAGTTATGGAAGTTGAAGGAAAACAAATGGTTAAAGTATTCTCATGATACGATAACGAAAATTCATTTACTTCACAATTTATCCGTACAATTAAATACATGTTAAGTTTATAGTTTTCTAAAAAATACAATTAACATATTTTTAAATCGATATTTATATTGAGGTGAAAATATGTTTTTTTATTCTAAAGAAGATTATGTTGAATATTTATTAAATATAATAGCCAAAGTAAAAATGGACAATAAAATATTTAAAGTAACACAAATACAAATACAAAAAATAATATATATTGTTTATTGTTACTTTCTTTTATTTGAAAGTAAAATAGCAAATATAGATTTTGAAACTTGAAAATGAGGCCCTGTGATATATGAATTATGAAAGAAACAAACATTATATTCAAGATCTAATGTTCCACTAGAATTTAATCAAGAAAAATACTTAGATATAGTTAAAAATAATCAAAAATACAATTCAATAGTATATAAAATAGTTAAATATCTTTTAGAATTAAAGTCCTGAGATATTGTTGTAATATGTCATGAACAAACTCCTTGAAAAAATTTATATAGACCTAGTAAAAATAATTTAATAAAAGATAATGATATCATTCGTTTTCATAATGAAAATCAAGATAATTTTTTTCATTATTTAGATTTTATGGTTAAAAATGTTTTAAAATAAATAAGTATAGGAGAAGAATAAAAATGAAAAAAACATTAAATGATATTCAAGTATCTGGAAAAACTGTTCTTGTTAGAGTTGATTTTAACGTTCCATTAAAAGATGGAGTTATAACAGATGATAACCGTATTAGAGCAGCATTACCAACTATTAATCACTTAGTTGAAAATGGTGCAAAAGTTGTATTATTTTCTCACTTAAGCAGAATTAAAGAAGAAAGTGATAAAGCTAAAAAATCACTAGCACCAGTTGCTAAAAAATTAGAAGAATTATCAGGTAAAGCAATTAAATTTATTGCTCAAACAAGAGGACAAGAATTGGAAGAAGCAATTAAGTCTTTAAATGAAGGTGAAATTCTTCTATTTGAAAACACACGTTTTGAAGATGTTCAAAATGGAGAAGTTGTTAAATTTGAATCAAAAAACAATGATGAATTAGGAAAATATTGAGCTAATTTAGGAGATGTATTCGTAAATGATGCATTTGGAACAGCTCATAGAGCTCACGCATCAAACGTTGGAATAGCATCAAATATAGCTGAAAGTTGTGTAGGATTTTTAGTTCAAAAAGAATTAGAAATGTTAGCAAAAGGTGTTGATAAACCAGAACATCCATTTGTAGCAATTATTGGTGGTGCAAAAGTTTCTGATAAAATTGGAGTTATTGATAACTTATTAGAAAAAGCTGACAAAATTATTATTGGTGGTGGAATGGCATATACTTTTTTCAAAGCTCAAGGTCATAGCATTGGAAAATCATTATGTGAAGAAGACAAAGTTGCTTTAGCAAAAGAATATTTAGATAAAGCAAATGGAAAAATTATCTTACCAATTGACTCAGCAAATAATACTGATTTTAAAGATACTGAACCAACAATTTCAGGAGTAGATCTTCCTGAAGATGTAATGGGATTAGACATTGGACCAAAATCAATTGAATTATTTGAAGATATTTTAAAAGACGCAAAAACTGTAGCATGAAATGGACCAATGGGAGTATTCGAATTCGAACATTATAACAAAGGAACACTAGCAGTTTGTGAAGCAATAGCTAACTTGAAAGACTCATTTACTTTAATTGGTGGAGGAGATTCAGCTGCAGCTGCAATTCAATTAGGATTTAAAGAAAAATTTACACATATTTCAACTGGTGGAGGAGCTTCATTAGAATATATGGAAGGTAAAGTTTTACCTGGTGTTGAAGCAATTCAAAATAAATAATTAAAATAAGGACACGGTTTTAAACCGTGTTTTTTAATTTATAATTAATATTGGTGATTTACTTGAAAAGAAAAATAAGAGTGATTGATAATACTCAATGAATAAATCATATTTTTTTGGATAAAAAGAATATATATTTTACTGACAGTGACCTTAATAACACAAATAATAATTTATGTTCTATAAGTAAAACTAACTTTAAAGAAAATCTGAATAATAAAGCAGATTTGGATAGATGCTTCTTAGCTCATCCAAATCCAATTATTTCTACTTTTGAAATGATAACTAAAACGGATGTTTCTATTTTACATTCTTGCAAATATTATATTCAGAATTTTGTTGTAGTTGAAGATATAAAATATATAAGCTATATAATCGAAAATAAAGTCTTTACTAAAAAATTTCTAAGTGATGATGAATTAATAGAATTACAAATAATAACGGTTATAGAGAATAATTTAATTATAAAAATTAAAGAGGAATTTTATTTAACAGACAAAAATTTCAAAATTATTAAAAAAATAGATTATAAACTTGTAGATGTTATAAAAATTAAAGATAACTATGTAATTCAAAAAGAAAACGAAGAAATTATACTTGTAGATTTGGACTTTAAGTTTGAAAAAATAATTGATTCAGATAAAGGGTTCAAAAAAATATACTATTTAAATAAAACCAATATTTTAATTAGTTATTTAAAAAATGAGGTTACAAAAATATATAATGTCTTTACTGAAAAAAGTGAAATATTTCAAAAAAGTTTCTTAAAAAGAGCTATTTTATTGGATGAAAATACTTTAATTGTTAAAAAAAATACAAAAAATATAAAAAGTGATATGTTAAATTTAATTTATTAGTATAAAATTATATTATTGTGAAAGGCTAGGTGCGCGAGAACATGAGAAACATTATTTTAAGACCAAATGATGGAAGTGATGAAAGATTTGGTATATTTTATTATGATTGACAAATGTATTTGACATTTGGAGCAGCATTATTTGCAATCATAGTTATTATTATTGCAACAATCATTAATATTGTTGTATTTTCAGTATCAAAAAGTAAAAATAGTAAAGTTTTACAAAAGGATCTATTTCAAGCATTATCAATTAAAACAAATTATACAGATATAAAATTACTTTATGGACAAAGAAAAAGACTTAATAACCATTTTAACTATAGATCTGCTTTCCAGGAATTACATTTACCAAAATGATATGAAGAAAATAATACATTAAAAGGAACAATGTTAATGTTATATAACTTTACAAATATTTTAGATATACGTCAACAAGCAACAAACTTTTGAAGTAGATCAATTTATTGTCATATACTAGCTTCATTCGGACTTATAGCTAATTTGACATCATACTTATGTTTTAGATTCGTAAACTTTGGAGCACTTTCAACTCAAAACTTAAGCTGATTATTTGTAGCTTTGGCTATTGCTGGAACATTGTTATTAGTATTATCTTGATTATGATGAGTTAAAATATTTTCAAAATTAGTTAAAAAACTTAATGAAATTACTGAAGGTAACTTACCTGAAGAAGAAAGAAAACAAGTTTTAAATTTATTTAAATTACAATCAGTTGTACCATTTACAATAAATACAAGTATTAAAACACCAAGAAAAGTAGATAATGATGAACAAAAAGAAAAAATATAAAAAGGTGAATTAATCACTTTTTTATTTTATTAAAATTGGAAGAAAATAAAAAAATGAATCTATATTAAATAGATTCATTTTTTTGTTAAGCGTTATTCATTTCATATTCTCTTTGCTTTTCAGCAAGTTTTGAGTAATCTTGATAATGAATTTGATCTCCTTTTGATCAAAGACCTTTAATAATTTTATTTAATGTATAAATAATAAACAATTGCACTGCAATTCTATATGTAGCAAATGTTGTGTTTAAAATTGTTCCTAAGAATCCTCTTCTTCTATCAAATAGGTCAGCAATAATACTGAATATTGTTAGTATAGAAGATAATAATTGCATTATTAGTACAAAAGTTGCAAATATCAAGTTAATTATTGCAATAAAATTCATAAATTTATAAGCTCCAGCTTTTTTATCTCATGCAGCTTTTGCATTTGGTGTTGCAAATAACATACAATTTAAAGCTCCTCAAAAAATTATTAATGATACTATTCCAACAAAAATTTGATCTGCTAAACCAGCTGTAAATACTGTATTTGAGCTTTTAAAAACCACTGTTGAGAATCAAAAATATGAACCTAAAGCAATTACTCCTGAAACAAGACTGTTTCCACCATAACCTTTAGAAATTGTAAATTTTGGACTAACTGTTGATTGAATTGGAATATTTTTCATTTGTGCAAGAACAAATGGTGTAAAGAATCCACCAATTGAAATTGAAAAAAGCGCAATTATATATCTGTTATTTAATAAAGTTATATCATCTGCTTTTTTTAAGAAGTTAATTATAAATGAACAAAAGAATATATTTGTTATTATAAAGAATCCTGCAATTGACATCAACATTGGCATATAATTGAATATTTCTGGATTTATTTGTGATGGATCATTTCTAAATACTATGAATCCATAATAAATATAAGCAATTCCTCCAAAAATACCAGCAACTAAACCAAATATGTTTGCTATCATAAGCATCAGTCTTAGACCTGAAGTTTCTCTGTTTCCTCTCATTTTTACACCTCCTTAGTAGAATTTTACCACTAAAAAAGAGTAAAAATATTTTTACTCTTCTCCTTTTGTACCTAATGTATTTTTTACAATAACTTTATATTCACCATTTGCTTCTTCTTTGCTAGTAATTCCAATATAGAAATATTCTTCCTTAACTACAGCATTACTTGCATATTGTTCTCCAGCAATATAAGTTTTCAAGTTTTCATCTCAAATAGCTTTATATAATCTTTCTGGACGATCAAACTTAGTAAGTTTTACATTTTTTTCATTATTAATATGTTCTATTACTGAATTTCTTATATTAGCATTTTCAGAGTTCATAAATCAACCTATAATTTGATCAACATACTGAAATTCAATGTTTTGTGGTAATTGAAGTTGTCAATATTTTGAATCTTCACCATCTATTCAAACTTCCTTTATAACTTCTAAGGTAAAAGTATTTTTAAAGTTAGATTTCAATGTTTCCAAATTATTTATTGGTTTTGGGTTTCTATATGCGTATAATTTAACTTTTTGATTATTAATTATCGCTTCAATATTTTCATAATATGAAACACCTGAAGAGGGATCATCAAACTGTTCAATTATTAAGTTTTGAGATTGAATGTTTAAGTCGTTTATATCCAAATTAGCACTGCTGAATAATTCATTAAATGTTTCAAGGTCCCCATAAAGATTACTTTGACCATGATTTGAATAATCACTTCTTATATCAATAACTTCATATTCTGTATAACCAGATTCTTTTATATCATTAAACATTTGCTCAACAGTATCTTTCAAAGATTGTGTAAATTCAGGTGAAGTTAAAGTTGCTTTCTTAATTCCATTTTCCTCTTTAAAATCAATATTATTTCAATCCAAATTTCTTAAATTATATGAATATGAATAACTCATTTTATAACTTTGAGAAGGTGCATAAACAAAACCATTTATAATTGGAACAACAGCTGCTGTTGATAAAGTTACTGTTGATAAAATTGTCAATATTTTTTTCATAAATTCACATCCTCTATTAGACTAATTATAATATAAAAAAATAGTCCTATATGGACTATTTTGAAACTGATTTTAGTTTCATTTTTTCTTCTTTTAATTGTAATTTATATTGTTTGTATTCTTCGTCTTCTTTAGCTTGTTTTTTTGCAATATCTTCTAATTCTTTATCTGTTAATAATCTAAATAATTTTTCGTATTCTGCAATTTCTTTTGCTCTTTCTGAATCAGAATTTAATTTTGCCATTTTTGACTTGTAATATACAAAGTATTGTAGAACTGCTCAAATAATAATACCAATAAAGTAAATTATTTGGAATACACTACTTACGATATCTTGTAGTCTAATTTCATTGTTTTTATCATAAGGTTTAATAAATGGATCAAATAAAGTTGTAATAAAGTAACTGATTAAAACAAATAATAAGAATAGAACTGTTATTGCTCAAGCAATGTATTCTCAAACTCTAATTTTTACATTTTTTCTTATTCCTTGCACAATTACTGTTGGAATAATTGTTCCATAAATTGCTATTAAAAGTATTGATGCACAACTAGCAATTGTTCCATAATTTAATGGAGAAGGTCTTTTTGTAACTCCTTCAATAATATCTGGAATAAATAAGAACATTGTTGCACAAATTACAAATAAGATAATTGTTGAAAAGACTCCAGCTACTGGAACATTTTCTTTATTTTCCTTTTTAAATACAGGAGAAATATATCCTTGACTTGATAGAGGTTCTAAAGTTGAACCACCAAACATTGTTATTTGTAATGAAGAATTAAATCTCATTAGCATTGTACAAATAATAATTAATATTGGTCCAAAAACTTTTAATAAATTATTATCTGGGAATAACTGTGTATTTGGATTCGAACTAAATTGAGAACCACCAATTGCAAACATTGTTATTAGTGAAAAAATAATATAAAAAGCAGTTGTTGCTATCATGATAACTATTATAGCAATTGGCATATTTTTTCCTCTATTTTTAATATTTTTTCCAGTTGTAATAAATGTTTCTATACCACCAAATGCAAAGAAACAAGTTACAAATGCTTTTGTAAATCCAGAAAGATTTAAATCTACTTCAGCATATTTTTCAAATGGATTATTAGTTCCATCTAATTGAATAAACCCTGCTGTAATACCAAATATCATTAATAATATTGTTATACCTCAAGTCATGTATCCAATAATTAATCCAACATATTTATATTTTTTTATTCCAAAAAATATAATAGTTGCTGCAAATATATATAAAGCGAAAGCTATTAGATCTAAATATAAATTACCTCAAGCTCCAAATTTTCCATATTCACCATTACTATTTTGACCAACAAGTCATAAACCTTCAATATCTTGTGGTCCAAAGTTTGCTCTAACCATTGTAACTATTAAAGCCATTCCAATAACTGGAATAACTGAATAATTAAAGAATCCCATCAATAGTCCTCAGAACTTACCAAATGCAGTTCTAACATATTGACTTCCACCACCATTAGCTTGTGGGTGAAATTTAACTAATTTTGCAAAAGCTCATGCACACATAAATGCTATGAAACCTTCTAAAACAAATATTCAAATTATGTGAAGACCAACCCCAGCACCTTCTTTTGAAAGGACGATGTCTCCAAAACTTGCTGTAAATGTAATTCCAGCAATAAAAGTAAAACCAATTCATATTATCGAGAATAGGCCTAATTGTTCTTTTTTTGTTTTCATTTTTTATTTAACCTCTACCTTTTTGTTTAAAATAACAGGAATAATTAAAGGATTTCTTCTTTTATATCTAAAGATGAAAGGTGATAATGATTCCTTAATAGCGTTCTTAATTGCACCGAAAGTAGGCTTTTGGGAATTAAGAATTTCTTGAACCGCATTTGTAACAATATTAATTGATTCAGCAATAACATTTCCACTATCTCTTACATAGAAACTTCCTCTAGAAACAATTCTAGGAGGAGCAGATAGTTTATTTGCTTGAGAGTCAATTGAAATAATTACAGCCATTAGACCATCCTTACTTAAAATGTTTCTCTCTCTTATAACATTACTTGCTTTACCAGTCATATCTTTTCCATCAATAAATACAGCTTCAGCAGGAACTCTTTTTCCAACTTTACCTGTACCATTATGTAATTCAATTTGATCTCCATTTGCAACTACAAATACGTTATGAGGTTTAACATTAACTTTTGTTGCTGTTTCCCCATGAATTTTTAACATTCTATATTCACCGTGCATAGGCATAAAACATCTAGGTTTTAATAAAGTGAATAGTAGTTTTTGTTCTTCTTGACTAGCGTGTCCAGAAGTATGGATTTTATTATCAGCACTATTTTCAATTACATTTGCGCCAATTCTTGTTAATTTATTGATAACATTTTCTACATCAGCTCTATTACCTGGAATAGGTGATGAAGACATAATTACATTATCTCCAGGAATTATTTTAATAGTTTGGTGTTCCATTCTAGATATTCTAGAAAGAGCAGCCATTGGTTCTCCTTGACTTCCTGTACATAAAATCATAATTTGATTTTTTGGGAAGTTATCAATTTCATTTGGTTTAATAAACATTTTATCATTGATATTCAAGTGACCCATTTGTCTAATTATTTTAATAATTCTTTCAATACTTCTACCAATAACAACAATTCTTCTTCCATATTTATTTGCTAATTCAATAATATGTTGAAGTCTATGTACATTTGATGCAAAAGAAGCAATAATAATTCTTCCTTTTGATTTTAAGAAATGTGTATCAATATTTTGAATAACTTTTCTTTCACCAATTGTATAACCCTCAACTTCAGCATTTGTTGAATCTGCCATTAATAGTTCAATTCCGTCGTTTCCCCATGATGCTAACCTTTGAACATTAGCATCATGCCCTAATGGTGTTCAGTCAAACTTGTAATCTCCTGTTGAAAAGATTGCACCATTAGGTGTTTGTACATGGATTCCAAATGCATCAGGTATTGAGTGATTTACAGCTGCAAACTGTATTGTAAAGTTTTTTGTTGAATAAACATCACTTTCAACGTATTCTTTAACAACTGTTTTATTTTGTAATTTATATTCCTTTAATCTATCTCTTATTAATGCTGCAGCTAAAGCTGGGGCATAAATAACTGGTACTTCAACTTGCTGAAGTAAATAGGGAATACCTCCAATATGATCTTCATGACCGTGAGTAATAAATAATCCTTTTAATTTTGAATTATTTTCTACTAAATAAGTAAAGTCTGGTATTACAGCACTTACTCCTAATTGAGTAGCGTCAGGGAATTTAACTCCTGCATCGATCATAATAATTTCATCGTTATATTCTATACAATATGTATTTTTACCAACTTCTTCTAATCCACCTAAAGCATAAACTTTAGTTGGAAAGGGTGCTTGTGGTAATTTTTTCTTTGGCGGATTTAAATTGTCAGCCATTTTTTTAATTTCAATTTTTTTCTCTAAATCTGCAACTACGCTTTTAACCTGTTGTAGAGACGTGTTTTTTTTGTCTTCCATATTATCAACTCCTTATTTATTTAATTGTAAAAATTTGTAAAAAGATACTTCAAAAGTATTAAATTGTATTATCGTTTCCAAATAATTTAAAAAGTCATAGTTACTAGTATTTTAGCAAAAAATATCTAAAAAGAACAAAATATTTTAAATTGTATCTTTCTTTATTAAATAAAAAAACACTTTATAAAGTGTTTTTTTAAATTATTATTCAATTTTCATCTTTGAAATTTGGATCATTCTCATTAATTCTATCGTAGTAAAGTTTTCCTTGATTATGTTCTAATTCATGTTGAAAAACTATTGCATGATATCCTCTTAATGTTAAATTAACTTCTTGTTTTGTTAATCATTCATATCCTTGTACTTGAATTTTATAGTTTCTCGGAACTAAACCTTTATGATCTTTATCAACACTTAAACAACCTTCACCATCACTCAAACATGATAATTGATCACTTTTAGCAACAATTTTTGCATTTATCATTGCAAATTCTTCAACATCTCCTTCTTCAACATCTCATTCAAATCTTGTAAAAAACATATTTGTATTACTTCCAATTTGAGGAGCTGCAAGTCCAACAGCTGGTCTTAAATAATCTTCATTATCCTTTTTGTTTAAATCAGGGTCTTGGCTATATCTTACAAAATCAATTAATTTTTCCATTACTAATTGATTTTCTTGATTTAAAGGTAATTCAACATCAATTGATTTATTTCTAATTATTTCAACTTGATTATCTTTACAAAGTCATTTATTAGTTGGTATTTCCTTTTGTAGTAAATCTTTTTTTAAGTCTAATCTCATAAATTTACACCTCAAGATTTATTATATAATAATTATTTTTTGTATAATATAAAAAGCAAAGGAAAAATGAAATGAGAGTTATAAGCGGACGTTTTAGAGGGCGAAAATTAGTTACATTAGAAGGAATGAATACTAGACCAACAATTACAAGAGTAAAAGAAGATATGTTTAATGTATTAAATAATTATTTTATATTTGAAGATAAAGTTTGTTTAGATTTATTTGGTGGTAGTGGTGCTTTATCTTTAGAGGCATTATCAAGAGGGTTGAAATTTGCATATGTTAATGATCATCATAAACCTGCTTTAGAAATCATTAAAGAGAATTTTAGAGGCTTAAATTCAGATGAATTTGAACTTTTTAATTTAGATTATAAAAGAATGCTTGATTTTTTAGTTAATTCTAATAAAAAAATGGATCTAATTTTTTTTGACCCACCATTTGCTAAAGTAGAATATTATTATGATTTCTTTAAATATATTTATGAAAAGGAATTATTAAATAATTATGGTATATTAATAATGGAATCAGAATTACCATTAGATATGAATAAAATTGAAATTCTGAATATCTTAAAGTACAAAGACTTTAAAAATAAACATCTATATATTTTAAGACTTGAAAAGGGAGAACTTGAAAATGAATAAAAAAGGTAAAATAATCATTTTATCAGGACCATCTGGTGTTGGAAAAGGATCTATTAATAAAGAATTAGCACAAGATAAATCTTTAAATTTAGTACAATCAATTTCGATGACAACTCGTCCTCCAAGACCGGGAGAAATTGAGGGAGTAAATTATTACTTTGTGGATAAAGAAACTTTCAAAGACGCAATTCAACACAATGAATTAATTGAATATGCTGAATTTATTGATAATTACTATGGAACACCAAGAAAAACTGTCCATGATAAAATAAATAATGGTGAAAATGTAATTTTAGAAATTGAAGTTGTTGGAGCAACTCAAGTTCTTAAAAAAGAAAAACCAGAGAACTTAGTGTCAATTTTCTTAATGCCTCCAAGTTTAAAAGCACTTGAACAAAGATTAAGAAAACGTGGAACAGAAAAAGAAGAAATCATTAAACAAAGATTAGATAAAGCTTTATTAGAAATTCCTCTAAAACACAAATATCAATATATTATTGAAATTGATAGTGTTGAAAATGCTGTTGCAAAAGTAAAAGAAGTATTAACAAAAGAAAATACATTAAAAATTGATCAATCACAAAGTAAATACTTTAAATTAAAAAATAAAGTAGAACAAATTGTGAGCGAAGAGTATGAATTCTTTGTAAATAACTGAAAAGAAAATGTTCAAAAAGTAGGAGAACAAGTAATAAGTGAAAACTTTGATTTTAAAAACTACTTAGTTGAATTATTAACAGATAAAACATATGCTCATGTATTAGCAAATGAGGATTTAGAAATTCTTGAAAGTTCAGAATTTATTTCAACAATTGTAGAACACTTTATGATTGATGTTAACTTCTTTAGTATTGAACAAAAAGAATTTAAAAAATAATGAACTCAAGAAAAGAAGCACTTAATATATTATTTGAGGTATTTAAAAATAATAAATTTTCAAATAAACTTCTTAATAATCTAATAAAAAAAGAGGCTATGTCTAAAGAAGACATAGCCTTTATTTTTAAATTAGTATATGGAACAATTCAATACAAAATATATTTAGAATATGTTGTGAATAAAGTTATAGATCCACAAAAGACAGATTACAAAATTCAAATTTTACTTTGAATGAATTTATATCAACTGAAATTTTTAGAATCAAAAGCTTATTATGTAATAAATGAATCTGTTGAAATAACAAAAGAAATTAATAAAAATTTTTCAGGTTTAGTAAATAAAGTATCAAAAGTATTAACTAATCAAGAATTATGAAAAGTTGAAATTAAAAATAAACAAAATATATTTGCTCTCGAAAATGGTTTTCCTTTTTGACTTTATAAAAAAATTGAAAAAGATTATTCAAAAGAAGACGCTAAGCAATTTGTTTTATTTACAAATATACAATCAAAGATAAGTTTAAGAGTTAATACATTAAAAATTTCTATAGAAGATTTTGAAAACCTTTATTTAGAGAAATATAGTTTAATTAAATCAGAGTTATTAGAGGGTTTTTATTTATCTGATTTTAATATAGTTAATGAGGAAATATTTTTAAAGGGTCTTGTAACTATTCAAGATCAAACAAGTGGTTTAGCTTCAGAAATTTTAAACCCAAAACCAAATTCTAAGGTTTTAGATATGTGTTGTGCACCGGGTGGCAAATTAACACATTTAGGACAAATAATGAATAATACTGGAATCATTGTGGGTAATGAACTTCAAAAAAATAAAGAAAAACTTATTCAAGAGAACATAACAAGATTGGGTGTAAAAAACATTTCTTTAATCTTTGGAAATGCATTAGATATTAATGAAGAAGATTATGATTTCATTTTACTCGATGCTCCTTGCTCTGGTTATGGCGTAATAAGGCAAAAACCAGAAATAAAATTAAAAAAATATTCACAAGAAGAAGTTGAAGAACTATTGGAAGTACAATCTAAACTGTTAGAGAAAGCTTACAAATGCAGCAAAGTTGGAACAGAAATAGTTTATTCAACTTGTACAATAAATAAAGATGAAAATGAAAAGCAAATTGAAAAGTTTTTAAATAATCATAATAACATTAAAAAAATATATGAAAAAATATTTTTTGGAAATGAATTTAACAATGATGGTTTTTATATATGTAAAATGAAAAGAATTTAACTTTTCATTTTTTTATTTATACTGTCGATAACATTATGGGGAGGAATTTGAAATGCTAAAAATTTTAAAACTACTTTTTATAATTTCTGGAACAGCACCAACTGTAACAAACATTATTGATACAGAAATTATAAATATATTTAAACAAGATTTTAATATACAAGAACATGAATTAAAAAAAGAACCTATGTATTTTTTAACAAATAAGTATTCAAATGGTATTAAAGAAGAAGTTGAATATCAAAAAAATAGTTCAATAACAACAACAACTTTTGACAATTTTCTAACTCTAAAGGAATTAGAATTAGAACATATTGAAGATTTCTGATTTGATTCTGATTTGGACTTACATTTTACAAATATTATTCAAAGAGATTCAAATGAGGGAAATAAAAATAGTTATTTCTATGAAACAATTACTAAAGAAACATTTAATTTAAATATTAAATTAGATAAAAGACAAGAATATAAAAAAATACAACATGAATCTTCATATCATGATAAATGAAATGATGTATTTGTATATTCAAAATTAAATCTTGAAGTTAGAAAAATATATGGAGAAAATAAAGGATTACAAATATCAGGAATAGTTCAAGAAGAAGTATATTTTGATTCTAAGGTTCTAAATTTTAAAGGATATAATCAAAAATATGCAAAAAAAATTAGTGGTGGACTTTTTTTAAAAAATATAAAAACAAATTTTATATCTAGAAAAGACTTCTTTGAAGATACAAATGAAGAATATTATGTAATGAAAACAAATTTACCTACAGACTATAGAGCTTCATTATACAATTTAGAAAAAACTTTAAAATATGATGAAAACTTTTATAGATATTTAGGAATTACAAAAAATTCATATCATGATGTAAATATTAATGCTTTATTTAATGACTCTTACTTTCAAAATAATAAAATTTTTGCAACAGTTGATCTTTTTGAAAAATCAAAAGTTATTAAAAAAAATATAAAAATAATTATTATTGGAGCTGAAATTAATAATAAAGATGATTTGATAAATATAGATTATAAAAGTAATCTAAAAAATCTTGATGAAGAACATAATAGAATTAAGTATTATTTATCTAATAAATATTTAATTCCTGAAAAGAAAATTAAATTTAATTTAGATGATATTGATAATTCAAATGCAATAAAAAAATTTGAAAATTCAATTAAATCAGAATTTAAATATGAATATATAAAACCTAGTGGGGCCAAATTAATATTTAAAGTTCATGTAAGTCATGCATATAAAAAGGGTGAAGAAAATATAATTGTTTCAAAATGAAATGAAATAAAATTTTCAAAAACAGATAAAAATTATGAATTTAATAATCAAATTGTATTAGATCAATCAAAAATTCAAGGAGAAGAATTGGAATTTAAAAATTTTGAAACTTCAATTGAAAAAACAACAATAAGAAGAACAGAAATTCAAAATATTTTTATTCTTAATGGAAGCAAATTTAGAAATATAAAAATAAAGAACAGTGATAATTTAAAAGTTAAATTTGAAAATAAAAATATAATAAAAATTGAAGCTTTATCAGAAGGAAACGCTTACATCAAGTTAGATTCTATTGATGCAAAGGAAAGTAAAATTATTGAATTTAATGTTATAAAAGCTTTGGGAGATTTTAGTTTAGATAAAGAAGAAATTGAAATGTCAAAAGGAGAAACTGAAATTATAGATATTGAAACAGATTATATTGAAGGTATTGAATTAATTAATAAGAATAAAAATGTAAATGCAAAAATAATTGATAAAGAATTAAGTATAACAATAAATAAATTAGGATATTATGAGTTGGAGTTATTTTCAAAACTTACACTTGAAAGCAAAATAGTAAAAATAAATGTAGTTGATAATAATGCTTTATTAGAATTAAATAAGCATTTTATTGTTAGTGAAATAAATTCTCAAAATAATTTAATAATAAGTAACTATGAAAAAATTGATTCAGATTTTTTAAATATTACTGCAAATAGTGATGAAATTTTATTTACCAGAACTGATTCAGAAATAGTTTTTATTGCAAAAAGCTATGGTGATTTTAATTTAAAAATTAAATACAAAGATCAAATTGAAATTGTAAATATTAAAATAGTAAAAGAGATAAGTGAAAAAAATGTCTTTACAAATAAAAAGGAATTAACTTTTGATAGATCATCTACAGATATTTTATTTATGAATGAAAATCTAGAATTAACTAAGACAAAACAGGATTTTATTTTAAAATTATTAGATTTAAATTCAATTGGATATATTGAAGTTCTTAATACGGATGGAGAAAAATCAAAAATAACAATTAAAGCCGATCAAAAAGATATTAACAATGAAAATGGTAAAGATAAAACAAAAGAAGATAAAAATAAAAACATTACTAAAATTTTGGCAATATCACTTATACCTATAACTCTAGGTACTTCAATATTATTTTTCTTTGTTCTTAAAAAATTAAATAAAAAGCAAAATTAAAGCAATTTTAAATGAAACAATTATTAGTGTGATAAAATATACATTGGAGTAAAAATTTTATGGAACAAACAAGTATATTTAAATACACAATTGAAGAATTAGAAGAGATTCTAATGGAAAATGGATTTAAAAAATTTTCTGCAAAACAAATTTATGATTGATTATATATAAAAATGGAAACAAATTTTGATAATATGACTAATTTAAGCAAAGAATTAAGAGAATTTATAAAACTTAGATTCAAAGCGGATTTACTTAAAGATTTAGTTACTGAAGAATCAAAAGATGGAACAATTAAAATTTTATTTATGCTTGATGATAAAAAGACAATTGAAACTGTACTTATGCCACAAAAGTATGGTCAATCAGTTTGTGTTACAACTCAGGTAGGATGTAAAATGTCTTGTAAATTCTGTGCTTCAGGATTAATAAAGACAGAAAGAAATTTATCTGTTGATGAAATTGTAAGACAAATTTATACTATGAATTTATATTTAAAAAATAAATATAAAGATGATCCAGAAAACAGAAGGGCAAGAGTAAGTCATATTGTTGTTATGGGAATTGGTGAACCTTTTGATAATTATGATAATGTATTAAAATTTGTAAAAATAATAAATGATAAAAGAGGATTTGAAATTGGTGCAAGACATATTACAATTTCAACTTGTGGAATTGTTCCAAAAATTAAAGAATTTGCTGATTTAAAAACTCAAATTAATTTAGCTATTTCATTACATGCATCAAATGATGAAGTGAGAAATACAATGATGCCAATAAATAAAGCATATCCAGTAAAAACTTTATTAGATGCTGTTAGATATTATGTGGATCAGACTAATAGAAGAGTAACATTTGAATATATCTTAATTGATGGAGTAAATGATAGACCAGAACATGCTTTAGAATTGGCAAAAATAATAAAAGGAATCAATGGTTATGTTAATTTAATTCCTTATAACGAAGTTGAGGAAAACCCATATAAAAAATCAACAAGAATTGATGAATTTTACAGAATTCTTAAAAAACAAAATATTAATGCAATAGTTAGAAAAGAATTTGGAGCAGATATTGACGCAGCCTGTGGTCAGTTAAGAGCCAAAAGGGAAGGTGTCATAAAAAATGAAATTTAAGAGTGCAATACTTTCAGATATAGGAAATTATAGAAAATCTAATCAGGATAATTTAGATTTTGCAACTAAAAAATCAGGAGAAGCATTTGGGATTGTATGTGACGGAATGGGTGGACATGCATATGGAGAAGTTGCTTCAAAAATTGCTGTTGAAAAATTTATTGAATATTTTCATGAACAGGATTTTTCTCAATTAAATCAAAAAGAAATTAACAGATGACTTAGAGCAGGAGTTAATAACGTTTTAACTGAAATGGTTGAATATTCAAATGAAAGATTTGAAACAAGAGATATGGGTACAACATTGACAGCTATTTTATTTACTAAAGTTGGTGGATTTGTTATTAATGTTGGAGATTCAAGAACATACAAACTTGTTAATAATGAATTGTTTCAAATAACTCAAGATCAAAATTTATGAAATTCGACACCAGAAGCAGAAAGAAGAGATATTCAAATGTCTGGTATTTATGAAAAAGCAAATGATGTAACTTTTTGAAAAGTTTTAACAAGTGCTTTGGGACCGCAAAAGACATTAAGAATTGATACTTACTTTATTGAAAATCAAGAAGGTACTTATATGTTGACAACAGATGGAGTACATGATTACATGGATGAAGAAATTACAGCATCAACTCTTTCTAATTCAAAAGTTAAATTAAAAGATAAAGCAAATTTAATTGTTGAAGATGCAAAAGATAATGTATCAACAGATAATCTATCAATTTTAATTATTGAAGCAGAGTAATTTAACTTTGCTTTTTTTGTTATTATATTATTGGAAAAGGAGCTAGACATATGAATAATTACCAACAAGGATCGTTAATCAATGAAAGATATGAAGTAATTAATCAGCTAGGAAAAGGTGGAATGGCATCTGTTTTTAAAGCATATGATTTAATTACTAAAACTATTGTGGCAGTTAAAGTTGTAGCTCCAGAAATAGTTTTAAAACCAGTGGGACAAGAGAGATTTGAAATTGAAAAGGAAGCATTTGCAAAACTAGGATCAAATCCACATGTTGTAAAACTGTTTGATATTATTCAAAATGGAGATGAATGATTTATAATATTGGAATGTGTTGAGGGTGGGACATTAAAAGATAAATTTCAGGATTTTGGTTCTATGACATTAAAAGAACTTAAATATTATTTTTCAAAAATTTGTGATGCATTATCTGAAGCACATAAATTGAAAATAATTCATAGAGATATAAAACCAGATAATGTTTTATTAACACAATCAGGTGAAGTAAAATTAGGAGACTTTGGTATTTCAGTTATGGAAGGTATTTCAACAGAAGTTAATAAAGCTATTGGTACTCCAAAATATATGCCCCCTGAAATAATTGCAGCTCAAAATCCATCTCCTCAAAGTGATATATATTCTTTAGGAATTATGCTTTATGAATTTGCAACAGGAACAGCACCGTTCATTGCCAAAGAAGCTCAAAAAATTGCTGCAAAACATTTAAAAGAAACTCCAACAAGTCCAAAACTAATTAATCCATCAATTCCACAAAGTTTGGAAAATTTAATTATGAAAATGATAGAAAAAGAACCTGGTAATAGATTTGAATCAGTGGATGAAGTTAAAAGTGAGCTTTTGAAAATTAAGTTATCAGATAGTCCAAAACCTTATATTTATCATAAAAAGGTAACAATAAATATGAATGAAGGTAAAAGAACAATTAAAGTGGGAACAGCTTATGATAAATTACCATTTATTGCAAGAACCAAATTCTTTATTACTTTTGGAATCATTTTAATTGCCTTAATAATATTTTTAGTTGCTATGTTGGTAGTATAAAATGAATAAAGGAATTATATTAAAAATTCTTAGTGAATATGCTTATGTATTATTTGAAAAAAATTTATATGAATGTAAAGCAACAGGAAAGATTAGGCACAGCAATATAAAACCAACAACCGGAGATTATGTTGAATTTGAAATTATAGATGAAAAAAACTTTAAAGGGTCATTAACAAATATATTGGAAAGAAAAAATGAGCTTTATAGACCAAGAATTGCAAATATTGATCAAGTAGTAATAATTACATCACTTAGAGATCCATTATTAAACACATATACTTTGAATAAATATTTATTTTTTGTAGAACTTTTAAATATAAAACCAGTATTAGCATTTACAAAAGTAGATTTAACTCAAGACAATGATGAAGAGTTAGTAAAAGCAAATGCATATAAGAAATTTGGTTATGAAGTTTATTTAATTAATAATATGATAAAAACTGATAAAGAATGAATGTCATTTTTAAAAAGCTTAGAGAATAAAACCTCAGTCTTTACAGGTCAAACCGGAGCTGGAAAATCAACTACTCTTAATCATATAATTCCAAATCTTTTTGAAAAAACACAAGAAATTTCAAAAGCCTTGAATAGAGGTAAACATACAACAACTAAAAATGAATTATTTATTTATAAAGATGCTTTAATTGGAGATACTCCTGGTTTTTCTTCTTTTGAATATAAAGAAATTTCTCAAGAAGAAATAGCAATGAGCATTAACTTTTTTAAACAAGCAAATTGTAAATTTACAAATTGCTTACATATAAATAAAACTCCAGGTTGTAACGTTATAAAAGCTGTTGAAAATAATAAATTTCCAGATTTTATTTATAAAGATTATGTAAAAGTTCAATTAGAAATTGAAGATCAAAATAAAAGGAGAAAATACTAATGTCTAAATTTATTGTAGCTCCAAGTATATTAACTGCTAACTTTTTAGATTTAAAAACAGATTTAAATAAGTTAGAACAAGCAAACATTGAATGAATACATTATGATGTAATGGATTATAATTTTGTTCCTAATTTATCTTTTGGACCAAAAATACTTTCAGATATTGTTGAAAAATATAATTTTAAAATGGATTTACATTTAATGGTTAAAATAGTAAATTTGTCTGTTGAGGATTATTTAAAACCTTTTCTTTTAAAAAATGTTGAACAGATTACTATTCATTTTGAGGCATTAGATGATGAACAGATATTTAATTTTATAGATTTTTGTAAGAAAAATAAAATAAGAAGTTCAATTTCTATAAATCCCGATACTGAGGTGAAAGATATTGAAAAGTATTTAAATCAGATTGATAATGTTTTAATTATGAGTGTTCATCCTGGTTTTGGAGGACAAAGTTTTATATCAAATTCTTTAAAAAAAATTGAATTACTAAATTTTTTAAGAGATTTAAATAAGTTTAATTATTCAATTCAAGTTGATGGTGGAATTAATGAAGATACTTTCAAATTAGTTCAAGATGCCAAAGTTGATATGATTGTTGCTGGAAGTTATTTGGTGGGTTCAAATGTTACAAATCTAAATGAAAGAGTAAAAAAACTTGAAGGATAAAGCATTAATAGTAGTTTCAAAAACTAATATTAATTTAAAAACATTTGAAAATACCCATTTAATGGTTGGTGTCGAAAGAGGATGTCTAGATTTAATTGAAAAAGAAATCAAAATTGATTTGGCAATATCTGATTTTGATCAAGTTATTAGTGAAGAATTGGAACTTATCAAAGAAAATTCAAAAGAATTTATTCACTTTAATTCTGAAAAGGATTTTCTAGATGGTATTGCAACAATTAATCATCTAAATAGCTTAGGATATAATGATTTAACAATGATTGTCAAACCAAGTAAAAGATATGATATGAATTTAACGATCATAGAATATGTTTTTAAATATAATTTGAAAATAGTAAATGATGATTCTATAATTTTCAAATTAAAAAAAGGAGAAAATAAATTAGATTTTGATAAGTATCAGGATTTCACTTATGTTTCATTATTTAGTCTAAAGGATAATCAAATTACAATTAAAGATATGAAATATGAGGTAAATGAGGTAAAGTTAGATGCATATAATTCATTTGCATACTCTAATCAATTTAAACCTTATATAAATGGAATAATAAATCTTAAAGAAGAAGCAATGATAATAATTACAAAATAAAAAACAGATTACTTAAAGTAATCTGTTTTATTTTCTAAACTGGTGCCCTCTATCGGAGTCGAACCGATACGATTTCTCGGCAGATTTTGAGTCTGCTGCGTCTACCAATTCCGCCAAGAGGGCATTACCTTTATTATTATATATAAAAAAAAGAAACTTCTAAGAGTTTCTTGATTTATTGTAGTTTATTTTGCTAATTGGTTGTTTTTTTTCAAAGTTCTTAAAGTTCTAGCTGATACTTTCAAAGTCATAACTTTTCCATTTTCATCCATTACTTGAACTTTCTGTAAGTTAAGGTTTCATTTTCTTTTGTTGGCATTCATAGCATGTGATCTTGAATTACCTGACAAAGGACCTTTACCTGTTAAACCGTCTTTTCTTGCCATATTTTCACCTCGGACTTATAAATAATATAATAATTACTTTAAAATTACAAGAAAATATTAAAAATAATATTAGTAAAGTTATAAGTTTTACAATTTTTAGTTTTATTCTCTTCGCTAATAGTGTAAAATAATTTTGTACTAGTTTGAAACGTGACACCATGATCTCGTGTTACCCTGAATTAGATAAAGCACTTATATTTTGTATGGAGGAAATGTAAATGATAGATAAAATTATTTTAGATTCTATATCAAATGCTGTTGTTACAGTTCCTGGAGTTGTTTCATTTGCAAATTTTGCAGCCAAAACAGAAGCAGAAATAAAAACAGAAGATATATCAAAAGCAGTTGAATTAACAACTGCTGATAATACTGATAGAGTTAAAGTGCATATAGTTCTAATCAATGGAGTTAATATTCGAGACGTTGTCAATGAAGTTCAAATACGTGTAAAGTATGAATTAGAAAAGGTTTCTCAATTCGTGCGAAATTATATTGTTGATGTTGCTGTAGATGATCTTATTGTTGTTTAAACAATATTTTTATTTATTTCAATGTTAACTTGTAATCTGGCAAATAAATATTTGCAATTTTTTATCATTTTTTTTATTTTTAAATGATAAAAAAACAATATGGTTATAGAAGGTGACAATACTATGAAAGATGCACAAATTTTAAAAGGTATGATAACTAGTGGAGTTAATAATTTATATAATAATTATCCACATATAGATAAATTAAATGTTTTTCCTGTACCAGATGGGGATACAGGAACAAACATGAATTTAACATGTACTAATGGATTTGCTGAAATTGAAAATGAAGACTTTGATAATGTTGGCTCATTAATGAGCAAATTTTCTCGAGGTTTAATTATGGGCGCTCGTGGTAACTCAGGTGTTATCTTCTCTCAAATAATTAAGGGTTTTTCAAATGGGATGAAAGACAAAGAAAACTTGGACTTAAGTACTTGAAAAGAGTCTTTCACAAAGGCAAAAGAAGTTGCATATGCAGCTGTTATGAAGCCAGTTGAAGGTACTATATTAACTGTAATACGTGAAACAAGTGAATTTGTTAATTCAATGAGTGAAGAATTAACTCCAGATGATTTCTGAGAGAAAGTGGTTACAGCCGCAAATATATCATTAGAAAATACACCAGAACTATTACCAGCTTTAAAAGAGGTTGGAGTAGTTGATAGTGGTGGATATGGTTTAGTTAAGTTTTTTGAAGGAATGCAATATTTTATTCAAAAATTAAAACCAATAGCAAAACTAAAAAAACTTGAAGAAAATACAGGGGCAAACATCGAAATGGCAATCGAAGATGAGTTTGGTTACTGTACTGAAGCAATCGTTATGCTTAACGAAGAATATATTGAAAAATTACAAATTGATACAGTAAGAAATACATTTGAACAATATGGAAACACATCAATTGTTGCTGTTATGGATAAAGATATTTTAAAAATTCATACACACGCATTAATGCCTGGACAAGTTTTATCTTATTTACAACAATTTGGAGAGTTTAAAACAATAAAAGTTGAAAATATGACTTTACAAGCAGATAAACATGTGGCAAATACTGCAGATAGTTCATCTGCAAATATAACAGCTCAACAACAACGTACATTAAAAAATGAAGTTGCAACAATTGCTGTTGTAAGATCAAAAGGTATGAAAGATTACTTTAAAAATGAATTGAGTTTTGATTATGTTATTGATGGAGGACCAAAAATGAATCCTTCAACAAATGATTTTATAAAAGCAATCGAAGCAGTTGATGCTAAAACTGTTTATATATTCCCAAATGATTCAAATGTTCTTTTAGCAGCGAAACAAGCCAAAGATTTAGAAAAAATGTCTAAAGTTGCTGTTATTGAAACAAAAACAATTCCTCAGGGAATGACAGCATATTTAAACTTAGATGCTGACGAAAGTATTAAGAAAAATGAATCAAATATTAATAAAGCAATCAAAAACGTTACATCAGTTTCAATTAATAAAGCAGCAAGAGAAGCTACAATTGATGGAATAAATATCAAAACTGGTGAATACATGATGACAGCTGATAAAAAAATTACTATATCTACAAAATCATTAAATGATGTATTTAATAAATCATTATCAAAATTTATTACATCAAAAACAGAAATTATAACAATATTTACTGGACAAGATGCATCATTTAAGGATATAAACGATTTACGTAAATACTTAGATGAAAATCATGATGTTGAATATGAAGTAATTGATGGACAACAAGAAGTTTATTCATTCATTATTGGAATCGAATAATATTAAAAATGATTCTTTGAGAATCATTTTTTTATTTTTTATTAAGATATAATTAAAATGTTTTATAAAGGAATGTAAATTATGCTAAATAAACAAAAGAATTTGATTAAATCACTTTCAGTTTTTATTATCAATTTAATGATTACTCTTCTTTCGATATTTTGCTCAATTGTAATCTTAAAAATATTATTAACTCATGAAATAACACTATCTAATTATTTATTAGCATTTGGTCTAATTTGTATAGGATTTCTATTAGTGTTTATATATATTTATAAACTTATAAACTATTTAGGAACTATTTATTTTTTGAAAAAAATTAAACTTGATCAAATAAATAGAGAAGTTTTTGATGAAGTAATTAAAAAAATTAAATTTGAGTTAAACCCTGTAGCGTATTTAGTTCTTGGAATATCTGTTTTTGTAATTTTTAGTTATATTTTTTCACAAAATGGAGATAAAAGAATTGCTGAGTTTAATAAATTATTTTTTATTAATAAATTGATTTTATCTTTAATATTTTTTGCAATATTTGAACTATTAAGTGTTATATTTATTTTTGCTATATTAAGATTTATAAAAGATGCAAAGAAAACATGATATTCTTTAAAAACTATTAATTTTAATCTATATACTTTATTTCTTAAAATAATAAATTTTTTAGCAATTAAATTTTTACAAATTAAAGAAATTTTGTTATTTTCTAATTCATTAATATTAAATATAATACATGTTTATGACTCTGAACAGAGAAATACAATTTCAATTAAAAGAACAAATTATTTAAATCAAAAAGCAAAAGGAGACACTCCACCAACTTTTTCATTTTTTTAATAATTTAATTAGAAAGGAATAAAAAAATGAAAAATATTTTTAAATCATATATGAAAGCCTTTGTAAAGGCTTGGGTAGAAACATTAGGAACAATTGCGTTTTTAATGATTTTTACCATGCTTATATTTGGTATGTTGGCAACTCCATTACAACTATCATTGAAAGCAACATCTGTAAAAAAGGAAACCAATTTGTGACAAACTCAATGAAATTCAAGAGGTTGATTTGATGATGAATTTATTTATGAGTATGCTTGAAATGGAAAAGAAGTTAAATTTAATTATGAAGGTATGGAATTTAACTTAGCAGTTCCAGAATTAAATTCAGATGAAAACAATAAAAGTTGATTTACTCCCGAAGCAATAAAACTTGTTAAAGACTATGTTGATAATGAATTTAAAGACCAAACAGAGAGTCCAGAATTAATAGAACTAAAAAAGCAAGAAACTATAAGAGCTATAAGTTCTTTAATTTGAATGTATTATTCAAATGGAGATGATGTAACTACAAAAAGATTTAATATTAATTCAACAGATGAAGTTGAGGGTTTTTCTGTAGGAAAAATATTTACTAATAATGCAAAAAAAATACTTTCTGAGGTTGGAGTAAATAATTCTAATAATAGAAGTTTATATAATTATGTTATTTATTCAATTTTAGACCAATTGGAAAAACAATCAAATGGGTCATTTAAATATGAAAATTTTGCAAATGCAAATTTCAAAATGATGAAAAACTCAAAGGAGAGTTATGTATATAATATTTCAAGTGCAACTTCATTAAGTAATGATGATAAATTAAATATAAATAATATTGTTTTACAAAAAGGTAGATTACCTGAGGAAAACAACGAAATTGTTGTAAGTGATGCATTTCTAAAAAATCAGAAAAAAGCAATAGGAGATAAAATTTTACTTGGAGTTGATCAATTGTATGAAGGTGGTAAAAATCTTAATACTAAGGAATTTACAATTGTTGGAATTGGTTTAAAATATTCAACACTAACACCAATAAATTTTTCATCATTTACAGATTCAATTAAAGACTATGGACAAATTTTTATGAAAAATACATTTTTTATTGAAAATAAAGCAAAGGATGGTTATTCATTTAAAGAAATTTTTCAACCAGATGATTGAAAAATGCAAGCAACAACAGGATTTAGTTTAGCTTACAAAGTTGAAACTTTTATTTCAAAAAATGATAAAAATTATAATTTAAATTCAATTTTTTCCTCTAAAAATATTAATGCAATAAACGTGATTAGAGAAAACGAGCAAATTTCAATTGTTCCACCAGGATCTGTTTTGTTTAAGGATATTAAAGACTATAGTGTAATAAATTCTTTAACAAATCTATATATAATTACTTGAATATATCTAGCAATTGGAAGTATTTTATTCGTATTAGGATTTATGTTTATTTTATTTGTTCTTAAGAAAGAAATTAATAATACAAGAAGGCAGTTGGGAGTATTCAAATCACTTGGTTATAAAACAAGTGAACTTACTTGAGTATTTTCTTTAAAAACCTTCTTAACTATGTTTATTGGAATTGGAATTGGATATTTATTGTCTTTTCCATTTCAAATAGATTCAGCTACAAAACAATTTAGTACTTTTGTAATATTTGATTACAATGTTATATACGCTTCTCCTATATTTTTATTTGTATTGATTCTTATTGTTCCAATACTATTTTCAATACTTAGTTACTTAATTATATTTAAGTTTTTAAATGAGGGAGCATTATCATTGTTAACAAATGGTCCTAAAAAAGGAAAATCTGATTATATTGTTTTAATTTTAAAGATTATTTTCTTCCCTGCTTTAATTTATTCATTAGTAAATTGAATTATTTTGAAAATATTAAGAAGTAGAAATAAAGGATTCACTTTTAGAATGCAAGAAGCTTTTGTTTCTGCAGGAAAAGGTAAATTTGTAATAATTATGGGATTGTTTATATTCAGTTCATTCTTATTTACATTACAATTAAGAGCCATGCCAATTATTAAAAATATGATTGAAGGTGGTTATAATATATATGCAAAAGATGTAAATCATTATTACGGATTTAAAACTGTTGTTCCAATTAAAACTAGAAATGGAACTATTAGCGAAGATAGTACAAAGGAAAAATATAATATAAATTATAATAATATAGGCGATAAAAATATAGTTGATTTTGTAAAAACAAGTACTGAAGATAAATATAAAACTACAAATAATTTTTCAAAATTAATGACTAATTTGTCAAGTTTCAGAGATAGTTACATTAATCAAAGTGAAGAAACTGTATTAGCATTATCTGCTGCATCTAGTATCAGTGCAGTTATTACTCCCTTAACAAATCTACCTACAAATATAAAATCAGATATTAATATACCTTCAATTGAAGATATACCAAAAGATTCATTATGAAATATAACACCAGAAGATATGTCAGGTATATTTATTGACGATATTGGAAAATTTGCTTGTATTTCGCCTTTAAGTGTAGGATATAAAGGAAGTTGTAATGATGTTGAATCATATAAAAAATATTTAGATGATAATTTAGAAAAAATATTAACTCCTGGTCAACAAACAAGAAAAAATCAAATTAACTTTAACTCTAATTTTATTACGCTTATATCAACATTTGCAAAAATGAAAGAAGGAATTAATTCTTTATTAAGTGTAAATGAAATTTTATTTAATGGAAATATAGAAGCACTTCAAACAACACTTTCTTATCATATTGAAAATAATACAGACATTGATTCAGAAAGCTCTTTAGTAAGATTAATTGATGCAAGTGGAAAATTTGGTGGAGATGCTCGAAGTGTTGTTAACTTTGATTCATTAACTGATAGTTTAATGAATCAATTACAAGAAAAAAATCATGAATATGTAAATTCTGTAATTTCTTATAGACTTGCTATGCTTCTTAATAAACAAGTTGGAGATATTTTTGATATTGTTATAGGAAAAGATGTTAATTTAAAAGTTAGAGTAGCTGCAATAAATGGAAATGATACATTGCTTCAAGATATTTATGCAGACTACACTGTTGTGATGGATAAAGTTGGAACAAAAGAAACTAAAGATAATCAAAAATATCTATTTAATTCAATTATTAGTAAAAAAGTTGCAAGTGAAGGAACGATTGATCTAAAAGATATTGCAAAAAGTAGAAAGAATTTTTATTATTCTAGAGATACATATACAATTGCTTCATCAGAAAATAAACCATGATTAGCAAGCATAATGGTTCCAAATATTATAATTGGAGATAAAACAATAAGTCCACAAAAACCAGATGCATCTAATTTCTTTATGGATTCATCAGTTATTACACTACCAATTTTAAAATCAGTTATTAATCAAGTACTTGGAAAAATGACAAATGCTATGTTAATGTATATTATAATTGATGTTGTTTTATTGATTATCTTATTAGTAGTTATTATGAATATTATAATTACTGATTCAATCAATGTTATTACAATTATGAGATCACTTGGATATACAAATGGTCAAATTAATTGAATGGTTATGGGTAAATATGTGACAGGAGCTGCAATAAGTTATATATTTGCATTTATAACTTCTCTTGTAGTTTGAAAAGGAATTCAGATGTTTGTTTGGGAAAGGTTTAAAGTATTAATTGCTTTACCAACATTGCCTTGAATACCATTTGTTTCTGCAATAATATTGGGAGCAATACTATATATTGGATGAACTGCGGCTATGTTGCAAATTAAAAAAAGACCTCTAACATTGCTAGTAAGTTAGTAATTATGTATAATTATCTTATATATAAGGGGGTATAAATATGCCATTGCCAAAACAAAATAATCAAGTATCATCTGATGCTTGTTGTCCTGGAGGAGCTCATAACTGCTATACTTGTAGAGTATGTAGTGGTTCATTCCATGGATGTCAAAGTTGTCTAAAATGTATTAGCTGCCAGGTATGTTTAACAAAACAATGCCCTTGTTGTAATAATGGAAGCGCAAGACAACAAGAAAATAAAATAAAATATAAAAAATAAAACTAAAAGGTTTTATTTTTTTTGCTTTAAATATTAATTCTCTATATAATCACTATTGGACAGGAGATAAACTATGGAATACAAAGTAATAGCGTTTGACGTTATGGGTTCAGATAATGGTTTAATTCCAGCAGTAGATGCTGCTATTAAACTTTTAGGTGAACAAAAAGATTTAAAAATAATCTTTGTTGGAGATGGAGCAGCTTTGAAAAAAGAACTTTCATCAAGAAAACATAATCCAGATCAAGTGGAAATTTATAATACAACAGAAGTAATTGAAATGACTGATGGGATTATGGATATAAGAAGAAAAAAAGATTCAAGTATGGTAAGAGCACTTGAATTAGTAAAAGATGAAAAAGCACACGGTGTAACTACTGGGGGAGCAACAGCTCCATTTATAGCGGGGTGTCACTTTATCTTAAAAAAAATAGATGGTATTGAAAGACCTGGATTTATGCCAGTAATTCCTACAGTTGTAAAAGGAAAAATAACTTTATTATTGGATGTTGGTGCTAATTTAGAATGTGATCCAGAGGATTTAGTAAATTTTGCAGTTATGGCTACAGCTTATTCAAAAGCTGTTAATGGTGTAGAAGATCCAAAAGTTGCTTTACTAAATATTGGAGAAGAAAAATCAAAAGGAATGGAACTTCATCAAAAAGCATATAAATTACTTGAAGATCATGAAGAAATTAATTTTTTTGGAAATATTGAATCAAGATATTTAGCAAGTGGAATAGTTGATATTGTTGTAACTGATGGATATACAGGAAATATTGCTTTAAAAGCAGCAGAAGGAATGGGTAAATCATTACTTACTGAAATAAAAACAGCACTTACAAAAAATATTTTTAGAAAATTGGCAGCTTTAAGATTAAGAAAAGCTTTTAAAGAAGTTGCAGCAAAATTTGACTATAAAAATCATGCTGGTGCAATTTTACTTGGAACAAAAAGTATAGCTTTTAAATCACATGGTTCAAGTGATAAAGTTGCATTTTATGCTACTTTAAAAATGACATATAATGCAATAAAAAATGATGTTGTGAATAAGCTTAAAAAGGCTTTAGCAGAATAATGAACATTAGAGATTTTCTTTATAAGGAATTTTTAATTGAAATTAAGGATTCAACTCATTATAATGAAGCTTTAACTCATAATTCATTTTCAAATGAAAATAGACTTACTAAAAACTATCAAAGATTAGAGTTTTTAGGAGATGCCATTTTACAGATGAAAGTAAGTGAATATCTTTATAAACTTTTTCCAAAATCAAATGAAGGATTACTTACTAAATATAGAAGCTCAATTGTTAAAAAAGAAACATTAGCACAAATATCAAGAAAAATTAAATTAGGTAAATTAATTAGGCTTGGTGTTGGCGAACTTGATTCAAAGGGTTATGAAAAAGACTCTATTTTATCTGATGTTTATGAATCAATGACAGCTGCAATATATTTAGATCAAGGTGAATTTGTTTTAAATCAATGATTAGAAAAAACTATTTTTAGTGATTATGTAATTAATCAATTCTTGGATAAATCTCATGATTTTAAATCTGAATTACAAGAACTCATTCAATTAGAGGTAAGAAGTGAACTATCATATGTAATTTCTAATCAAGAAAAACTTGAAAATAATACTACACTTTTCACTGTTAATGCAGTTCTTGAAGGAATGGTGTATGGAACAGGTCAAGGAAGTAACAAAAAACAAGCTGAACAAGAAGCTGCAAAGAATGCATTATCTAAAATTAAAAAAAATAAATAACAGTTAAAAAACCCCACTAATAGGGGGTTTTTATTTTTTAACTTTATACTAAATAATTGTACAAATGGATTAAAATCTATATAATGATTTTGTTATATAGGACGGCTATATACGATTACACGAGGTAAAAAAATGATATTCTTAAAAAAAATTGAAGCATATGGGTTCAAATCTTTTGCTGAACCAACAACTTTAAATTTTGATTTTTCAATGACAGGGATTGTAGGTCCTAATGGTAGTGGTAAGTCTAATATAAATGACGCTATCATGTGAGCTCTTGGAGAACAATCATATAAATCATTACGTGGAGATTCAATGGATGACATTGTTTTCTCAGGAAGTAGTGAAAAAAAGCCATTAAACATGGCTGAAGTTACCCTTGTATTCGACAATAGTAATAGAGCTTTTAGCTCATTAGATTATAATGAAGTATCAATTACAAGAAAATTCTTTAAATTAACAAAAGAATCTGAATATTTTATTAATGGAAGTAAAGTTCGTTTAAAAGATATTCAAGATATTGCACTTGAAACAGGATTAACAAAATCTAGTTTAGCAATAATTTCACAAGGTTCAATTAGTAATTTTGTTGAATCAAAACCAGAAGATAGAAGAAGACTTTTTGATGAAGCAGCTGGAGTTGCTCGTTATAAAAAAAGAAAAGAAGAAGCTATTAGAAAACTTGTAAGATCTCAAGATAATTTAGATAGATTAAATGACATAATAAATGAAATTGAAAGAAAACTACCAACATTAAAAAGACAATCTAAAAAAGCTTCAACTTATAAAGAATTTTTTGAGGAATTAAAAAATATTGAAGTTTCTGTTTTAGTTAATGACATTAAACTTTATAAACAAAAGATAATTGAAATTAGTGAACAAAAAACTGAACTTAAAATACAAATCAGTTCATTAGAAAAACAAATTAGTAAAAAAAGTGAAGAATTTAATGGGATATCACAATCAAGTTATGATAATGAAAGAGAACTTTCAAAATTAAACAAGGAATTTACTAAAATTGTTGAAAAAATAAGTGAATTAAAAGTGTCAAGAATAACTTTAGAATCTAATAAAAGTAAAGTAGATATTGATAATAAAGAATTCAGAGTTTCTGATTTAAAAAATAAATCAAAAGAATTAGAAATCAGATTAGAAGCAGAAGAACAAAAACTTGCAAAATTATTAAATGATAAAGTTGAAAAAAGAGAAAAATTAGACCAAGCAAGTTCTAAACGTTTTGAATTAAATCAACAACTAGATGGAATAAGAAAACATTTAGCAAAAACTGAATCAAGTTTAGAAGCTTTGTTAGCTAGAAAAAATTCATTAGATAATTTATTTGAAGGTGTAAAAAATATTTTGGAAAATAAAAATACACTTTCAGGTATTATTGGAACTGTCCAAGATTTAATTAACGTTAAAAAAGATCATGAAGTTGCAATTTCAACAGTAATCCAAAATGGCTTACAAAATATTGTAGTTAAATCAGCATCAGATGTAAAAGTTTCAATTGAATTCTTAAAAAACAACAAAGCTGGTTATGCAACATTTTTACCATTAGATAATTTAAAACCTTCATATATTAATAACGAAACAAGATTCATTATTCAAAAAGCTAAAGGATTTATTGGTTTTGGGAATGAATTAGTAAATATTGAAAAAAAATATCAAGTAGTATTAGATTACTTATTATCTAATTATTTAGTAGTTGATGATTATGATAATGCAGTGGAACTTTCTAAAGTTACAAATCAAAAGTTTCATATTGTGACTTTGGATGGTCAAAGAATACTTCCACATGGAGCAATCGTTGGGGGAAGTAGAAAAACTAAAAATGTACTTTTAAATGATGCAAATCAAATTCAAGAACTTGAAATTATTAAAAAGGAATTAGATAATAAAGAAACATTAATGTCAAAAGAAGTAACTTCATTGAGTGTTAATATTGAAATTCTTCGTGAAGAATTAGCAGAAATTCAAACTTCTATTGGTGCTTCAAGACATTCATCAGAATTAATTGAAAAAGAAGCAAATGAAGTAAAAGAAGAATTTAGAGTAATTACAGGAAAAGAATTAAATGGTGGAGAACAAGAGTTCCAATCAGTTGATGAACAAATTATAAAAATTATTTCTGAAATTTCTGAACAAGAAACTAAAAAAGATGAAGTCCAACAACAAATTAATGTTATTAGATCATTAAAAGATAAATCAAATGAAAGACAAAATAACTTGAATTCAATTATTAATGAAGACAGGGGAATGTTATCTTCATTAAAAGATAAATATTCTAATTTAAATTCAGATGGAACTTTAATGTTTGAAAAACAATCTAATGCAACAACTAGATTAGCTCAAAATTATAATTTAACTTATGAAGCAGCTTTAGAATTAAATACTTCAGTTGTTGAAAAGGAAAATGAAGTTAGAGATAGAATTAACTACCTAAGAAAAGAAATTAATTTATTAGGAAATGTTAACTTAGAATCTATTGAAGAATATGAAGAAGAAAATTCAAGATATCAAAATTATGTTGAACAAACACAAGATATTCTTGACTCAATTAAAAATCTAAAAGATGCAATTGGTGATATGGATCAACAAATGATAATTCAATTTAAAAAAATTATTAAAGATGTTAATCAAGTATTACCAGAGACTTTTGCAACTTTATTTGGTGGCGGAACAGCATCAATTATTTACACAAACCCTGAAGATATTTTAAATACAGGAATTGATTTAAAAATGTCTCCCCCAGGTAAAAAAATTGCAAATTTAAATTTATTAAGTGGTGGAGAAAAATCAATGGTTGCACTTTCAGTATTATTTTCAATATTAAAAGTTAAACCAATACCGTTAGTAATTTTGGATGAGGTTGAAGCACCATTAGATATCGCAAACGTTGAACGTTTTGCAAAATATATTAAAACATTTACATCAAATACTCAATTTATGATTGTTACTCACAGAATGGGTACAATGGAAAATTGTGATACTTTATTTGGAGCAACAATGGAACAAAAAGGTATTACAAAACTTGTTCAAATTAAATTGATCGAAGCAAAAAAATTATCAAATACAAATTAGCAACATGCTAGGAGAAAAACTATGAGTAGGAAAATAAGCATAATATTATTGATTTGTTTATCAGTGATATTAGGTCTCTGAATATGAAGTTTTGCCGCACCTAAGAAATCAATTATTTTAGGGGGTAGTACAAGTGTTAATCCGTTTATGCAGAAATTAACAAAAGAATACTATGATAACGAAAAAATAGACTTTATTTATAATTCAACAGGTAGTCAAGCTGGTGTTGGAGGAGTAGAAAAAGATATGTATTCTGCTGGATTTATTTCAAAAGATATTAGTAGTGGTACTTTGACTCAAGGTAACACTTTTTTAGATTTATGTAATGAATCAAAAAATGAATGTGCTTATGAAGGACATAAAGAACAAATTAAGAATAATTCTAAGGAAAGAAAAGATTCGTATGTTGCATTAGAATTTGCAATTGATGCAATTGGAATTATCTATAATGCACCAAATTATTGAGAAGAAAAAATAACTATAAATAATAGTGAAAACCTATTAACCTTGAATGATTTAGTAAATTTTAATTTAGATTCTTCTACTGATTCTGATAAAGAATTACTTAAAAAAGTTTATAGTGGAAATATGTATTGAGAAGATTTAGCAAAAGAGTTAGTTAAAAAATTAGATAATGAAAACGCTAAAAATGATTTTGAAGTTTTAATCTCAAAACAGCCAAGAACTAAAATTGTTACTTTTACAAGAGAAGATGGTTCAGGTACAAGATCTGCTTTTTCTGATTTAACAGGTATAAAAGAAATGTCAACTTCAAATGTTGTTAACTCAAATGGTTCAATGGTTGAAAATATGACAAAAAGTCCAAGTTTAGGATATGTATCAAATGCCTTTTTAGGTCAACTTTATGAAGGTGGACAAATTAAATTAGCTGGAATTAACGATGGTAAATTATCAATAGGAAAAGATAATGATAAACCTTTAAAGTGAGAAGATAATGAATGAAAAACTTGAAAGGATAATAGTCCTGAAAATAATGAATCATTAAATGAGCAATTTATTAAAAAAGTTTATGAGTTTAAGAGACCGTTTATTGCAATTTTTAATACACATAATAATCATTTAGATAGTCTTTTAAAACTATTTGATTATTTCAATGATGAAAAATCAAATGATGTATTTAAAAGTGAGGGATTAGTAAAGGAAATGAAATTTAAATCAACTTCTTTAGGAGGTAAATCATGATAAAAACTTCAGCTAAAAGTTTACCAAAAGCTAAAACTTCTAAAATGGATTTAACAACTAAATTATCAATATTCTTTATTACTTCAATTGTTTTAATAATATTGGCTATTTTAGTTGGATATATTCTTTATAAATCAGTTCCCATTTTTAAAGAATTTTCATTCTTTAAATTCTTATTTTCTGGAAATTGAGCTCCAGCAAAAGATGAAGCAACAGGAGCAAGTTATGGTTTAGGTAAAATTATCTTATCTACATTAATGATGATGTTCATTACATTATTATTTGCTATACCATTAACAATATTTAGTTCATTGTTTATTACTGAATATTTAAAAAATAGAACAAAAAAATTCGTAGTTACAGTAATTCAATTACTTGCAGGTATTCCTTCAGTTGTGTTTGGGCTATTTGCATTAGACCAAATTGGACCAATTTTTGTTGCAATGGGCGCACCAACAAGTGGTAATATGATGACTGCAAGTTTTACACTAGCATTTATGGCATTACCAACAATGATAAGTTTATCAATTAACGCCATTGAAGCAGTTCCAGAAGGTCATAGATATGCTTCATTAGGTTTGGGAATGACAAAAGAAAAAACTACTTTTGGTGTAGTTTTAGTGTCAGCAATGCCAAAAATTATTACAGCAATCATTACTGGTGTTGCAAGAATTATTGGAGAAACAATGGCAGTAATTTTAATTGCTGGAAATTCAACAAAGGGACTTAATACAGGAGATGGGTTCTTTGGTTTTATATTTTCTTCAATTAGAACATTAGCAGGAACAATTGGATTAGAAATGTTAGAGAATCATGGTAATATTCATGAATCAGCGTTATATGCAATTGGAATGGTTTTATTTATTATTGTTATTTTTATTAATTTACTTATTATTGCAGTGGGAAATATAAATAATAATAAAACGAAATCAATTAAAAATATTAAACATAAAAAAGTAAAATCAAGATCAAATAACTATGAATATGAAAGTCATAGTTTAAATATCTTAGTGCAAACATACACAGAAAAAAGATTTGCAAAAAAAGTGAATAGCTTTATTTTAAACTTCTTTATGATTTCATCAACAGCAATAATAATTGGATTTACAAGTTGAATACTTTTAACTGTTACTTTTAAAGGTATTGGTGGATTTGATCCAAGTGCATTTATTGAAATTGAAGGACAAAGAAGTGGTATTTTTGCTTTAATCTTTACAACTATATTACTAGTTTTAGCAACAATAATATTTGCTATTCCATTAGCATTGATTGTAGCGATTTATTTAGCAGAATATGCACATAAAGATAGTACTTTTGCAAAAATAATTAGATTTTCAATTAATGTTTTAGCTTCAACTCCAAGTATTGTATTTGGGGTATTTGGTTTAAGTTTATTTGTTGTTGCAATGGGTATACCTATGTCAATATTTGCATCAAGTTTGACAATGACAATGGTAATCTTACCTTCAATGATCTCAACATTTGAAGATTCTATAACTTCAGTACCTCCTTTATATAAAGAAGCTGCATATGGTATGGGTATGACTAAAACAGGAGTTTTATTTAAAGTAATATTGCCTAATGCGACAAAAGGACTTGTTACTGGAACAATATTGGCTATTGCAAGAATTATAGGAGAATCTGCACCAGTTTATTTAACACTTGGAACTGCAGTTAGAATGCCAACAGAGGGATTCTTTTCATCAGGTGCTACTTTAACTACACAAATTTATATGATGGCATCAGAGGGAAATGATCCTCATACATTAGGAGTAGCTTATCAAATTGCGTTAGTTACAATTATGTTAGTATTAGGATTAAATTTCTTAAGTAAATATATTGGAGTTAAATTAAATCCAGTTCATAAAAAAATTCCATTTAAGGTTAAATTAAAAATTTTCATTGGTATGTTTACAATTGCTAAGTTTAAAAAAGTAGTTGCAAAAACTAAAAAAGATACAATATCTATTTATAGAAAGTGAGTATATTATTTTAATTTTAAAAGAATGAAAATACATTTTAAAAATGCAAAAGTTAGAAATAAAGTAATTAAAACTATTAAGCAAGAAGCTAAAAATAAGTCTAAAATAAAAAGTAAGAGTAAAAATGAAATGAGGGAAGATTAATCATGGCAGTAGATAAAGCAATTGACAATGAAGTTTCAAATATAGAAGATTTAGAACTTTTATCAGAAGAAAAGATATTTCAAAAACCAAAGAATCTTCCTTTAAAACAAAGACCTAATGTAATTGAAGTTGAAGATTTTAATTTCTATTATAATGGGGGTTCTAAGCAAGCATTATTTAATATAAATATGAATATTAAAGAAAATACAGTAACTGCTTTCATTGGACCATCTGGATGTGGAAAATCAACATTACTAAGATCAATAAATAGAATGAATGATTTAGTTGATAATATTGCAGTTGATGGAAAAATAAAAGTTCATTCAAAAGATGTTTATGAAAAGGGAACTGATGTAGTTAAACTTAGAACTGAAGTAGGAATGGTATTTCAAAAGGCAAATCCATTTCCAATGTCAATTTATGATAATGTAGCATTTGGTCCAAGAAATCAAGGAATTTTAGATAAAAATGCATTAAATCAAATAGTAGAAGATTCACTTAAAAAGGCAGCACTTTGAGATGATGTAAAAGATTATTTAAAAGATTCAGCTTTAGGACTAAGTGGTGGACAACAACAAAGATTATGTATTGCAAGAGCAATTGCCATGAGACCAAAAATTTTACTAATGGACGAACCGACAAGTGCTTTAGATCCAATTGCAACATTAAAAGTTGAAGAACTTATTTTAAAATTAAAAAATGAATATACAATAGTAATAGTTACACACTCAATGGCACAAGCTACAAGAGTAAGTGATTATACAGCGTTCTTCTTGCAAGGTGAATTAATTGAGCATGATAGAACAAAAAAAATATTTACTAATCCAAAAAATCAAAAAACAGAAGATTATATTTCAGGTAGATTCGGATAGGAGGGGAAAAAATGTCATACAATAAAATATTAGATAATGATATTAAAAGTATTAAAAGAGAATTAATCAAATTAGTTGAAGTTACAAAATCACAATATGCAAATACTTTTGAATCTTTAAAAGAACAAAATCTAGTTTTAGCAAAAGAAGTAGTTGATGGGGATATTAAAATTAATGATCTTCAAAATAGTTTCACTAAAATGGCATTATGAAAAATTGCAAAACAACAAATGGTTGCAGGAGATTTAAGACTAGCAGTTGGTGGAGTTTTAATTAGTCGAGAAATTGAAAGAATAGCTGACGTTGCAAAACATATTTGTGCATTTACAATTAAATATAACCCTGAACCAATTGAAATAGAATATATATCAAAAATGTTTGATTTAGTTAATAAAATGCTTAATATTATTTCTATTTTAATTGAGAATTACGATAATGATCAACACAAAAAAGTTTTAAAAACAGAAGAACAATTAAGTATTGAATTTTCAAATCTTTCAAATATTCTTGCAATAAGAAATTTTGAAGCTAAAAATCAAGTAGAATCAAAAAAAATTATTACAATTGTTAGACAATTAAAAAATTTAGAAAGAGCTGGAGAATGTTTAATTAATATTGAAGAAACTTTACAATTTATTAGAACTGGTAAATTTGAAGAATTACAAGAAACAATTATTAATAATCATGATACAGATAAAAAATAAAAGGAACTTATTAAATAAGTTCCTTTTATTTTATTCTATTTAAAGTTATTAACTTTGCAATTGTAAAATACTTATCTGATAAAGAGAAAGTTAATTGATCTTTTTCTTTTGACTCTATTTTAAAGAGCTTATCAAATTCAATATTTGAATCTGTAAAAAATGAATTCTTTTTAATTCAATTAAAGATTTCCTTATTCATTAATTTTTCATCTGAAAAAAAATTAATATAGTTGTCAAATTTATTTTTTCCAATTAATTTTGAATCTCTTAGGATATTTATTTTTAATTCAGTATTATTTAAAAATTCAGCTTTTAATTCATTACTTTCCAATTTATTTATTGGATCAAAATCTAAAAATTCCCAGAATTCATTTATATTATCTAAAAATAACTCTGATGAAGCATATCAATCAAAAATATTTTTAAATTGTGCTTTCAATAAATCTTCAAATTCCAATTGAATATAATTATTTTTTGTTAAAATAAAAGGATTATTTTCTAAATATTTATTTATAACAGTACAAAATTCTTCAATCTTGTCATAGTTAAATAAAACCAAGTTAAATCTCATTATTATTTTTTCTTTTAATAGACTACTATTATTTTTATCCATAAACAAAACATCAATTTCACCATTTTCGTTATTTAATATTTCAAAATCAATTTTTTTAAATAAATTCTTACCAAATTCATCAAGTGAAAATGCTTCTTCTAAAGCTTTTGAAATATCTTCATTTGAAATGTCAGATGGAATTTTGCTTTGATTTACTCTATAATACAAAAAATCATCCATAGATGTTAAATACTTTGAGTATCTATTAGTATTTTTATTTTCATCTGCAAGAGCAACACTAACTCCTGTAGAAACAGTTAGACCTAACGATAGTCAAACCGATAACATTTTCTTCATAATTATTCCCTCACACAACTAATATATTTATAATATATTAAATTTATTATACAATTAATATTGAGAAATGAGGAACTTTTATGGGATTTTGAAATAATTTAAAGCAAAGAAGAGAAATAAAAAAGCAAGAAAAAAAGCATAAAAAGGACCACAAGAATACTCTAACTTTTTCAAATGATATTAAAAAATTAAGTAAAAGTTATAAAGAACCAAATAACCAGTTCTTTGAAGAATTAGAAAATGTTTTAATAAAAACAGATATGGGTATGAAAATAGTTTTAGAAATCTCAAATAGAGTTCAAAAAAGAACAAAACCTAAAAATACTTTTAATGAAATAAAAGAGATTTTAGCTGAAGAAATTTATGAAGCATATACTGATGGGGGAAAATTTAATACTGAATTAAATTACAAAGAAGGTAGATTAAATGTCTTTATTATGGTCGGAGTAAATGGTGTTGGAAAAACAACAAGCATTGCTAAAATAGCGAATTATTATTCAAATTTAGGTAAAAAAGTACTAATAGCAGCTGCAGATACATTTAGAGCAGGAGCAGTTGAACAATTACAAGAATGATGTGATAAAAGACTTACAAATGTTGATTTAATTAAATCAACAAATAATTCAAAAGATCCAGCCAGTGTAGTATTTGATGGAATAAAACGAGCAAGTGAAGAAAACTATGATTTGCTTTTAATTGATACAGCAGGAAGACTTCAAAATAAAGAAAATCTTATGAAAGAATTAGAAAAAATGACTAAAATAATTCAAAAAAGTGTAAAAGATGGACCACATGAGAGATTATTAGTAATTGATGCTCAAACTGGACAAAATGGAATAAGTCAAGCAAAAGCATTTTCTGAAACAACTAAGGTTACTGGAATTGTTCTTTCAAAAATGGATGGAACAAGTAAAGGTGGAATTGCACTTGCAATTAAAGACATTTTAAATATCCCTGTTAAATTAATTGGAACTGGTGAAACAGTAAATGATATAGAAGAATTTGATGTTGATAATTATATTTGAGAGTTAACATCAGATTTTATGGAAGATAATAAAAATGATTAATCAAGATATTAAAAAAACAGCAAATTTAGCTGAATTATATGATCACTATAAAAATTTACTAACAGAAAAACAAACTCAATATTTTGAACTTTATTTTTTTGAAGATTTAACTTTACAAGAAATTTCAGAAGAATTTGGTGTATCTAGGAATGCAGTTTATGATAGCATTAATAAAACTTCTGCTTTATTAGTGGACCTAGAAGAAAAATTAAAAGTAAAATTAAGAAGTTCTAATATTAAAGAGTCATTAGATAAATGAAAAAATAAAAAAATATCAACAGAAGATTTGATAGTGGAAGTGGAGAAAAATTTATAATGAATTTTTTAATTATCGGAGATATTTATTCCAAATCAGGAAGAGATGTTTTAGAAGAAAATATCAATTCAATTATAGAAGAAAATAATATTGATTTTATAATTGCAAATGGTGAAAACATCAGTCATGGTAAAGGAATCAATAAAAACCATTATGACTTTTTAAAAAATTTGGGAATAAATGTAATTACTAGTGGAAATCATATATTTAAAGTTAAAGAAACATTAGAATATATTGACTCTGTTAAAGATCTTTTAAGACCTGCAAATATGAATTCATATAATAAGGGTATTGGTACAACTCAATTTGATTTTAAGGGAAAAAAAATTAGAGTAACAAATCTTATGGGTAAAAGTTTTATGGAACATGTAAATAATCCCTATGAAGTTATGGATAAAATTCTTGAAAACGATAATTCAAATATACATATAGTAGATTTTCATGCTGAAGCAAGTGCGGAAAAATTAGCATTTGCTTGAAATTATGATGGTAAAATATCTGCACTTGTAGGTACACACACGCATGTACAAACAGCTGATGAAAGAATACTTCCAAAAGGAACTGCATTTATTACAGATCTTGGAATGACAGGACCTATTAACTCAATAATTGGGGCAAATCCAGAGGAAGTTATATTTAAAGAAAAAACAGGTCTTCCTACAAAATTTATTCCTTGTGAAAATAAGGGAATGCTTTGTGGAGTAATTATAAAAATTAATGAGCTTGATAAAGTAGAAGAAATAATAAGACTACAGATTAAATAATATTTTTAAAAAGGAATTAAATAAAATTTCAGAAATTGAAGAAATTTCTACTATAAAAACTATTTATAATAGAATTACAAAAATATACCAAGATATTGTCAATCAAACATATTTACGTCCTTAAAGCATACTATAATGGTTAGTAAACTTATAAAAACTTTGCATATTATAAAATTTGTTGAGGAGAGTATTTAATATGACATTTTTTAGGAAATTTGTGTATAATAATTTTATTAAAGATAAATCTTATAGGAGATCAAAATATGAAAAGACATGATAAGCTTAGAAATTTACATGAAGCGTTATTTGCTTTAGATAAAGAAGTAAAAAATGTATGTAGAGGTTTAGAACAAAGATTGAAAACTGCTGCTAAATATAGAGATACTTATGAAAGAATTTTAACTGAAGTGGAATTTGAACGTAAAAATGAAATGTATGGTAGATCAACAATTTATGACTTTGAACGTATGAGAATAAATCTTGAACAAGATGCTGGTAATGTTATTTATGAAGCAATCAATGTTATGGGAAATGATGAATTTATTGTTAGAAAACAAAACGTTATTTTTGCATTTTGATTTATGGGTCAATTTGATGTTTATGCATTAGATTTATCTCATGGAGATTAATATTTAAACAATATAAACGCTTATCAAAAGTGTTTTTTTTATCTATAATTAAGTAAGGTGATTTTATGGAAATTTGAAAAGCTGTTTGAGATCTAATTAGCATAATAGTTTATGTAACACTTAGTACATTTTTTTTGATATTTTTATTACTTTTAATAGCTAGAATAGTTAAATTTAATAAGTTAAAGTTTAAAAAGGATGTTGTAGTTAAAAGTGAACTTATTAAAAAGAAAATGTTTAAAACAAGTGATGGATATGAACTTAGATGATATGGTGAAATAAATCCTAATAGTGAGTTTATTATCATCGGAATTCATGATATTTATAGAAATAGAAAAGACTTTGATAATTTTGATAGTTGACTTAGAAAAATAAAAAAAGATCAATTTTCACTAGTTTCATTTGATCAAAGAAATTGCGGTGAAAATATTGTTGAAAAGCAATATCATTTTGGAACTACTATTTCAGATTTGAAAGAGATTATTGAAGTTATAAGTGAAAATAATCCAAATTCAAAAATAATTCTTTTAGGAGATGGATTTGGATCGACAATAGCAAGTTTTTTTTCAAAAGATGAAAAAGTATATAAAATAATTTATTCTTCATTAAGATTAAATAATGCATATAAAAAAACTTTAGGGTTTTATATTAAATTATGATGAGGTACTTTATTCAAAGCAGATTTAAAATTGAAAAGCATAATAAATGGTTTAGATTTTACAGATGATAAGAACTATGCTAAAAAAATTGAAGATGAAAATCTTACAAAAAACTTATTTACAGTAAGAGATTATTATTTATGAAAAAAAGCAAATAAAATAAGTATAAAAAACTTTAATAAATCAATTATTGAAAATATAATATTGCTTTCAAATAATGATTTTTATTGTGATCCTAAAAAAATTGTTAAATTTATATCAAATTTAAATAAAGATAAATATAAATTAGAAACAATTAAAGGAAAGAAACATTATTTATTAAATACAAAAAACTCAGAAGAAATATTTAAAATAATAATTGAAAACATATAGTTTTTTGTTATTATTACTTTAGAAAAAACTTAAAAACAATTCTTATGAAGAACTACTGAGAGAAAACAACTCAATGAAGTGGTAGCAACCTATTTAAATTAGGTGCTTAAATTAAGGGGAAACCAACTATGAGATTTAAAAACTTCTCTTTTGTTGGAGAGTTTTTTTATTTTTAAGAGGAGAAAATATATATGAGAAGATTATTTACTAGTGAATCAGTTTCAGAAGGGCATCCAGATAAGCTTTGTGATCAAATTAGTGATGCTATTTTGGATGAATGTTTAAAACAAGATCCAAATTCAAAAGTAGCTTGTGAAACTTTTGTTACAGAAAATTACCTATTAATAGGTGGCGAAATAACTACAAAAGCAAATGTGGATTATGCATCAATTGCAAAATGAGTTTTAAATAGAGTAGGTTATAAAGATGCAAATACTGGAATTGACCCAGAAACATGTGAGATATTAGTTAAAATAAATACTCAATCACCTGATATTGCAATGGGTGTAGAACAAGAAGAAATGGGAGCAGGAGATCAAGGGATTATGTTTGGTTATGCCAATAATGAAACATCAACTCTTATGCCTTATTCAATACAAGTAGCTCATGATTTAGTTCACATTGCTTCAAAATTAAGAAAAGCATCAGCTTTTAAATGAGCACAACCAGATATGAAATCACAAGTTACAATGGATTATACAAATGAAAATAATCCAAGAATTGAAACTATTTTAATGTCAATTCAACATGACGCTGATTATGATAAAGAAGAATTTGAAAAATTTGTAAAAATAAATATTATGGATGTAATTGCAAAGAGATATGGATTAAATACTGACTTCAAGGTTCTAATCAATCCAACAGGTAGATTTGTTATTGGTGGACCAAAGGGAGATACTGGTTTAACTGGAAGAAAAATAATAGTTGATACATATGGAGGATATTCACGTCACGGTGGTGGAGCATTTTCTGGAAAAGACCCAAGTAAAGTAGATAGAAGTGCTGCTTATATGTGTAGATATGCTGCGAAAAATATGGTTGCTGCAAAATTGGCAGATAAAGTAGAAATTCAAGTAAGTTATGCTATTGGTAAACCCGAACCAGTTTCAGTATTTATTGAAACTTTTGGAACAAATAAAGTATCAATGGATGTAATGTATAAAGCATTAAAGGAAAATTTCAATTTTAAAGTTAGTTCTATAATCAAAGAACTTAATTTAAAATCTCCAGTATATTTCAGAACAAGTAAATATGGACATTTTGGTAAAAAAGAATTTAGCTGAGAGAAATTAGATAAAGTAAGAGAATTAGAGGTTTATTTGTAAAATGTTATTAGAAGTAATTGCAAAAGATTTGAATGATATTAAAATAATAAATAATTCAAAAGCTAATAGAATTGAATTTTGTCGTGAATTAAAAGTTGGGGGATTAACTCCAGAAAATGATGATATTAAATCAGCTTGTGAAATTTCCAAGTTACCAGTTAACATAATTGTTAGAAATACGTCAAGAGATTTTATTTACAGTGATAACGAAAAACAATTGATGTTAGATCAAATTGAATTTATAAAAACAACAAAAGCTAATGGAATAGTTATAGGAGCTTTAAAAAGCGATTTATCAGTGGATATTGAATTTCTTAAAGAAATAATCAAAATAAAAGGGAATCTAGAAATAACTTTTCATAAAGCATTTGATGAGGTTAATAATTTTATTGAATCTTATAAAATTTTAAATGAATTAGGAATTACAAATGTATTAACTAGTGGTGGAAAAAATTTAGAAATAGGTAAAGAAATTATTAAGAAATTAAATGACTTAAAATTAAAAACAAAAATATTAGTTGGTGGAGGAATTAACCAAAAAAATTTCTCATATTTTAAAGAAATTACAGATAATATTCATGTTGGAACTTGTGTTAGAAATAATTCAAGTTGAGATGAGAGTGTAAATTCTTTAGAAATAGATAAATTGTTGGAGATTAGTTAATGAAAGTAAATATAATTGGTGCAGGTTTAGCAGGTTGTGAAGCAGCATGACAATTAGCAGAAAATGGAATTGAAGTACATTTATATGAAAAGAAAAAAATTCAGAAAAATGAAATTCAAAAATCAGAAACTTTTGCTGAATTAGTTTGTTCAAATACTTTTAGAAGTCTTTCTACACAAAATGCAGTTGGTATTTTAAAAAAAGAGCTAGAACTTTTAAATTCATTTATTTTGAAATGCGCTTATGAAACTCAAATACCTTCTGATGATGCTCTTGCAGTTGATAGAGAACAATTTTCAAAACTTGTTGATAATAGAATAAGAAATCATAAGAATATAAAAGTATTTGAAGAAGAATATTTAGATATAGATAACGAAGAAATAACATTGATTGCAACTGGACCCCTGTGCTCTGATGATTTTAAAAATCAATTAGAAAAGTTATTGGGTAAACAAAAATTGTTTTATTTAGATGCCTCAGCACCAATTGTTGAAAAGCAGTCAATAGATTTTTCAAAAGTATATTATAAATCAAGGCATAAAAATGATAAAAGTTATATTTGCATACCTTTGAATGAAAATGAATTTGATATATTTCATCAAAAATTAATTAAAGCAAAACAAATTAAATTAAAGGATTTTGAACAAGAAATATTCTTTAAAGGTTGTCAGCCAATTGAACAATTAGCAAAAACATCTAAAAAAATATTATTAAAATCAGCTATGTCTTCTAATGGATTAGAAGATGAAAATGGAGTTAAACCATTTGCAGTTGTTCAACTTAGAAGAGATGATGCATTAGATAATTTATACAACATTGTAGGTTTTCAAACAAATATAACTTGAGCAGAACAAAAGGAAATATTTTCAAGTTTACCTGGACTTGAGAATGCTATATTTAGAAGATTTGGTGTAATGCATAAAAATAACTTCATTAATTCCCCAAAAATACTTAATAAAAAACTTCAAATGATGAGAAAGAAAAATATATTTTTTGCAGGTCAAATTACTGGAGTTGAAGGATATATAGAATCATTTGCTTCAGGTCTTGTAAGTGCATTGGGAATAATTAGTTATATTAATAATAAAAAGTTTGTACCATTTCCAGAAAATACGATTTTAGGAAGTTTAATAAATTATATTACAAATCCAAAACATAAGAAGTTAAAACCTATGAAATCGAATATGGGATTAATAAATATTGATCCAAGTTTAAAATTTAATTCAAAAGAGGAAAAAAACAACTTTATATATAAAAGCAGTTTATTAACAATAAAAACCTTTATTTCATTAAACCTATAAAATAAGTGAAATGGAGGTTTTTTTGTTTGTATAGAGATAAAAGAATATGAGCTGAAATAGGTTCTAGATTGGTTTCAAATCTTTCATATTATAATGATTTTAAAATATCAGAAGAAGAGATATTTGATTTAATTGCAAACGATGAATATTTATTAGATGATTCTGAAGAGGTTTATGGTAAGAGATTAATAAACTTTCTAAAAATTTGAGAAATTATAAGAACAAAAATTATTGAATCAAAAGAAAATTTTAAAGTTGGTAAAAAACGCATTTGATCGTTTACCAGAGAGGATTATAAATTAATATATAATCTTCTAGATGGTACAGAAGAATTTGAAAATTTTTTTTTAGCAGAAAATAGAAATAAAGAAGAAATTAATGAAATGATTAGTTTTTTTGAAGATTCGTTAATTGAAGATTCAAGTGCAGAATCTTTTTTAGAAGATTTATTAGTTTTATTGGTTTTTTTTGCTATACAAAAACCTTTAAATGATAAAACAGCAGTTTTTATATACCTAATTTCAAATGCAATGATATTGTATAAAGGTTTTGGACCAATTTTACCAACTTATAGAGGAGAAATAGTGGAGATATCAAATTTAATTTCTCGTATTGCAATTCAATGTCAAAATATTGATATGCAACATTATAATAAAAATCGCTTATTTAATATATGTTTAAAAAGATTAATTGATATATGCGAAACTAATAAAACTTTTCTAGAGTCCTTATAAAAAAAGTTTTATACTTCTTTTAAAGTAGTGTAAAATAAAATTAAGTAGTGTTGGGCGACACTAAATTAAAAGGGGCTATTTATGGAGAAAATTAAATTTAAAAATACAAAAAAATATAAAGGAATAGTTGAAAAAGTTTTTGTTAAAGAGGGACAACCAGTTAAAAGGAATGAAATCTTGGCAGTGATTTCAACTCAATTAGAAAAATTTGAAATTCGTTCTACAATTGAAGGTGTTATAAGAAATATATACGTTATAGAATCACTTATTGTATCTAACGGAGATACTGTTTTTGATATTTTCTCAGATAAAGAAATTAATAACCTTTTAAAAAAACCGTCAAATATTAATGATACTTTAAGAGAAGGTTTAAATGAATTTGGATATTTAGAAAAATTAATAAATGAGCCAGAACTTAATGAAATTAACGAGGATAAGGAATTTGTAATTGAAGTTGAAGATTCTTTAACAGAAGAATTATCAAATTTAAGCGATTTGGAAAATCAATATTATAAAGAATTAGAAATTACTGAATCATTAGATAAAATTGAAGATAATTTTGAAATAAATATAGATATAGAAAATACTAATTTAGATCAATATAAAAATGAAGAAAGTGTTGAAGAAAGCGAATTAGAATTTGATTCTTTTGAACCACCAAAATTTTCAAAAAGTGAATCTAATATTATAGATTTGGATATCAAACCTTTAACTGTTGCAGACTCAATTACAGAAGAATTAGCAATTAATCATGCAATAGTATATGAAGATGAAAAAGATATAGAGATTTTTTCAGATCATAATCCAGTTATTTCAGAAACACAAGTATTAGAAAAAGTTTCAAATCAAAACTTCTTATCAAAATTTACATCTGATGCGGATGGAAGAGAATTAGAAAGTGAAATTTTAATTACAGAAAACAGTGATAGAGAAGATCAAAAAATAAAGGAAAATAAAGAAATAATTCAAGAAGTAAAAGATGAAATTAGCAAGGAAAAAAAGGAATTAGAAAGAAAAGTTGAAAATGATAAAAAAGAATTTTCTTTAGATGGACCAAAATTTGATTATTTATCAGAATTAGAAAATGAAAAAATAGATATTTTATTAAAAAACAGTGAAGAATTAGAAACTAAATTTTATAAGATCAAAAATCAAAAGGAAGAATTGGAAGAGAAAATTAAAAATATTGATAATAAAATTAATAAATATAGTTCAAGATTAAAAAATAATTTTGAAAATACAGTAAAAGAAATAAATGTAGAAAAGTTTGAAGAGAAAATTCAATCATTTGATGAAAAACTATCATCGTTTATTTCAAAAACTAAAGAAGAAAATTCTCAAACAATTAATTCTTTATTGAAAAAAGTTAATGATAAAATTAATGATTTAGATTTAAAAATTAAGCAATCTTCTAATTTAACTAATAATTCATTGATAAGTGAAAAAAATTCAGTTATTGATAATGTTAAAATTGATTCTTTCTCATATAAATTAGATATAACAGCTTTAATTAGTTTACAAACTTTAATGGCAGAACCTTTAAAGAAAAAAGGGATAGAATTAGAATTAAATGCATTTTTTGTTAAAGCTTTAACAAAAACTTTAGATAAATTTAATGAATTAAATTCTTCAAATTCAGCTATAAGATTAATTAAATCACGTGGTTTTAACTTAAATGATACTATTGTGAAAGTACAAAAAGATACAAATATTTTAAATATTTCTAGAGAAATAAATAAAAATATTGAAACTAAAAATGAAAAAATTAATGTTTCATTATTTGATTTATCAAACTTTGGAGTTGATAATGCAAACTTTGGACTTTCAAAAGATTCAATAATTTCGATTTATGCTTCAACAATTTCAAACTCTTTTAAAGAAGATGGAAACCTATCAAATTTTATTAAGATTAATTTTGCATTTAACTCTAATAAATTAGAACCAGAAGATGCTATCTTATTTGGTAAAGAGTTTATAAGTTTATTAAAAAATCCAGGATTTTTAATTTAATAATTAAATAAAGCACTAATCATTAGTGTTTTTTTTGTTAAAATTAATTTATCTTTGAGGAGTACAAATATGATTAATCAAATAAATGCCGAAAGCAAACTAGTCACTTTAATAGCTAGGATAGAAAAAACAATATTATCGACTGGAAATAATGGATCAAATTACTTAATTTTAAATTTAGTTGATATGTCAGGAAGAGTAGAAGCCAGACTTTGAAATTCTACAGAAAAAGATGTTGAAGAGTTGAAAACTGGGTCAATTATTAAAATTGAAGCAGCTACAAATGTTTATAGACAACAATTACAGTTAAAAGTAAATTCTTATGAAGTAATTAATGAAGAGGAATTTGAAAAACATTCAATTAATATTGAAATGTTTAGTATTAGTGCTCCAATTAATGTTGATTCTAATTTTGAAAAATTAGTTGAGTTTATTAATAGCTTAGAAAATGAAGTATATAAAAAAATAACTTTGGAAATTATTAAATCTTATGAAAGTGAATTTAAAACATTTCCTGCAGCTGTAAGCATTCATCATAACGTTGTGGGGGGATTGTTTTGACACAGTTATTCACTATTAATGGGAGCAAAATCAATAAAAGAAGTATATAAATATGCAAATGTTGATTGAGAATTAGTTTATTGTGGAGCTGTTCTTCATGATATAGGAAAAGTTATTGAAATGGCTGGAAAAAATGCAGCAGAATATACAGATGAGGGAAGACTTTTAGGACATATTTCAATAGGTAATACTTTTGTTTCAAACAAAGCAATAGAATTAAATTTACAAGATAATAGAGATGTATTAAAATTACAACACGTAATTTTATCAAGTCATGGTAAAAATGAATATGGTTCACCAGTGGAACCTTCATTAATAGAGGGTGTTATAATATCTTCACTTGATGCTCTTGATGCAAGAATATATAAAATTAATGATGAACTTGAAAAAGTGGAAAAGGGAGCTTGAACTGGAAGAATCCTTTCAGAAGATGGTAGAAGTTATTTAAATCATTATAATAAAAAGGAAACCAAATAGGTTTCCTTTTTTATTTATATTAATTTTTCATAGATTTCATTAATATCTGTTAAATCTCCAGGTTCATTGTTTATTTTAAAGCCATAACCCTTTTCTTTAATAAATTTGGGAACAATATGCTCATGATAGTGAAATACCATTTGAAAGGCCTCAGAACCTTGATTAGACACATAATTCATACCTTTGGCGTCTAATTTTTCTCTTAACATTTTTGCTACAATCTTTTTAGTTTTTGCAACTTCTTGTAAATAAAAATCATCTGTATTTTCATAATCTAAAAAATGCTTTTTAGGAATAACTAGTGAATGTCCATTACTGTTAGGAAAAATATCTAAAAATGCTAAAGTATGATCATTTTCATATATTACTTTTGCTTCCATTTCCTTATTTATTATTTTACAAAATATACATTCCATTATATAAAACCTCTTTTCATAAATATTTTATAAAAAAATAAACCTAAATTAGGTTTATTTTTAATTTTATTCGTCTTTGTCATCTTCACTTTTAATATAAGTTCCAATTTTATTTCATAATCCTGCATAGTAAACTTGATCTTTATCTAAATATTTTGAATAAATAATAGTTTTTGCCAATTCACTTGATGCTGAACTTTTTGAAACACCATACATAATTTGATTTAATAATGCTGTTTGTTTTGTTGAATCTTTAGCTAATTTAGCTACATCTTTTGAGTGTAAAGATTTATTATTAGAATTATTTCATCTATCTAAGTAAACTGTTTCATTTCCAATTGTATTACTAAATTTGATTGGAGCAGATTCATTTTCTCCATTTTTTCCTTCAATTTTATAGTAACTTTCTTTACTTTCATCTGATCCACCAAGTAATTCAATCATATAAATTGGAAGTACTATTACTAAATCAGCATAGTTACTATTTTCTGAATCAACTGTTAAGAAGTTCTCTGAGCTTGATTTAACAATTCCAGCTCCTTTATTTCATGATTTTACTTTAGATTCATAAGTTTTTCCTGAAATAGGACTGTCTCCTAATGAAGTATCTCCATCATAAATTGTTAATCCTTGATATCCTTGTAAACCAAAGTATGAATCATAAGCTGTTTTTGAATCAGTTATTGGTTTAATATCTTCTGAATTTTCAAATACCTTATAAATTTCATTTATTTCTTTACCATTTTTTAAAGCACCACTACTTTGGTCAAGTAACCCTTCAGCTTTTTTAATTAGATCATTAATTGCTTTGATATTTGAATTTTGAGTAACATCAAATCTTAATGTTCAAACCATTTTAACATTTGTTTTTCAACTTTCATTAATAGAAGTTTCTGTCAGAGTTTGAGTTTTTGTAAACATTGCTGAAGAAGAATTAATAAAAGGAGCTTTTTCACTTTCATTTGTTGTTTTAACATCAAACATTGAAGCTTTTAAATAAGCATTTGTTAAAAGGTTTTCATTAATTTCTTCTAATAATTTTGATTCAAAGTAATCTTGAAATCTTAAATATAATGCTGTTTTTGAAGAAATATTTTTCATTGTACCACTAGTGTCTTTTACATAAAATACAGAATTTGATCCTTCTTTGTATTCACTTGTAAGTTGTGGAATTGTGGGAAGAGAATAAGTTTTACCAGATTCCACTCCTTGTTCATTTGTGAAACTTCAAATAGTATTTTCATCACCAATATAAACATGTTTATTTGCAGAACTAACTTTAAATTCAGTTCCATTGATATCTTTTACATCAGTTTCATTTTGAATATTTAAGTTGTAATTATTTCTTATTGCTCAATAATCAAGTCTTGTTGAAGTAATTGATTTAGTATAATCTTCAAACAATTTATTTTCAGCAATTGTTCTTGATTCAATATTATATTTACTTTTGAATTCCTTATCTATAGTATTTTTACTATATTCTTCAAAACCAAGATTTTTATATAAAGTGTTTGTAGCATCATAACTGTATTGTAATGATAAAAGTTCATTTACCATATTTACAATAACAGCTTCAATTTCTGCATCTGTAAAGATTGAGCCAAAGTCAATATTTGCAAGATCTTTATTTCCTGAAATTGCAACAAGTAATTGTTTTGCAAGTTCTTTATCTAATTTTGGTGTTGTAATTCTTTCTTTTGTAGTACATGCTACAACCAAAGAAGGGGATGATACCACTAATGACATTGCACCAAGTATTCCTAGTAATCTTTTCATTATTTAGTACCTCCATTCTTGAAAGTTATATATGAGTTTTGAATCTCACTTGTTATTTGACCAAAATTTAGTACAATATAACTTTTTGCTTGTTTTGAATAGACATAGTTATATGAAATGGCATTATTTTCATCAATATCTTTTGGCATTCAGAATCTTTGATTTGTTTCTTGTACAAGTTTTTCTCTATATCCGTTTTCTCCATCAATTATAATTTCTTGCTTTGGATAGTTACTTGCATCAGTTTTAGTTCTAATTTCTTCTGTTCATTTATCAAATGATTCTGTATAAAAAATTGAAGGATTAATTGCATTTAAACTTTGTTTAGTTTCAACAGAGGAATAGAATCATTTTTCTGTTTTTTCAATTGCTTCATTTTGTTTGTTTTCACCATCAGTTTGGAATTGAACGTAGGTCTTAATAAATTCACTTTGGTCTTTTATAGTTGAAACTGTTTTAAAGTAATCAAATACAGAAGTCATTCAATATGAAGCTGATTCAGTTGATGAACTTATTTGAGCTCAATCTTTAACTTCAGACATAATATCAAAACTTGAAGCTGACCCTGAAACTCCCTTTAGCATTGAAGAGTTTGTTAAATACTTTAAATATGGATTAACTATTGTAGTGTTCAATTTTTTGTAAGTTCCACCATCTGAGTTAACTATATTAGTTTGTAGTTCATTTACTTTTTCTTCTGCTGTTAATGCATTATATTTTTTAAATGCATTCAACTCAGTTAAAGTTTCTGAATCAATTTGATTTTTATCTTCGCTTAAACCTTTAATTGCTTTACCATCTACTTTGACAGATCCATCTTTAAAATAACTATAACCATCTATTTGAACAATGTGTAATCCAGTTGAATCTACATAATAAACTCTGCCTAATGTGTCATTATATAAATAAAATTTTGAATTATCTTTAGCTCTTGAAATTTTAGGAATAATTTCTCCTAAAATACCATCATTTTCTTCTGCAAAAGCAGCTCCTCCAGAATAGTTTTCACCATTTACTTTATTACCCAAAACAAAGTCATATACTACAGATCTCATATCTTGAGTGAAATCTGTTGAATTACTTAAAGTCATTAATTTATCATAATGTTTAACTGTAGCTTTTGTGTGATTAGCAGCTTTACTTTCAACTATTCATCTTCTTCATTCACTACCATCTACATCATCTTGGATATCTTTTAGTAATTGATTTGTATTTTTCTGATCAATTCCATCATTTGATTTAAAACTATTTACTGTTACTCCATTATCAAATGACCCGTTTTCAGAAAATGGTATTACAACTTCACTTATTGCAAGTGGAGCTTGTGTTGTATAGAACTTATCTAAAAAGTACTTTTGAGAGTTACTTAAAAATCCTGCTCTAGAGTTATTAGTATCATTTAATGTAAAGTTATTTAAATTTACAGGTGTATCATTGATAATTTTATCAGTAGTTATTTCAACTGCTTTTTTTGCAGCAGCCACTAAATCTTGAGTACTACTTGTTTCAGTAAGTGTAGTTGCTTTTCAATCACTTGCTTCTGCTTTTGTTGAGTTTTCAATTTGAGCAATTTGATCTAAGTCAGCTTTTACATAGTTTGCTATTTTAGTATCATCATTTGAATCAACAATATTTTTTAATGCTTTGTGTTTTTTAACAATATCATTTACTCCAATTCAAGTAACTCCTTGTTGATTTGTGTTAAGTAAAACATCTAATAGTGTTTTTGAAGCACTATTATTTGAATCTGTAAGTAGTATATTTGCTTTGTATTTGTTTTCTAGGAAGTTTAAATCCATTGATTTAACATCATCTTGATAAACGCTGTATTTTTCAACTAGCATTTCTTTTCATTTTTTTTCTCACTTTTTACCATAGTCTTTTTTATATTTATCTTTTTCTGTTGTAATTTGTCTATCAACAGTAGCATTTAAACTTTTTCATCTTTCACTTAGTATATTTGCTAAATCATAATTTGTATAAATACTTTCGTCTATATTATTATTTTCGCTTGTTGTATTTGCTAAGATAGATAAATTTATCATTTTAAGTAAATCTAAAGTAAGTTTTTCTTTATTTTGAGGTCCATTTTTATTATTTATTAATTTAAATAAAATATCACTTGAACTGATACTTGCTGTTCCATCAATAGATTGAAGAAATTCAATTAAAATTGAATTTCCATATTCATCTTTTTTATCGTAGTTTGTCCCACAAGCAACAGCCATTTGTGCTGTTGTTGCAACTAAACTAACACTTCCTAGTAGTGTTAATAATTTTTTCACACCATTCACTCCTTGGTTTATATCAAAATAATTATAAAGAAAAATAAGAGAAAAAGACATTTAATTCAAATTAAATATTAAATAAAATGATTTTTATTTTCATAGATAAGTATCTATAATAATAAGGCAAGGAGTTTTTAAAATGCATAAATTAGAGATTAAAGATCTATATGTAAATATAGAAGACAAAGAAATTTTAAAAGGAGTTAATTTAACAGTTAATTCAGGAGAAATACATGCCCTAATGGGACCAAATGGTAATGGTAAATCAACATTATTAATGGCAATTATGGGACATCCAAAATATGAGATTATATCAGGAGATATATTGGTTGATGGAGAATCAATAATTGAGATGAGTGTTGATGAAAGAAGTAAAGCTGGTTTATTTTTAGCAATGCAAAATCCACAAACAATTCCAGGAGTGTCAAATTTAGAATTTTTGAAATATATTGTGAATGCTCACAGTGATGAAAAGAAAAAATTACAAGAAATATTTAAAGATATTAAACAAGGAGCCAATGAATTGGATTTTGATTTAAATATGTTAAAAAGATTTGTAAACGATGGGTTTAGTGGTGGAGAAAAGAAAAAAAATGAAATACTGCAATTAAAAATGTTAAATCCAATTTTTAGTTTAATTGATGAAATTGATTCAGGCTTAGACGTTGATGCCTTAGAAGTAGTTTCAAAAAACTTAAATCAAGTTGATTTATCAACAAACGCAATGGTTATTGTTTCACACTATGATAGATTCTTTAAAAAAGTGCAACCAACTCATGCTCACGTTATTATTGAAGGAAAAATAGTAACAAGTGGTGGAAATGAAATAGTTGAAAGAATTAATACAGAAGGTTATTCATGAGTAAAGGAATTAGCTAAATAATGACTAACTTTAACTTGAATGAATCTTATATAGATTTTAGAAATAACTTACCTTCAAGTTTTACATTTGAAAATAGTGAAAACAAAATAATATTGTTAGAAAATGATTTTGGATCAATTGATTTAAATCTTGAACAAGATGTTGAATTAAATGTAGTTGTACTATTTTTGCCTTCAACAAATATTTCAAAAAAAGAATTTAATATAAATTTTAATTTGAAAAAAAATTCAAGATTAGATTTAAAAATATCAAATATCGCAAATTATAATTGTGATGATACTTTTACAATTAATCTAAATGAAGAAAATACATCTATTGAATTTTATAATGCAACAGTTATTAATAAAGATTTCAATAAAAACTCAATTATTAAATCAATTCATAATGCAAGAAATTCATATTCAAATATTAGAACATATGAGGTTTTAAAAGATACTTCAAAAGGGTTTATCAGATGTATTAGTGATATTAAAAAGGGTTCTAATCAAGCTGAAGCTCATCAAGAATTAAGATTATTAGTTCTTGATAAAGAAGCAAAAGCAGATTCAGATCCAGTGTTATTAATTGATGAAAATGATATTATAGCAAGTCATGCTAATGCAATTGGTATGCTTGACCCAGATCAAATATTTTATTTATTATCAAGAGGTTTAAATGAAAATCAAGCTCAGGAATTGATAATAAATGGGTACTTTGAGCCAGTTTTTCAAGAGATTGATGATGAAGACTTATTAAAATATTTAAAAGAACAATTAAAAGGAATGATTTAATGAATTTCAAAGATAATTTTTCATATTTTAAAAATAACTCACAAGAGATTTATTTTGATTCTAGTGCAACTTCGATTAAATTTGATAAAGTAATTGAAGCTCAAAGTGAATATGATTTAAAAATTGCAGCAAATACTCATAATAATTTATTTGATAATGCTTATAAAGCAAATCAAATACTTTTAGAAACTAGACAAAAGGTTGCAAACTTTATTGGAGTTGATGATTATAGAGAAATTATTTTTACAAGTGGAACAACACATTCTTTAAATCAGTTAGCATTTGGATTAAGAAAAGAATTTAATGAAAAAGATGAAATTCTTTTAACAAAATTAGAGCATTCATCTAACTTATTACCTTGAAGAGTTTTAGCAGAAGAAGAAAATCTAAAAGTTGATTACCTAGAATTAGATGAAAACTTTTTAATTGATATATCTAAAATATCAAATAAAGTTAATGATAAAACTAAAGTTATATCATTTGCTATGAATTCAAATACAATCGGGAGTTTAAATAATGTAAAACAGATTGTAAAAGAAATTAGAAGAATCAAAAAAAATATAATTATAATTCTTGATCTTGCTCAGTCAATTGCACACAATAAAATTAATTTAAAAGAGCTTGATGTTGATTGTGCTGCATTTTCAACTCATAAACTTTATGGTCCATTTGGACTTGGAATATTATGGGCTAGAAAAGAAATATTAGAAAAATTGAAACCAATTTTTTATGGAGGAGGCAACAACACAAGTATTAGTGTTGATAATTATAAATTAGCTCCAATTCCTGAAAAATTTGAAGCAGGAACATTAAATTTATCAGCAATATATGCTTTTAAAAAGTGTTTAGAACTTATTCAAAAGTTAAATATTGAAAGAATGATATCTTATGAAGAGGAATTAAAAAATTACTTTAAGTTAAGATTAAAAGAAATTGACCTTTCAAAATTTGATTTTTATAATTTAAAAAATAATCAACCAATAGTTTTATTTAATTTAAAAAATGTAAATTCGCAAGATTTTGGTTCATTTTTAAATAAAAAATATAAGATATCAGTTAGGGTTGGAAAACATTGTGCAAGACTTGCAAATGATTTATTTAAAGTTGGTTCAACAATAAGAGTAAGCTTTTCAATTTACAATACTAAAGAAGATATTGATAAATTTATTGAAGCATTAAAAGATTGTGATAGTTGAATTGAAGAAATAATTTAGTAAAGGAGATTTAAAATATGTTTGACAAAAATGACAAAATCCAATTAAGACAAATAATAATGGAACATTATACTCAACCAGACTTTAAAGGTTTGATAGACAATAATCAATCTATTATAAAGTTTCAAGATTCTCCAACATGTAGTGATGAAATTAACGTTCAATTACTAATTGAAAATAATATTATAAAAGAAGCAAGATTTGATGGGAATGCATGTGCAATTTCAACTGCTTCTACAGATATACTCTGTTATAAATTAAAAAATTTAGAGGTAAAAGAAGCTCAAAATCAATTATTAAATTACTATAATATGATTTCTGGAAATGATTATGATGAATCAATTCTTGAAGAATTAATAGCTTTTTGAGAAATTAATAAGCAAGGAAATAGAATTAATTGTGCACTTTTAGGTGCTGATGGATTTAAATCAATTTTAAATAAGGAGGTGTAGAAAATGAAAAAACTAAAACAAGAAGAAGAAATTAAACAGATATCAGATTATAAATATGGGTTTAATGAAGGGGAAGTTTCAACATATAAAGTTCAAAAAGGATTAAATGAATCAGTTATTAGAGAAATATCTAAATATAAAGAAGAACCAGAATGAATGTTAAATTACAGATTAGAAAGTCTAAAAATATTTGAGCAAAAACCACAACCTGGTTTTGGACCAGATCTAAATTGAATAGATTTTAATGACTATTTTTACTACACAGAAGGTGCAGGAAAAACTGTTAAAACTTGGGATGAAATTCCAGACAATATAAAAAGAACTTTTGACAGACTTGGTATTCCAGAAGCTGAAAAAAATTTTTTAGCAGGAATTAATGCTCAATGAGATGCTCGTCCAGTATATGAAAGAATGAATGAAGAGTTGGAAAAACAAGGAGTTATTTTTACAGATTGTGATACAGCTTTAAGAAAATATCCAGAATTATTTAAAAAATACTTTGGTCAATTAGTAAAAAATGATGATAACAAATATGCTTCATTAAATGCAGCAGTTTGATCAGGTGGAACTTTCATTTATATTCCAAGTGGAGTAATATTGGAAAAACCTTTACAAGCATACTTTAGAATTAACTATCAATCTTCAGGACAATTTGAAAGAACTCTAATTATTGTTGAAGATGATGCTCAATTACATTATATTGAAGGATGTACTGCACCAGTTTATTCAGAAAATAACTTACATGCAGCTATTGTTGAAATCTTTGTAGGTAAAAGATCAAATGTAAGATATACAACAGTACAAAATTGAAGTGATAATGTTTTAAATTTAGTTACAAAGAGAAGTATAGTTGAAGAGGATGGAAGAATGGAATGAATTGATGGAAACATTGGTTCAAAAGTTAACATGAAATATCCAACTTGTATTTTAAAAGGTGATAGATCTCAGGGAGACACTATTTCAATTGCTGTAGCTAAAAAAGGGGTTTATCAAGATGCAGGAAGTAAAATGATTCACTTAGGAAAAGAAACAAAATCAAAAATTGTTTCTAAGTCAATCACTTTCCAAGGTGGAACTGCAAATTATAGAGGTCTTGCATATATTGGACCAGAAGCTATAAATTCTAAAGCTAGAGTTGAATGCGATACATTGATTTTAGATAATCAATCACATTCAGATACAATTCCACAAAATAAAGTACATAATAATCAATCACAAATTGAACATGAAGCTACAGTTTCAAAAGTAAGTGAAGAACAATTATTCTATTTAATGAGTAGAGGACTTGATGAACAACAAGCATTAGAAATAATTGTTATGGGATTTTTAGAACCATTTACAAAAGAATTACCTTTAGAATATGCAGTTGAATTAAATCAACTTATTAAAATGGATATGGAAGGTTCAGTAGGTTAATTTTCCTAATTAAACATATGAAAAAAAATAAAAATTATAAAAAATGATTCGAATATTATTTTTATGTTTGATGCACTTTAGCTTTATTTTTTGCATTATTATTAGATATTATTTGTGGATATTTATTTGATCCAAAAAAAACAAGTTTTGATTTAGTTATAATTGATCAAACGCTTTATTTATCTGTTTGGGTTGCTCTAATTACTTCAATGTTTGGCTTAATAAATTGAATAAATTATCATAAAAAAAATATGGCTAATTGAATGGTGGGTAAAAATGCTCATACTGCAATTGCTACTTTAAATTTTTTGGTATTTTTATTATTTAATATTACATTTATTGTTCAAAAAGGAGATATTATTGGTTTTGATACTTGATATGGAAGAACAAAATCATCAATTGAGCATATAATTACTCCAATTATGGTTTTAGCATTTTATTTTATTTATCAAAAGGAAAGAATTGAAGATAAAATTTTTGCAAAGAACTATTGTTGATTTAATCTTATATACATTGGTACCTATAGTTTTTATATTCTTTTAAGAACATCACTAATTTATAATCTGGAATCAAATGAAGAGTTAGGATTCTTACCTTTTTTTCCTTATCCTCAAATTGATCCTAAAATAGTTGGATTTCCAATATTTATAATTGGAACTCTTTCAGGGAATTTTGGAACTGTTCTAATATCAATATTTTTAAATGCTATGTCAAATTTAAATTTACTAAAATTAGAATCAAGAAGAAATTTAAAAAATATTAAAAAAAGCAATTAACTTGTTAATTGCTTTTTTGTTACTTTTTTATTTGTACATTTGTAACAAAATAATGTACTCAATTCAATTTTGAAACTCATTTTCTCTGATCTAAAGGCAAAATTATTTACTTCTGGAATTAATTTATCAACAGTTTCAAATCATTTCATGTACTTTTTAGAATTACATTTTTTCTTACAATTTGCACAAGCAACAGTGTTGATATCAAAACGTTTAATTACTGCATTTATTTCTGCTATATATCATTCAAAATCATTCTTTGGATATTCTTCAGAGAAATATTTATCAAATGCATCAATTAATGATCTTTCTGCAGATTCAAACTTCTGTTTTTTATCATTGTATTTTTTTACTAAAAATGGAATTAATAATGAAGCTGTAAAAACAGTTACTGTCGATATTGCAGTTAAGACTGTATTTATAACATCTGTTTCATAAGTTAAAAAATTCATATCAATCTCCTAGTTTACATTACAAGTTCTACGCCATCAATGTCATAAGGGAACTCTTCAATTAAAACACCTTCAACACCTTCTTTGAAAGTCAATTCTGTAAGTCCACATCCAACACAATTACCCTTTAGTCTAATATATACAAGTCTGTCTCTAATCGCTACAAATTCCATGTCTCCACCATCTTGAGTAATATACATTCTTAATTGCTCTAAGGTAGCTTTTACCTTTTCTTCTAAAATATTTTTTTCCAAAATCTCACCTACTTTTTAAAAATTTTTTCAAATTATTATTCTATGTAATAATTTAAGTTTATAATTATTTTGTAAGGAGAGCAATAGGATGTTGAATAAAGGACAAAAAGTAACAGCTAAAATTACGGCTATTGTTAACTATGGAGCTTTTTGCGAAGTGATTGATGAAACAGAAGTTATCAAAGGTTTAATACATATTTCGGAAATTTCAGATTTTTTTGTTAAAAGTGTTGAAGACTTTTTAATTTTAAATGAAGAATATGAAGTAGAGGTAATTGAATTACTTGAAGATAAAAATCAAGTAAAATTAAGTTTTAAATCATTGAGACCAGAATTATTAAAATCACCAGATACAAAAATCAAGGAAACAAAAAGTGGTTTTGATAGCTTAAAAAATAGCGTAGAATCAAAATAACAAGGAGTAATATTAAATGATAAAAATAAACTTTAAAAACTCTAAAATTGAAAATGAAATTTCAAATTTTAGTATTTCAAAAATTCAAGATGTACATAATATGATAGAAAATAAAACTGGCTTAGGGAATGACTTTTTAGGATGAGTTAATTGACCAGTTGAATTTGATAAAGATGAATTAGTAAAAATGAAAAAAGTTGTAGAAAACTTAAGAGAAAAAATTGAAGTTCTACTTGTTGTAGGAATTGGTGGAAGTTATTTAGGAGCTCGTGCGGCTGATGAAATGATTAGAGGTTTATATTCAAAAGATAAAGTAGAATTAATTTATATTGGTAATACTATATCTTCTACTTATACTCAACAAATAGTTGAATATGTTAAGGATAAAGAATTTGGAATTGTAAATATTTCAAAATCAGGAACTACAACTGAACCAGGAATTGCCTTTAGAGTTTTTGAAAAACTTTTAGTAGATCTAAAAGGAAAAGAAGCTTCTAGAGAAAGAATTGTTGCAGTTACAGATAAATCAAAAGGTGCTCTAAAGCAATTAGCAACAGCTGAGGGATATGAGACCTTTACAATTCCAGATGATATTGGAGGTAGATTTTCAGTATTTACACCAGTTGGTATTTTTCCATTATTGGTAGCAGGAGTTAGTGTTGATGATATCTTTAAAGGAGCAAAAAAAGCTATGGAAGATACAAAGGACATTAATAATGATGCTTATAAATACGCAGTTGCAAGACACATCTTGCATACTGAAAAAGGATATAAAGCAGAAACATTAGTAGGTTATGAACTACAAATGCAAACATTTACTGAATGATGAAAACAATTATATGGAGAATCAGAAGGTAAAGAAGGTAAGGGATTATTTCCAACAAGTTGTGTATTTTCAACAGATTTACATTCATTAGGTCAATTTATTCAAGAAGGATCAAAAAACATTTTATTTGAAACAATAATTGATATTAAGAACCCAAATATTGATTTAAATGTTCCCACAAATAGTGAAGATTTAGATGGTTTAAATTATTTAACAACTAAATCATTTCATGAAATAAATAAAGTAGCTCTTGAAGGAGTTATTGATGCGCATGCAAATACTGGGGAAGTTCCAAATATTGTTTTAGAATTTGATAAAATGGATGCAGAAATGTTTGGTTATGCTGCTTATTGATTTATGAAATCATGTGCAATGAGTGGTTATTTCTTAGAAATAAACCCTTTCAATCAACCAGGAGTTGAAGTTTATAAAACAAATATGTTTAAATTACTTAAAAAACCAGGATTTTAGAAAATAAAAAAATGATAGGCAACTATCATTTTTTTAAACTAAAATTAAATTATAGGAGTAATAAATATGTTAAATAAAGAAGAATTAAAGTACTTAAAAGAAAAACAAGTAATGTTAGATAACTATATAATGGAATCAAAAAAAATAATTTTAAATGAAAAGATAATTAAAAAGAAAATAATAGCATTTTTAGTAGAAATTTCAGAGTTTATTAATGAATATAGAGAATTTAAATTTTGGTCAAATAAAGGACCTAGTGAAAGGTCAATAATATTAGAAGAATTGATTGACTGTTTGCATTTTATTATTAGTTTGGGAACAGACATTGATTTTGATTTTTCTCAATTTAGTAATAAGATAATTGAAGCAAATGATATTGATCAATGAAGTCTAAATGTTTATAGAAAAACAATAATATTTGAACAAACATTTGAAAAAAATTCATATAGTGATTTATTGGATGAATTTTTATCAATTATGTATATACTAGATATTTCAAATGATGAAATATTGCAAGTTTATAATAAAAAAAATGAAATAAATTTTAATAGACAAGATTCAGGATATTAAAAACAAAAGGAGGCTTATATGCCAAAGGACAAATTAAAAGATATATATAACTATAAGCCTTCTAATCCAGATGATCCTAAAATACCTAAATTCGATAAAAATAATTATTTTCAATATGATAAATCATTTGACGAATCTCAATATCACTTTGAATCAAGTATTGGAAAAATAGAAAAAAATGATGAATCAAATAAAAAAGAAGAATTATTGGTTGAAGGATTTGAACAAGATAAAAGTCAAGCAACAAGTATAATCTCAAAAATTAAAAAAATGAATGAAATGACAGATACTTTAGAAACTATTGAAAGATCAGCAGAAGAACTTATAACTAATGAATTTGTAATTCCTGATCCAACTTCAGAATTAAATATTTTTAATGCATTTGCAAATAGAAAATATAGAGCTTTAGAAGAATTTAGTAGAACAAAAGATATAATAAAAAATTCTAGAGGAGAAGTGAGAGCAAATTTAACTGAAAAAGAAATTAAAAAAATATTAGATACTTTTAAATTTAAAGTTGTTAAAACTACTCAAAAGGAAGTTGTTATTAAAAACAATAAATATGGTTTTGAAATTTATAAAAACTCTTATGATAATAGATATTGAGTTGCTGCTTCATGTTTTGAAGAAATTTGAGATCCAAAAAAGAATAATTATGTTAATTTATGAGTTGGAAATTCATTTACAGGATATGGCTTTAATGATTTTGAAGAAACTCTAAACCAAACAATGACTATGATGACAAAAGGAAAAACAGGACAAATCATGTGAAGAGATTATGTAACTGGTTGAAGTAAACAAAAGAACAGATTTTATGCAGGAAGTGTTCCAGAAAAATTTACCTTTTTAGAATATAAAAAAATCGTTAAATGATATCGAGAAAATAAAATTTGAATATTAGTTAAACAAGCTAAAGTAAAAGATATTGAAGATTTAATGGAAGAAAATAAAGAAAAAAGAAAAAGAGGAGAATCAATTTCTGCAATGTCAATGATTCAAGCAAAATTACTTGAACCACCTCGCAGAGCTCAACTAATTTTTGGTTATCCTGTTGAAAATCCAAATTATAAAGGAAAGGATTATGTTAACCCTGAAAATAAATTATATGAAATAGGGTTTGCATTTACTGAATAATATGAAAATTACATCTGTTAATAATTCTCTTATTGAAGAGATTCTTTCCCTTAAAGAAACAAAAATGCAAAAGGAAAAGCAAAGTTATATTATTGAAGGGATTAAAATGGTTAATTTGGCTTTAGAAAAGCAAGTTGTAGAAACTATTTTAGTAGAAAAAAATTTATTTGAAAAATATAAACATTTTTTAAATGTAATTGAAATATCAGATAATGTATCTAAAAAACTATCAGATTTAAAAACAAATCAGGGTATTTTTGCTGTTTGTAAAATGCAACAAAAAGAAGACTTAGATGGGAACTATTTAATTTTAGATGGTATTCAAGATCCAGGAAATTTGGGTACTTTAATTAGAAGTGCTTTTGCTTTCGAATTTAAAAACGTTATTTGTTCTAATAATTGTGTAAGTTTTTATAATCCCAAAGTTTTAAGAGCAACACAATCAAATCATTTTGATTTGAATTTAAGAAATGAAGATTTATCATTTTTTTTAGATAAATTAAAACAAAAGAATATAATAGTTGTAGGGACTTTACTTAAAGAAGAAAGTAACTCGTTAGAAAAAATCAAAGTTAATAGAATAGCTTTGATACTTGGAAATGAAGGACAAGGTATTTCCAAGGAAATTTCTAAAAAAATTGATTTAAATATTAAGATTAAAACTAATCCTGATTTAGAAAGTTTGAACGTTGCAATTGCAGGTTCTATTTTAATGAAAGATATTTATTCAATGAATTAAAAAGGGGTAGATTAAAAAATGAGACAATATAAGGCATTAATTAATAATGAATTAGTGGATAATGGTCAATGACTAGAAATAATGAATCCAGCAACATTGGAAATTGCAGGTAAGGTAAGTGCATTAACACCAGATGATATAAATAAAGCATTTTCAGTGGCAAGAAGTTCACAAGAACAATGAGAACAAGTTGAATTGTTAAAAAGAATTTCTATTTTAAAGAGATTTAGAGACTTAATTGATCAAAATAAAGAAGAAATTGCTCAAATAATGTCAGAAGAAATTGCAAAAAATTTAAAAGAGTCACTTGCAGAAGTTGAAAGAACAGTTGAAATTATTGACTATACTTTTGAAGAGGCAAAAAGAATTGAACCAATGGCTTTAACAGGTGAAGGAATGGGTGCAAAAAATAAGTTAGGAGTATTTTCAAGAGTTGCTAAAGGTGTAATTCTTGCAATTTCACCTTTCAATTATCCATTTAACTTAGCATTTGCAAAAATAATTCCAGCATTAGTAATGGGAAATACTGTTGTATTTAAACCAGCAACAGCTGGAAGTTTAGTTGGAGCTTATATGTCAGAACTTGTAATTAAAGCAGAACTTCCAAAAGGAATTTTTAATATTATTACAGGTAGAGGAAGAGAAATTGGAGATATTATTACTTCAAATCCAGAAATAGACATGATTTCATTTACAGGAAGTGTTGGAATAGGTAATCAAATAAGAAAAAATGGAAGTACAACTGATTTAGTTCTTGAATTAGGTGGAAAAGATCCAGCACTTGTATTAGATGATTTAAATCTTGATAAATATTGTGATGAAATTATTAATGGTGCTTTTGGGTATTCAGGACAAAGATGTACTGCTGTAAAAAGAGTGCTTGTAAATAATGAGATTGCAGATAAACTTGTACCTTTATTAAAAAATAAAATTGAATCATTGAGTGTTGGAATGCCAAAAGATAATGCATTTATTACACCAGTTATTGATGAAAAATCAGCTGATTTTATTCAAAGTTTAATTGATGATGCAAAACAAAAAGGAGCAAATATTGTAACAGGTGATAAAAGAGAAAAAAATCTTATGTGACCAACTTTAATTGATAATGTTAGTTTAGATATGAAAGTAGCATGAGAAGAACCTTTTGGTCCTATATTACCAATTATAAGAATCGATACAATTGATGAAATGGTTAAAATTGCAAATGATTCACAATTTGGACTTCAAGCAAGTATCTTCTGTCAAGATATTTCAAAAGCAATATTAACTGCAAAAAGAATTAAAACTGGGACAGTAAATATTAATTCAAGACCTCAACGTGGTCCAGATAGTTTTCCTTTTTTAGGAATAAAAGATTCTGGAGAAGGAGTGCAAGGAATTCGTGAATCTTTATTAAGTATGACAAGATATATGGGATTAGTAATTAATTATTAAAAAGACAAGATTTATTCTTGTTTTTTTAATAAACTTTTTTAGAACTATATTACTTGTCTTTACTTTTTTTTGGTGCTACAATATCTATGTATTTTTAGGGCTATAACGATAGGGGCAAACATATGAGAAAAAGTATATTTTTTGGCGTGTTAATTTTATTAGCAGGTTCAATATTAAGTTTTTTAGGGGTTTTTTTATTTGAAGGAAAAAAATTCTTTTTTAACAATTTTGATAAAGAATACGGGATATTAAATATTTTACAAATAATTGGATTATCTTTTATTCTATCTTTATTTCTAATTGGAAGTATAAGATTATTTTCAAAATCAGGAAATGCAATTAGTTTTCTTTATGCAATTTTAGCAATTGGATCAGTTGCAATAAACTTTACATTCCTGACAATGTTAATTACAAAAAATCCAACAATAATAAAAGATGGGGAAATAATTATTATTACATCACTACTTTTAAATATAATATTTCTTTCTATTGGATCAGTTGCTTTACTAATTTCTATTGTTCCAATGTTTAAGGCTAATTCAAATGTTAGACAAAAAGTAAGAACTACAAAAACATCAGTTTCAAATAATGATTCAAGTGAACCATTCAAACCAATGGTTTTAAGAGATCATGAACAACAATTAAAAGAAGCTGAATTTAATCCAGAATTTACTTCAACACCAAATGATGAGACATTTAACATGTCAGATAAATTAGCTAAATTAAAAGAAGATATAAGTAATAATAATTTTTCTAGTGGAATTGAACAAGAAATTCAAGAAGATGAAGATAACAATGCTAATGAACCTGAAGTTCTTGAAGATGAAATTCTTGAAGATGAAATTAATGAAGAAGAATTAGATTCAATAAATAATAGTGAAAACATAAATTATGATCTTGAAAAACCTCTAATAGATAACTTCTCAGGGCAATTAAATGAAGAAAAAGTGCAAACTAATAGTTTACCTAAAATAGAAGAATTACCACCTATTACAGAGCCGAAAGACCCTTATAAACAAACTATAGTTCCTAGAAGAGCTTCTCAAAGAGAAGGTGAATTTAATAAACCAATTGGTAATGTTGTAAAACCTGTTTATGTTGAAAAAATTGAAAGAAGAACAGCAAGACTTGATGAAAATTATCAAGGAAAAGTATTTTTAGGTGATTCAGATAGAATCTGAGAAGCTATGAAAAAACAAGAAAGAAGACTTGTTCCAAAAACACCAAAAACAGATCATTTAGTAAGTAAATCAAATATAGTAAATAGCTTACAAAGCGAAAAAACAAAAACTATGGAAATAGATATTGATAGAATTATGGACCCTGTAAATGAAGAAAATAGGGAAGAATTCACACCAACTATCGATTGAGATGATTAAAATAAAAAAGTTTAAACTTTTTTATTTTTTTTATGTTTTTTTATTTGCAATATGTTATTATCTTAATTGTCAATAACGGTGCCTATTTTAAAGGGTTTTAAAAGAAATTAATTAATTTTCTTTCAGTAAAGAAATTCTGTTTAAGAAAATTAAAAAAATTTTAAAAAATTTTTAAAAAAGTATTGATTATTGTCTTTCAATCATATATATTTTTATATGTCGTTGGTTGTGAAAAACTAACGAAAAACGATCTTTGAAAACTAGATAGAACAACAACAACCAATTAATTTGTACAATTTATACAAGTTCAATTATTTGAGAAACAAGATATAGTCATGAATCAAAATTTTCACATTGATTAAATTTAATGAGAGTTTGATCCTGGCTCAGGATGAACGCTGGCGGCATGCCTAATACATGCAAGTCGAACGGGGTGCTTGCACCCAGTGGCGAACGGGTGAGTAACACGTATCTAATCTACCTTTTAGTGGGGGATAACAGTTGGAAACGACTGCTAATACCGCATACGACATCATTATCGCATGAGAAGATGTTGAAAGGCCCGTTTGGGTCGCTAGAAGATGAGGATGCGGCGTATTAGCTAGTAGGCGGGGTAATGGCCCACCTAGGCGATGATACGTAGCCGAACTGAGAGGTTGATCGGCCACATTGGGACTGAGATACGGCCCAGACTCCTACGGGAGGCAGCAGTAGGGAATTTTTCACAATGGACGAAAGTCTGATGAAGCAATGCCGCGTGAGTGATGACGGTCTTCGGATTGTAAAGCTCTGTTGTAAGGGAAGAAATGCTAGAAGAGGAAATGCTTTTAGTTTGACGGTACCTTACCAGAAAGCCACGGCTAACTATGTGCCAGCAGCCGCGGTAATACATAGGTGGCAAGCGTTATCCGGATTTATTGGGCGTATAGGGTGCGTAGGAGGTTAGTTAAGTTTGAGGTTAAAGCCCGGAGCTCAACTCCGGTTCGCCTTGAAAACTGGCTAACTAGAATGCAGGAGAGGTAGATGGAATTTCATGTGTAGCGGTGGAATGCGTAGATATATGAAGGAACACCAGTGGCGAAGGCGGTCTACTGGCCTGTGATTGACTCTGAGGCACGAAAGCGTGGGGAGCAAATAGGATTAGATACCCTAGTAGTCCACGCCGTAAACGTTGAGTACTAAGTGTCGGCTTTAAGTCGGTGCTGCAGCTAACGCATTAAGTACTCCGCCTGAGTAGTATGCTCGCAAGAGTGAAACTCAAAGGAATTGACGGGGACCCGCACAAGTGGTGGAGCATGTGGTTTAATTCGAAGCAACGCGAAGAACCTTACCAGGGCTTGACATCCAGTGCAAAGCTACAGAGATGTAGTGGAGGCTAACATTGAGACAGGTGGTGCATGGTTGTCGTCAGCTCGTGCCGTGAGGTGTTGGGTTAAGTCCCGCAACGAGCGCAACCCCTATCATTAGTTACTAACATTAAGTTGAGGACTCTAATGAGACTGCTAGTGTAAGCTAGAGGAAGGTGGGGATGACGTCAAATCATCATGCCCCTTATGTCCTGGGCTACACACGTGCTACAATGGCTGATACAAAGAGTTGCAATCCTGCGAGGGGGAGCTAATCTCAAAAAGTCAGTCTCAGTTCGGATTGAAGTCTGCAACTCGACTTCATGAAGCCGGAATCACTAGTAATCGCGAATCAGCAATGTCGCGGTGAATACGTTCTCGGGTCTTGTACACACCGCCCGTCACACCATGAGAGTTGGTAATACCAGAAGCACGTATCTTAACCGTAAGGAGGGAGCGTACCAAGGTAGGATTAGCGATTAGGGTGAAGTCGTAACAAGGTATCCGTACGGGAACGTGCGGATGGATCACCTCCTTTCTATGGAGTATTCGTAGATTAAGAGAAAAAGCTGAGTGAAACGATAAAACAGCTTATGATTATATCTCGTTCTATCTAGTTTTCAGAGATTGTTTAACGGGCCATTAGGCCCAAACAATTTCTGTAAAGAAAATCGTTCTTTGAAAACTGAATATTAGATGAAAATAGACATTTTATTTTTCTTACGTTTATAAACAATATAAATGTAGTAGTAACTTATTTAAGATTAATACTAAGAAAACTAAAATTTCATTAATTTTATAGATTATCTATATATGCAATAGGTTTTTCTTTAGAAAGTATAGTAAGGGCGTATGGTGAATGCCTTGGAAAATGGAGCCGATGAAGGACGCGACTACCTGCGATAAGCGCCGGGGAGCTGGAAGTAAGCTTTGATCCGACGATGTCCGAATGGGGAAACCCAGCACGATTAATCTCGTGTTATCCATAACTGAATACATAGGTTATGTGAAGGGAACCTTGGGAACTGAAACATCTTAGTACCAAGAGGAAAAGAAAACGAATGTGATTCTGTCAGTAGCGGCGAGCGAAAGCGGAACAGGCCAAACCGGTCTACGGGCCGGGGTTGTAGGACTCTTGTTAGAGTTACAAAGTTAGTGTATAGCAGAAGCTGTTGGGAAGCAGCACCGCAGAGGGTGATAGTCCCGTATGCGAAATGCACTAACCTCGAGAGAGTATCCTGAGTACGGCGGGGCACGAGAAACCCTGTCGGAATCTACCCAGACCACTGGGTAAGCCTAAATACTACCATTTTACCGATAGTGAACCAGTACCGTGAGGGAAAGGTGAAAAGTACCCCGAGAGGGGAGTGAAATAGTACCTGAAACCATACGCTTACAAGAAGTCAGAGCCCGTTAATGGGTGATGGCGTGCTTTTTGTAGAAAGAGCCGGCGAGTTACGATATCGTGCAAGGTTAAGTGGAATACACGGAGCCGTAGTGAAAGCGAGCCTTAATAGGGCGTTTAGTACGATGTCGTAGACACGAAACCGGGTGATCTAGCCATGAGCAGGTTGAAGTTAGGGTAAAACCTAATGGAGGACCGAACCAACGTTCGTTGAAAAGACCGTGGATGACTTGTGGCTAGGGGTGAAATTCCAATCGAACCCGGAGATAGCTAGTTCTCCCCGATATAGCTTTAAGGCTAGCGTCGAGGTAAAGGATTATGGAGGTAGAGCTCTGAATGTGTGATGGCCCCACCTAGGGGTACTGATCACAATTAAACTACGAATGCCATAATTTCATACTCGGCAGTCAGAACATGGGTGATAAGGTCCATGCTCGTGAGGGAAACAGCCCAGATCAACAACTAAGGTCCCTAAATTTACGCTAAGTGTGTAAGGATGTGGAAGTGCACAGACAGCTAGGATGTTGGCTTAGAAGCAGCCATCATTTAAAGAGTGCGTAACAGCTCACTAGTCGAGTGCTTCTGCGCCGAAAATGTACCGGGGCTTAAGCGTAGTACCGAAGTTTTGGATTTGCAGCAATGCAAGTGGTAGGGGAGCGTTCTAATTGTGATGAAGTTCGACCGTGAGGACGGGTGGAACGATTAGAAGTGATTATGCCGGCATGAGTAACGTTTGGGAGTGAGAATCTCCCATGCCGTTTGACCAAGGTTTCCTGGGCAAGGTTCGTCCACCCAGGGTTAGTCAGGACCTAAGGCGAGGCCGAAAGGCGTAGTCGATGGACAACAGGTTGATATTCCTGTACCACCTAATAAAGTGATGGAGTGACGGAGAAGGATAGTGGATGCCGGCTGTTGGTTATGCCGGTCTAAGCACAAAGAGGTGTACGTTGGCAAATCCGCGTACTGTAACCTTGAAGTGTGATGGGGAGTGAACGCTTCGGCAAGTAGCGAAGTCCATGACTCCACGCTTCCAAGAAAAGCTTCTAGCGTTAATTTATTAGGTGCCTGTACCTAGAACGAACACACGTGGTCAAGGAGAGAATCCTAAGGCAAGCGAGATAACTATAGCTAAGGAACTCTGCAAAATCACCCCGTAAGTTAGCGAGAAGGGGTGCTCACTTTATGTGAGCCGCAGTGAAGAGGAAGGGGCAACTGTTTAGCAAAAACACAGCTCTCTGCAAAGTCGTAAGACGAAGTATAGGGGGTGACGCCTGCCCAGTGCCGGAAGGTTAAGAGGAGATGTTAGCTTCGGTGAAGCATCGAATTGAAGCCCCGGTGAACGGCGGCCGTAACTATAACGGTCCTAAGGTAGCGAAATTCCTTGTCAGGTAAGTTCTGACCCGCACGAAAGGCGTAATGATCCCTTCGCTGTCTCGGCTATAGACTCGGTGAAATTTTAGTACCAGTGAAGATGCTGGTTACCCGCAACTAGACGGAAAGACCCCGTGGAGCTTTACTATAACTTAATATTGAATCTTGGTGTAACATGTAGAGGATAGGTGGGAGACTTTGAAGCGATCACGCTAGTGGTTGTGGAGTCATCCTTGGAATACCACCCTTGTTACATTGAGGTTCTAACCTAGACCCGTTATCCGGGCCAGGGACAGTGTTTGGTGGGTAGTTTGACTGGGGCGGTCGCCTCCTAAAATGTAACGGAGGCGCTCAAAGGTACCCTCAGTACGGTTGGAAATCGTACGAAGAGCGCAAAGGTATAAGGGTGCTTAACTGCGAGACTTACAAGTCGAACAGATGCGAAAGCAGGACTTAGTGATCCGGCGGTCCCGTGTGGAAGGGCCGTCGCTCAACGGATAAAAGTTACCCCGGGGATAACAGGCTGATCTCCCCCAAGAGTTCACATCGACGGGGAGGTTTGGCACCTCGATGTCGGCTCATCGCATCCTGGAGCTGTAGTCGGTTCCAAGGGTTGGGCTGTTCGCCCATTAAAGCGGTACGCGAGCTGGGTTCAGAACGTCGTGAGACAGTTTGGTCCCTATCTGTTGTGGGCGTAGGAAAATTGAGAAGAGCTGTTCCTAGTACGAGAGGACCGGAATGGACGCACCCCTGGTGCTCCTGTTGTCACGCCAGTGGCACAGCAGGGTAGCTATGTGCGGAAAGGATAATCGCTGAAGGCATCTAAGCGAGAAGCCTCCTTCAAGATGAGTTTTCCCATTCTTCGGAAGTAAGATCCCATGTAGACCACATGGTTGATAGGTTGGGTGTGTAAGCACGGCGACGTGTTTAGCTTACCAATACTAATAGATCGAGGTCTTTCAAAGAATAACCTAACAAAATTGCTTGTATAGATATATAAAATCATCTAGTATTCAGTTTTGAGAGTACGATTTAGTTTTCAAGTAAAACTTAGTCTCTCAGACAAATAAAACTTAAGATCTGGTGGTCATAGCGCTGAGGTCACACCTGTTCCCATGTCGAACACAGAAGTTAAGATCAGCAACGCCGACGATAGTATAATGCAAAAATAGGACGCTGCCAGTTTAAAGTTTTAAAAACTACTCATAAGAGTAGTTTTTTTTATACAATATTCAAAAGAGGTATTTATGCTAATAGAACAAATAGTTAAAAGATTTAAGAAGAAAATGATTGAAAGTACTTTAGAAGATTTTAAATTTAGATGAGAATTTGAAGACTTTTTTAGAGTTTTAAATATTGATAATTTTTTTACAATGATGGAAAAACAACTAAATATAAAATTTAATTTTAATCAAGAACAAGATATCAAAGAAAAAGTATTAAAAATAAGAGAATGAATAGAGTTTAATATAAATGACATTAAAGAAATTGAACTTCAGTTAAATGAAATGAATAAGCTTGATAATTTGATTCATATGATTTATATAGAAACTAAGAAAATTATAAATAATGGGCTAATTGTTTACTTATTTTATGAAAAAATTCATATGTCAATTGAATATAATGGTAATTTATATGACACAGAAGATTTTTTTAATTTAAAATTAGCAAAATATAAAGAAGAATTAGAAAAGCATTTATTTGTTTTTTTAAGATCATTGAATAAAAATAATATAAAAGAAAATTACTCGTTATAAGGAAAATGTAACTTAATTATGTAGTATATAAAGGATAAAAAAGAAAAAAGAATTCTCAATTTAATAAAAAAATAAATTAATTTAGTATAATTAAATTGCTGTGAATTTAGGAGAGGTAAAAAGATGTTAAAAAAATTAGATGAAATATTAGTTAGTTTTAATCAAAAATTTGAAACTATTAAAACAAAAGAAGAATTAGATGAATTAAAAAAACAATTTGCAGGAAAAGATTCACCTTTAACAGATATTCTTAAAAACTTAAAATCAGCTTCTCCTGAGGAACGTAAAGAAGCTGGAATGAAAGCAAATGATATAAAAGTAATTATTTTTGAGAAATTGAACAATTTAAGTGAAAAATACGAAAATGAAGAATTAAAAAAAGTTCTAGAAAATGAAAAAATTGATTTAACATTGTCTGGAGTAAATTTAAAAATGGGTACAAAACACCCATTGAATTTAGTAATAGATGAAGTTTCTTCAATTTTTACTGAATTAGGTTATGAAATGGTTGACGGAACAGAATTTGAAACAGATGAATACTGTTTCCAAAAACTTAATATGCCAATTGGCCATCCTGCAAGAGATATGCAAGACACGTTTTATATAGATAATCATACTGTTTTAAGAACACATGCAACAAATATGACTGCAAGAATGCTTACACAAGCAGCACAAACAGGAAATATAAATATGGCAGCTGTTAGTTATGGTAATGTATATAGACGTGATGATGATGATGCAACACATTCACATCAATTTATGCAAATGGATGTTTTTGCAATTGGAGAAAAAATCAGTTTTGCGAATTTAAAATGAGTTTTAGAATATATGTGTAAACGTTTATTCTCTGAAGATACTGTAATTAGAATGAGACCAAGTTTCTTTCCATTTACAGAACCATCAGCTGAAGTAGATGTAAGATGTATTAATTGTAGTGGTAAAGGTTGTCCAATATGTAAATATACTGGATTTATTGAAATTTTAGGTTCAGGAATGCTTGCTCCAGAAGTAATGGTTGCAAATGGATTGGATCCTGAAAAAGTTACTGGATTAGCATTTGGAGTAGGTATTGAAAGACTGGCAATGCTTAAATATGGTTTAAAAAATATTAGAGAGCTATATGAAAATGATGTTAGATTTTTAGATCAATTTAAATTCTTTGGAAATTAGAAAGTGAGAATTATATGTATTTAACAAGAAAATGATTAGAAAAGTTAATAGATTTAACTGACATTAAAAATGAACAAATTACTGTAGCATTAAACTCACTTGGTTTTGAAGTAGATTCATTTAAAGATTATTCATTATTAAATGATAATTTAAAAATTGCTCATGTGGGAAATGTAGCTCCTATTGAAGGAACTCATTTAAACTTTTGTTTTGTAGATAAAGGTCAAGATTTAGTTTCTCCAATAGTTTGTGGAGCTAGCAACGTTAAAGAAGGTCAATATGTAGTTTTAGCAGAAGCTGGTAAAAAAATTGCAAATGGAATGAAACTAGAAAATAGAGAAATTAAAGGAAAAATGTCTGAGGGAATGCTTTGTGCTTTAACAGAAATTGGGTTAGATTCAAAAGCATTGTCTGTTAAAGAAAAAGATTGAATTTATCCAATTGTTACTAAAGAAGACACTTATTCAATGATTGGAAATGAAACTGCACTTGAAGAAATTGGTTTTCTAGATGCTGTTTGAGAAGTAGATTTAACTCTTAATAGAAGTGATGCATTAGGTGCTTTACAATTTGTAAAGGAATTGGCAAATTACTTTAATAAAGATATAAATGATTTAACAAAACATTATGAATTTAAAACTAATGATTTATCATCTCCAGTATCAATTAAAATAAGCAAAGATATGGACAATATTGTAAGAAGTGCTGCTTTACAATTAGTTAGCGTAAAAGATATATTAACTATTGGTGAAAAAGAATATAAAATCTACTCAAATCAAGATATTTGATTAAAATTTAATGACTGTAAAACAACACACAATTTTTGATTAGATCTAGCAAATGCAATAGCTATTGAAACAGGTCAACCAGTAATATTCTTAGATCCAAGTAAATTGAATTCACAATTAGAAATTAAAGATAATAAAGATAAAGATCACAATGTGAATTTACAATTAATTTGTGATGAACAAGTTGTTTCAACATTGGGTGTTGAAACAAACATTGATTTCTTACCAACAGTAGATTCAAAAGAAATTTTAGTTGTTTATCTATCTTTAGATCCAATATTTATGAGAAAACAACAAAAGCAATTTAATACCTCTACAATTGATTTGCAAAGATATATGAAACCTATAAGTTCAAAATTGTATACAGTAGCTCAAAATAGAGTTATGTACTGGTTAGATCAATACAATATTTATGAATCAAATAGTAATATTGAAATTATAAAAGAATCAAATGAAAAACAAATACAAGTAAATGTTAAATTAGAATACATCCATAAACTAATGGGAGTTAATTTAAGCACAAAAGAAATTGAGGAGTTATTTAAAACATTGGATTTTGAAATAACTGAAAATGGAGATGAACTAATATTTAAACCTGATCCATTTAGAACAGATATTGCACATGGTGCAGATATAGTAGAAGAAGTTACTAGAATATATGGATATGACAATGTTAAATCTATCCCTCCAAAAATTTTATCTGATAGTAAATCAAAGAAATTAGATTTACGATTACAAAAACAAAATGAAAATTATCTACTTGGATTGGGATTTACAAACATTAAAACATATTCATTACTTTCAACAGAAATGGTTGAAAAATGAAATTTATTTGAAATTAATAATCCAATAAATTTAATGAGTCCATTAAGTAAATTAAGAGAAACATTTAGATTAAGTTTATCTAGATCAATTATTGAAACTGCTTCATTTAATTATTCAAAAGGTAATAAAAATGTTAAATTATATGAATATGCAGATATTTATAATATGGACAATTTAAGACAAAGACATCTTTCTGTTTTAATTTCAGGTGATGTTATAAATCAAAAAGGTTATGATATAACAATTAAATCAAGTTATGCATATCTAAAAGGAATTTGTGATTCAATTTTAAATTCATATAATATTGATTTAAGTCAAGTTTCATTTGAAATAAATGAAAAAGCTCCAAATGATATTCATCCATTTATAAATGCAAAAATTGATTTAAATGGACTAACACTTGGATTTATTTATAAATTAAATCCAAAATTTGAACAATCTCAAAAACTCGATTCAACTTTTATATTAGAACTAAACATAACAGCAGTTCAAGATGTAAAAAACTCAGTAATTAGAGCTCAGGAGATATCAAAATTCCAAAAAACTACAAGAGATGTATCAATTATTCTTACTGAAAAAGATAAATACTCACAAGTTATTAAAGAAATAATAAGTGATGTAGATTATTTAACAAAAGTAGAATTAATTGATATTTATCAAGATGCTAAATTAAAAGAAATAAATTCAAAATCTGTTTCTGTTTCATTTGAATTCAATAACGTTGAAAATCAATTAACAGATCAAGAAGTACAATTACAATGAGATAAGGTATTAAATAATCTATCAAAACTAAAAATAGAGGTGAGATAGTGTTAAAAAAAGATATAGAACTAAAGCAATTGATAAATTTGGATGAAAATTTAGAAATTAATGCAGATTTTAAAATAGATCATGATTTAATTAAGTCAATTGAAAAAGTTCATGTTAAGGGTATTTTAAATTATCAAGAATCAATGAAATCTATTATTGTAAGTGCTAAAATTACTGCAACTATTCATGCAATGGATGCAAGAGATGGAAAAGATATTAAATTAGATGATCAAATTTATGATTGAAATGAAGAATATTATTTTGAAGATATAAACGATGATCAACATAATATTGTTTTGGGAGATAAATTTAGTATTCTAGATTATGCAATTGAACAAATTGTTTTAAATATTCCTATGAATTTAACCAATAATTATGATAAAATTTCATTTGTCGGTAAAGATTACATACTTATGTCTGAAGAAGAATACCAACAAGAACAAGAAAATCAAATAGATTCAAGATGAGAAAAACTTAAAGATTTTAATTTTGAAAAATAAACAACGGAGGTGTCAACATGGCTGTACCATTTAGAAAGACCAGTAAAGCTGCTAAAAATAAAAGAAGAAGTCACTTGGCTTTAGTAAGCTCAGCAATTATTTCATGTCCAAACTGTGGAAGTATGATCAAACCACATAGAGTTTGTCGTGAATGTGGTTACTATAAAAACAAAGAAGTTAAAAAAGTTGATTAATAAATAAAGTACTTAAAAAGTACTTTTTTTTTTTTTTTTTAAATTTTTTTGTAAAATTAATCGATTAATATTATTGGAGGATTTTAATATGAACAATAGTATAAAAGAAATTTCTAAAAGAATTATACCTCTATCTGCTTTTAATTCATTAAATGAAAATGGATTTGATGTCATATCATATGATATTGACGAAAATTCCTTCTACGATATAGTTGCTTCATCAGATCCATTAACTTCTGTAAATTTATTAAGAAGTTTTTATATGTATTATAAAATATATTTAAACAAATATTTTATTAGACCATTATTAACCAGTGATCCTTTAAAAATTGAAGAGATTTTAGAAAATGAAAAACAATTAAAAGATAGAGTACAAAATATAATTAATTCTTTAGAAAGAAAAATTATTCATTAAAAAGTGCCTTTTTATGCACTTTTTTTATTTACTTAGTGGGAGAAAAATATTAAAAAAAAGTTGAATATGTTATAAAGTGGTATATAATTGTTTATGTGTGGGAGAAAGTGGGTGACTTTGTGTTATTTGGAAAATTTGAACATAATTTGGATGATAAATCTAGACTTACAATACCTTCAAAATTACGTAATAAACTAGGGGAACTAGTTTATGTAACAAGAAGTATTGATGGACTTTGTTTAGAAATTAGAACACCAGAAAATTTTAAAGAATGATATAACGAACTTAAAGCACAAAGTGCTCTTTCTTCAACAACACGTACAGTTGTTAGAACAATATTTTCTAATACTGACGAAATAGCAATTGATGGTTCAGGGCGAATCAAATTGCCAACAAATTTATTAGAAGAAGTTGGAATCTCAAAAACTGTTCAAATCACCGGGGCTGGTGAATGAGTAGAAATTTGGGATAAAGACAAGCATCAAATTTATTCAATTGATGCAAAAAGTCAGCTTGTAGAAGCTGCTGAAAAATTGGGCGGAGTAAATTAATGGCACAAGAACATACATCTGTTTTACTTAATGAATCAATTGATTTATTAAATATAAAAAGTAATGGAATATATGTTGACTGTACTCTAGGGCGAGCAGGTCATAGTGCTGAAATCTTAAAAAAAATAGATCAAGGACATTTATATGCAATTGACCAAGATCAAGATGCAATTGCAATAAGTAGGAAAAAACTTGAATGTATTTCAAGTAATTTTACTATTTTAGAAGGAAACTTTGCAGATATAAAAGTTTTACTTTCTTTGAGTGGGATCAAAAAAGTAGATGGAATTTTATATGATTTGGGAGTTTCAAGTCCTCAATTTGATAAAGCAGATAGAGGATTTAGTTATAGATTCAACTCTGATTTAGATATGAGAATGGATCAAAAAAATACCAAAATTACTGCAAAGGAAGTTGTAAATACTTTTACAGATAAACAACTTGCTGATATTTTCTTTCAATATGGAGATGAAAAATTTTCATGAGAAATAGCTAAAAAAATTATTATTAAAAGACAAGAAAAAGAAATAAAAACTACTTTTGAATTGGTAGATATTATAAAAGAATGTCTACCGCAAAAAGTTCTTAAACAAAAGAAACACCCAGCAAAAAAGGTATTTCAAGCTTTAAGAATTTATATAAATGATGAACTTGAAGTTTTAAAAAGGTCTTTAAATAATTCATTAGAATTATTAAATCCAGGAGGAGTAATTTGTGTAATAACTTTTCACTCTTTAGAGGAAAAAATAATTAAAGATATTTTTAAAACTAAAACTACTTCGAAAGAAGATAAATTTTTAAGAAAATTACCAATAGCAATGGAAATAAAAAAAGACTATGAACTTGTTATAAAAAAACCTGTATTACCAGGAGAACAAGAATTACTAGATAATAGAAGAGCTCATAGTGCAAAACTTTGAGCAATTAGAAAGGTTGGTGAATAGAATGCAAAACGAAACATATGCAGTAATTGAAATTACTAAAAAATATATAAAATTTGCTGTTGGAAAATATAAAAAGAATATGGGTTTAAAAGTTGTTTTTAAAGAGAGAGAAAAAACAAAAAATAGTTGATTAACAGAAAAAAATGATATTGTTGATACAAATATTGTTTCTCATAGACTTAATAAAATGATTAATAAATATGAATCAATGTTCAAAGAAAAAATAAAAAGAGTTTCAGTAATATATCCAACTGCATCGATGCAAATAAAAGATTCTTCATCAAGCCTTTATATTGATAATCCAGATAAAATTATTAGAAAAGAACATTTAACAATCTTATGTAAAGATGCTAAAAGAGTAGTGTTTGAAGATAATTTAGTCTTTGCAAATATGAAACCATATGAGTTTAGAATTAATAATAGTCAAAGTTTTGCAAATATGCCATATGGTGCAAAAGCAGAACTAGTATCAATGAATGCAAAAGTTTATGCAGCAGAAAGACATGTTGTTGATTCATTCAATAAAGTGCTAAAAAGTTTAGAATTAGAAACTATAACTGCATCAAGTCAAATGTTCACTCTTGCAAAACAATGCGGAGATGGTTTAAATTTCAGAAATACATTTGCTTTAATAAATTGAGATTGAGACTCAATTGATATTGGATTTTTCTCAAGAGAAACTCTTGTAAAAAAAGAGGTAATAAATTTTGGGATTAAAGATATTATTGAAAATTTATCTGCAAAAATGTATTCAAAATTTGATATAGCTGATAAATATATATTTAAATTATTGGATTTCTCATCAAATAGATTAGACAACAATGTAATGTATAGAAAATATATTGCAAGCGAAAGAAAAATATTTGAATTAAAAGCAATTGATCTAAAGCATATGCTTTTAGAAGAACTAAATGCTGTAATTGATAAATCAGATGTATTAATTTCAAGAGAAATGAATAATATAAGAAACTTTAAAGTTTATCATACGGGTAAAATTACAGAGATTGCTGGATTTGAGAAAATATTGTTAAGAAGTAATTACAAAAATATTTCAGAAATTTATTATTCATTAGTAACTGGAGCAAGTCAAATTTGAACTACTTCATTGTGTGGAATGATGAAACATTTACATTTAACAAATAAAAATCTAAAAGAGATTAAAACAAGTACAGAGATTTATCTAAATTCTGAACATCCAGCTAATAGAGTTGAAGCACAGCAAATGGTATATCCAAATCAAGTAAGACCAAATCAACATTTGCAACAAACTCAACAATTTAGACCAAATGTACAACAAAATTATCAACAATCAAATCAATATTCACCACAAATGATGGTGCAACAAAATTATCAAAAAAATGAAAACTATTTAAAAAATGGTATTATAAATACGCAAACAAATAAACAATAAAAAAAGTGAGGGAAAAAATATGTCTACAAAATTAGATTTAAATAAAAATGCCAAGATTAAGGTAATTGGTGTTGGAGGAGGAGGTTGCAACGCTGTTAACAGAATGGTTGATGATAACGTTCAAGGTGTTGACTTCATTGTTGCAAATACTGATGCACAAGTTTTAGCTGCAAGTTCAGCTCCAACTAAAATTGTTCTTGGAGAAGAAATATCAAAAGGATTAGGAGCAGGAGCAAATCCAGAAATTGGAAAACAAGCTGCTATTGAATCAGAAGAAGAAATCAAAAATTCATTAAAAGGATCAGACTTGATTTTTGTTGCCGCTGGAATGGGTGGAGGTACAGGAACTGGTGCTGCACCTGAAATAGCAAGAATTGCTATGGAAACTGGAGCATTAGTTATTGCTATTGTTACAAAACCTTTCAGATTTGAAGGAAGATTAAGAAATTCTTATGCAGTTCAAGGTTTAAATGAATTAAGAAAATATGTTGATTCAATTATTATAATTTCAAATGATAGATTATTAGAAATTATTGGTGGAATTCCAGTTCAAGATTCATTTAGAGAAGCTGATAATATTTTAAAACAAGGAGTTCAAACAATTACTGATCTAATTGCTGTTCCTGCTGTAATTAACTTAGACTTTGCTGACGTAAGAACAGTAATGAAAGGTAAAGGAAACGCTTTATTTGGAATTGGAATTGGTTCTGGAGAAGATAAAGCAATTGAAGCTGCAAACAAAGCAATTACTTCATCATTATTAGAAACTTCAATTCGTGGAGCTAAGGATGCAATTATTAACGTTACTGGTGGAAAAACAGTTTCATTAAATGATGCATATGATGCAGTTGATATTGTTCAACAAGCAAGTGGTGAAGATGTAAATATTATCTTTGGTATAGCAATTAATGAACATTTAGATGATGATTTAATTGTGACTGTAATTGCAACTGGTTTTGATGACGACTATGTTTCACCAAATATAAGTTCACAACAAACTCCAAATGTTCAAAAGGATTCATATACAATGAATCAACCAAATTATGAAAGTGAACCACAAGTTGAAACAGCTTATGAACAAAGAACATCATTTATGGTAAATCAAGATAAAAGACCAGAATACGTAAAACAAGCTGAAAACGAAAATAGACATGTTCAAGATAGAATAGGTCAATGAAAACAAAATAATGTTAATATTCCACAACCTCAAGTTGCTCAAAAAATTGAAGAAACTAATGATGATGAAGATGGAGATTTCCCAACTTTCTTAAGAAAGAAATGATAATTAATGGGATTATTTAATAAAAAACAAGATAAACATTTGGAATTAAATGATAATAAAGTTGATTCTATAGATAACCAAAATCAATTTAATAATGAATTTAATGAAGAACATATAACTCATTTTTTCCCTCAAAGTTATAATGATACAAAAGAGATTGCAGATTGCCTTATCAGGTTTAAAAATGTAACTGTAAAACTTACAGATATTGAAAAAGCTGATAAAAAAAGACTTATAGATTTTTTAACAGGAGTTATGTATGCTCTTGATGGAGATTACAAAAAAATTGATGCAGGTGTATATTATTTTTGAATAAGCAATTAATTGCTTATTTTTTTAATTTGTCTTGTTAAAATGTTGAAATTATAACTTTCATTTGCTAGTATCTAATTAGGCGATGAAGGAGACCGAAAAATGCACAGTATATTGATTACCAAAAAATTCAATAAACCAACTGCCTTTTTTGCGTTTTCTACATTGTCATTTAAAAATATCTTTTTTAAAGACAATGCGAAATTAAATATTAAGATGGCTATGTACTGCGCAAAACAACACATGGCGCAATGATCGTAATTGTTTATAGAATTAGACAGATTTTAAATGATATTGTTTAATAAGATTTTAGTTTTTATTAAGAGTATTTAATATTTAAAAGAGTGATATATTTTATAAACAGTTAGGATTAATTTATACCTAGACTTTTTATAAGATTTATCACTCTTTTTTTTATGAAAATAAAAAAAATTACACTCAAAGTGTAATCGCAATAATTACTGAAGTTATTGACAATACTAAGCAGACTAAAAGGATGATTTTAGAAATTCTTCTCAAATATCCTTCTTCTTCTGATAAAGTAGTTTGATACCTTCTTCTAGTATCATTATAAAATTTTGCAACTTTCTTATTTTTTATTCAATTAGTGAATAAAAAAGCTAATAAAGAAAGTAGTGCAAATGCAGTAACTATTCATTCTGATTTCTCTGTGCTTTTATAGACAAAGATACCAATAATGAAACTAAAGCCAATAATACAAGAACTTATCGCTAATGCTATAAGATAGTCGTATCATCTTAATTTCTTAGAATCAATATATCTGGTTTGATTACCAATTGGATCTTCTGAAATTTTACTTACTTTATCTTGTACTTGTTGATTGTGAGCTTGCTTTTCTTGCTCACGCAAATCTTTTAATTTTTTAAAATTACTTGTTTTATTTTTATCTCTCATATTTAACACCTTTAAAAATATTATATAGGTTTTATAAGATAAAAATAAATAGAAAGGATAACTAAACTTATGGAAACAAAAGTAAATGAATTAGACAAAGAGCAATCGTCAGTATTAAACTTATTTGAAGAAATTAGTTTAACTGAGGAAGTTAAAGAAACAAAAGCCAGTCATTTAGAAAAAGTGAGAAGTGTGTTTAGGAAATCAAATTCAACATTTGATGAATTCATGCAAAAAAATCCATTATTTTCTTACTCACTTAAAAGAATATTGTATGCATTTATAACACTTTATATAGCAATAGCTGTTGTGTTTATAATGTTAAGAATCGTAACAACTGATGGAGCTTATTTAGCAGATGTTAACTTAGATAAAATGAACATAACTTATGGAAGCAAAGAATACTACAACTTATTAAATAATAGAAAAGACTTATTTGGAGTATCAGGACCAATGATTCAACAAATGTTTATCTATTTAAGAAATATTACACCATTCATTCCAAAAACTGTTATTTTAAATCCAGTTATGGATAATGCTGGAAATATTACAGGTGAATCAACAACAATGTGATTCTACTTAGGTGTATTTATGAACAAAGCTAGTGGTGGTGCTTCAATGTCATTAGTACAAGAAGCATTTAAAAGATCAATTCCAACTTCATTTAAAATTGGAAGTATTGGAGTTTTACTATCATATGTGCTTGGTGTACCATTAGGTATTCTTGCTGCAAAAAACAAAGAAAAATCAGCAGATAATGCAATTAATGGAACAAGCTTAGTAATTAGTGCTATTCCAGCATTAGTTATTATTTCTCTATTATACAAAATGTCAATTTATGTATTTGGAGCAAATGGAACTTATGAAGGAGCTACACTAGGAACTAAAATTTGACCTGTTATTGGGGTAATGTTATTAATTATGCCAATGATTATAGTTAACACAAGAAGATTCGTATTAGATGAAATGACAGCAGACTATGCAAAATTTGCACTTTCAAAAGGATTAAGCGAGAAATATGTATTCTACGTTCATATCTTTAGAAATGCAGGAGTTAGATTAATTAAAACTCTACCAGAAGTGTTTGTATTAACATTATTTGGATCAAGTATTTTAGTTGAAAGACATTGATCAATTGATGGTATGAGTAAATTTATTTTAAATGGGGTAGCAAATAAAGATACATTCGTTGTTTTAGGATATATCTTTGTATCAGCTTCAGCGGGAGTATTTTCAAGTTTAATTGGAGATTTACTGTTAGCAACATTAGACCCAAGAATAAAATTAACAAAATAGAGGAGGAAAATTTATGGAACAAAGACAATATACAAATGAAGAAATGAATTCTATAGATAATTCTCTCTTCAAGGTAATTGGAGCTCAACATGAGCAATCTGAACGAATTACAAATAAACCATACAGTTATTGAAAATCAGTTTTTGCAAGAGTTGCAAAATCAAAAACATTTGTTATTTCATTATTTTTATTAGTAGCAATTATTTTAATGGCATTCTCAATTGGAATAGGAAAAGATCCAGTTCCAATTAACAGACCAGGTATTGATATTGAAGCACCAAGCTGACAACATATATTTGGATTAGGTAAATTTGGAGAAGATTTATGAACTAAAATGTGAATTGGAACAAGAACAACATTGATATTTACATTCTTTGTTGCTTCAATTCAAATTTTATTAGGAATTTTATTAGGTTCAATTTGAGGATTCTTTTCAAAATTAGACTTAATTTTTATAGAAATCACTAGATTCTTAACTCTAATACCATCATTAATCTTATGATTGATTGTTATTTTCTTATTTGGAGGAACAACATCAATTCCAGTTCTAATATTTGGTATATCAATTACAAGTTGAATTACTTTAGCAGCAGTTATTAGGGTTCAAATTATGCTTGTAAGAAATGCAGAGTATAACATTGCATCAAGAGTATTAGGAACACCAAGTTCAAAAATTATTAGAAAAAATATCATGCCAAAAATATTACCGATTGTTATTCAAACATCAACATTTGCAATTCCAACAGCTATAGCAATTGATGCATTACTTGCATACTATAACTTTGGATTTGTTACAAATACATTAGATCAAGCATCATTAGGTTCAATTTTAAATGAATTATTATCTGGTTCAGATTGAGAAGTGTACCCACACTTATTAATCATTCCAGTTGCGTTTGTAGGGGGAATATCATTATTATTCTTCTTAGCAGGTAAAGTATTTGCCGATTCATTAGATCCTAAAACACATAGATAGGAAGAAAATTATGAATAAAGAAAATAGAATTATATCTGTTCGTGACATGGAAGTAAAATTCCAAGTTAGAGGTAATTTTTTAACTGCTATTAGAAATGTTGATTTAGATATCTATGACCAAGAAATTCTTGCAATTGTAGGAGAATCTGGAAGTGGTAAATCTGTAATAACAAAAACATTTACAGGAATGTTAGAAGCAAATGGTTGAGTAAGTAATGGTTCTATAGTTTATAGACCAAATAAAGAAACAATTGAAGATGAAAATGCTTATTTTAAAGAGCCAATCGATATTGTTAACTTACAAAGTCCATTAATTTCAAAAGATGTTATTAAAAGTGTTGTTAAAATAAATAATGAAAAAATAAAAGAAATTTTAAAAGAAATTAAGGAATTATATAAATTAAATCCAAAATATAATGGAAGTTTAGAACAACAAGAATTAAAAATTATTAGATTAGAAAATAAAATTGAATCAGAACAAAATGAAACAATTTTAGCTGGATTAAAACAAGAATTACAAGATTTAAAAGAAGAATTGAAATCTAGCTTGTTAGATGAAAATAAAAAAATAGCTATTAAGAAAATTAATAGCAATAAACACACTATTTTATTAGAAGAATTAAAGAAAGAACTTGCAACTTTACAAGAAAGTATGACTTTTACTGGAAACAATAGAGTTGCAAATAAAATTATCAAATTGGAAGTTAAAATTAAAGCAACTGAAGAAATTATTAAACTTATTAATGAAGATTCATTAAGAGAAGAAAAAGTTAATGATAAATTAACAATGATTTTAAGATTGGAACTAGATATTAATAAAGTAAAACCTTTAGATATGAAAAGTAGAAGAAATGTTTCAAAAATAACTTCATTAATTGAAAATTTTATTGAAACAGAAGTTTCTTTTACTGATGAAGAAAAAGAATTTATAATAAATTATTTTACAAGTAAAAAATATTTAAATAGATTTGAAAATGAATTACAACAAATTTGTTTATCAATAATTGAAAACAATACTTTTGATAAAGATCATTTTTATAATATTTTAGTTGACTGAAAAAGAATTAAAAATTCTGATTTAGTAAATAAAGTAAATGCTTTAAAAGAAATCAGACAATTAAGAGGAAAAACAATTTCAACAATTTTCCAAGACCCTATGACTTCATTAAATCCACTTTTACCAGTTGGATTCCAAATTACAGAGGTATTGAGAAAACAAGTAGGTTTAAATAAATCTGAAGCAAAAGCAGAGGCAATTGAACTTTTAAGAAAAGTTGGAATTCCAAATCCTGAAAAACGTTTTAAAGATATTCCTGGAAGATACTCAGGGGGAATGCGTCAAAGAGTAGTTATTGCAATTGCTCTTGCATGTAGACCAAAAGTATTAATTTGTGACGAACCAACAACAGCGCTTGATGTTACAATTCAAGCTCAAATCTTAGATTTAATAAAAGAGTTACAAAAAGAATACAAATTCTCAGTTGTGTTTATTACTCACGACTTAGGAGTTGTTGCAAAAATTGCAGATAGAGTTGCAGTTATGTATGCTGGACAAATTATTGAAGTAGGAACTGCAAAAGATATTTTTGAAAATTCAAAACATCCTTATACTTGAGCATTATTATCTTCTTTACCTCAATTAGGTAAAAAAGGAGATGATTTATTCTCAATAGAAGGTACACCTCCATCATTATTTAATGAAATAATAGGAGATGCATTTGCTCCAAGAAATAAATATGCATTGGAATTAGATTATATTAAACAACCTCCAATGTTTAAAGTAAGTGAAACTCATTTTGCAAAAACTTGATTATTAGATCCACGTTCTCCCAAAGTTGAAAGACCAGCTATTTTAAATAACTTACGTAAACGTATTGAAGAAGCAGAAAAGGTAGGATAGAACTATGTCAATAAATAAAGATGTACTTTTAAATATTAGGGATTTAGTTATTGAATTCCGAGTTAAAGGTAAAAAGTTTAGAGCTGTTAAAGAGACTAGTTTTGACATCTATAATGGAGAAATATTTGGTTTAGTAGGAGAGTCTGGTAGTGGAAAAACTACAATTGGTAGAGCTATTGTTGGAGTACAACCATTAAAAGATGGTGCAATCTATATGAACGACAACATTGTAGCTGGTCGTCCAACAAGTTTGTACACTTTAAATAAAGAAATTTCAAAGAAACTTGATAATATGTCATATAAAATGAATGTTACAACAAGAGAAATTCAAGCAAGAATTGATGGTTTAAAAACTTTATATGAAAATTTCTTAAAAAATCCAAGAGTATTAACTCAAGAGGAATTAGAGAAATTTACAAGAAGTTCAAAATTAAAATTTTTAAAAGATATCGTATTGGAAAACTTAAAATACATTAATACTATTATTAAAAATGAAGATAGAATGATTAAGTTTGTAGATAACTTACATTCATATGTTCCTGAAGTTTCTAAAGAACTTGAAAAATCAGTTTTAATTAAATTAAAAGAAACAAAAGAAAGTATTCTTTCAATTAAGGAAAATGCTGATGAAATATATTTAAAAATTAAAGAAATTTCTGAATATAGAGAAACAATTAATAATATTGACCCAGAAAAATTAGATTCAGTAATGACTAATTTGCTAAACATGTGAAAAGTAATTACAGAAAATCATAGAGAGTTTTTATCAAAACTTTCATGAGCTAAATCATTACAATTTCAATTACATGCACTTTCTTCTCCATTAAGTAGAAGACAAAAATACATAAATTACTATAATAATTTAGTTTATGTAAACAGAAATGAATTTTTTGAAGAATGTAAAAATCAATTTGAAATTATGAAGTCAAAAGGAGTAAGTAGTTCAAGTGATGAATATAAAAAACTTGAATACTTTATAAGAGACTTTTGATCAAGAAAAAATTTAAATGTCGTTGCTTCAAAAGAAATTTTAAAATCTCTTTCAGAAAATGAAATAGTAGATTCAAAAATTGAATCACTTGTTTCAAAATTGAAAAATACTGATTTTGAAAATTCAATTAGAGATTTAATTTCAGATGAATCAAACATAACTAATGCAAAAATTGCAGAATTAAAAAAAGAACTTAAATATATTACAAAAATTATTGAAAACAATATTGTAAAAGATAGAGAATTAATTGAAAACTTTAATTCATGAAAAGGAATTGAAATCCCTTATTCTCAAGAAGAAATTGATTCATTTGTTGAATTAGCAGAATTCTTAGAATTACCTTCAATTGATGAAATTATTAAAGATTCTTACTTATTTAAAGTTCAATCAAAAGAACAAAAAAGAAGTAACAGAAAAAATATCCAAATGATTTTTCAAGATCCAGGTTCATCATTAAATGATAGAATGGCAATTGAAGAAATTATTGCAGAAGGAATGGAAAACTTCCCTGATTTATACAAAGGTCAAGAAGCAAAAGAATTATATGTAACAGAATATAATCAAGCAAATCCAAATGAAAAAATTACATTTGACGAAGCGACTCCAGCTGCAGTAAAAAAACATATTATATTAAAGCTTGTTAACTCTGTTGGATTACTACCAGAGCACTTATCAAGATATCCTCATGAATTTTCAGGAGGACAAAGACAACGTGTTGGTATTGCAAGAAGTTTAGCTATGAGACCAAAACTTATTGTAGCTGATGAACCAATTTCAGCACTTGACGTTTCTATTAGAGCTCAGGTTTTAAACTTATTTAAAAAATTCCAAGAGGAATTGGGATTAACATATGTTTTTGTTGCTCATGACTTATCTGTAGTTCGTCATATCGCTGACAGAATCGCTGTAATTTATCATGGTCAAATAATTGAAATTGCACCAGCAGAAGAGTTATTTAAAAATCCTCTTCACCCTTATACAAGAGCCTTGCTTTCTGCAATTCCAATTCCAGAACCTGAACTTGCAAAAGAAACTAAATTAGTAGTTTATAATCCAGAAGAAGAACATAAAGATTACATATTTGATTTACCTTATTTCAAAGAAATAACAAAAGACCATTTTGTTTGAGCAAATAAAAGAGAAATCAAAGAAATTAAAAAATTAATTAAGAAATAAGAAAGGAAGATAAAAATGTCTATATGATATAAAAAAACATTAGGAATATTAGGCTTAGGTTTAGCAACAACAATGATTTCATCTTCTGTGGTTTCTTGTGGAGCTTCTTTTGATGCTATTTTAAATAGAGTTATGAGTACAGATGTTCATAAGTCAATTTATACTAATAACGTTTCAAGTTGAAATACTGCACATTCAATGCAAGCAGAAGATTCAAGAATTTGATCAAATACATTTGATACATTCTTATCAACAGACCAATATGGAAGAATCTATGGTTCTCTTGCAGTAAGTGAATATGGTCAAGATGTAAAAGGACCAGATCATCTTTATGTTGGTGTTAACAATGAGGATTCAACAGAATGAACTTACAAAATGAGAGAAATGAACTGAGTTGATTATAAAGGAAATATAGTTAAAGATGGAAAAAATGCAAGTGTTTATGATGGAGTAATTAGAGCTGCTAAATATGCTTTAAATCCAGCAAATGGATCAGATGTATCATCACTATGAACTTCATTTATTGTTGGAGCGGAAGATATTTATGAATCAATTGGGAAAGCTCAAGATGAACTTGAAGGAAAAGAACTGGAAGATGCAATTCAAAAACAATATGCTAGAATTGAAAATCCTGATGAATTTGGAATAAGTTCAAAAAATGAAGATGGAAAGGAACTAATTACTTTTAAATTAGCGAAAGCTGCACCTTATTTTGAAAGCTTACTAACTTATTCTGTATTCTCTCCAATTAATTCAGTTAATCCTCAAACTACTGGACCTGTAAATAAATTTGAGGATGCATATTATAATGGAGCATACTATGTTCAACAAGCAAATCCAAATGGAAAAATTATTCTTAAAAAGAATGAACATTATGCATTGAAACAAAGTACTAATATTGAAACTTTAGAATTCAATTATTTAGAAGATGCATCAGCTTCAAGAGAAAGAACTTTATTTGAATCTGGTTCAACTTCATCATTTGAACTAAAATCAGATGATCTAAAAGGTTGAAGTAGATATATTGGTAAAGGAAAAGAAGCATATGATAATCCAAATTTTGGAGCAGCATATGAAGTTGAATCACCAGATAAAGCAGCGTCATTCATGTTAGTTTATAACTATTATAATGCAAATATTGATGATGCTAGTGTTGGTGTTGTTGAACAAAATAGAGCATTAAATGCTTCAAAACTTCTACAATCAAAAGATGTTAGAGCATTTATATCAACAACTCTAAATAGAAGTGATTTTGCAAGATACTTTTCTAAAACAATTGATGATGTTGGACAAAATTCACAAATGCTAAGAAATACTTATACTGCTGAAGGTGTAGCACAAGATGAAAAAGGTATTGACTATACACAATATGTGGCAAGAGAATTTGATAAAAGTGTGGGTAATGAAGAAAATTTAGAAGGATCAATTTCTTTAAAAGATGGTCAAGATCCTTATAAAACATATGCTAAAGAACTTTCAGATAATAAAACAAGTGAAGAACTTATCAAAGATATTAATAAATTTATAGAAATTAATGGAATTAATAAACAAGATATAAAGGGTTATGGTAAAAGAGTTGTTTTAAGACTTATTTTAAGTCCATCAAATAATAATTCATTAAATCCGTATTTAAATTTAATGATGAAAGGCTTTAATTCGATAGAAAATAATCCAATTTATATTGAAACAAAAACATTACCATCAAACGATGATTATAGAACTGCTGGATCAAAAGGAGCAACTGATTTATTCATTAGTGGTTGATCTCCAGACTATAAAGACCCATCATCATTCTTAGAAACAATTACTTTAACTGGACCTTATAGAGGATATAATGGAACAGTTAGACTATTTGAAAAGAATAAAGAAGGTAATTATGTAGTTAAAAATAAAAATCTTTTGACTAAAAAAAGTGAGAGTTCTGATCAAGGAAGTGCAACAGAGGATTTATTAAAAGCTTTTGAAAGTTTTTCAAATGATTTTAAAGAAACTGATGCTAATGTAACAATTCCTTCTGAAAGATATACTCAATTTGCTGAACAAGAAAATAGTTTCTTTTATGAAAATTTCTTATCTTTAAGTTTATATACAAAAGCTTTACCAAAAGTTTGAACTGTAAGTTACTTAGCTCCGTATACAAAATCATATGAAGCATTTGGTACTGCTCAATTTAAATTCTATAACACTTATTTAAACTCAAAATTATTGAGTGAAAAAGAGTGAAAAGAAAAATTTGAAGAATATAAACAAAAAATGGCAGTCGTTAAAAGCGATTGAACAAAATGAAGATCTGGAGCTCATTGATCAACTGAAACTAATGGTGATTAAAACTTTTAAAATTCTACATTTATGTAGAATTTTTTTTATACAATTAATAGAGTGAGGTATAAATTTATGAGCGATTTAATTATAGAAAAAATAATTTCTCTTATTAATAATAGAAATAGAGATAATCATGATCTTTATAAAAATAATGGTTATATAAATCTTTTGAGTTTATATCAACAAGCTATTTTTGAACAATCAAACGATCAAGAAGTTTTGAATTTGAATATTAGAAATTTTAAAAAAGTTGAATTTAAATCTTTTGATTCAAAAAATCTTGTAGGAATTGTTCACTTAAATGAGAAAAAAACAAATAAGTGAATTCTTGCATGTCATGGATTTTCTTCTTCAAAAGAATCTAGTGCAATTGCTAGTTACTATTTTAATAAACTTGGATATAACATATTTGCATTCGATTTTAGAAATCATGGGGAATCTGATGATGCAATTATAACTATGGGTGTTAATGAAGAAAAAGATTTGAAAAGTGCTTTGGATTTTCTTAAAAAAAATTATAAAGTAAAAGAACTTGGATTAATTGGCTTTTCAATGGGAGCTCATACAATAAACAGATTTGCACTTTCAAATGATTTAAAATCTTATAATATAAGATTTGCAATTACAGATTCACCTTATTTTGAAACAACAAAAGTTTTAAAAAAAATTATTAACTCTATTGGTGGTCCTGTAATAGGAAATATTTTAGATAAAGTATTACAAGGAGTTTATAAAGTATATAATAATAATTATAAAATTGATATTGAATTTGACACAATAACTTATAGAATTGCATTATGTGAAAAGACTTTTCCAATTCTTTATTTACATTCTAAAAAGGATAGTGTAACAGATTACAAAGATAGTGAAAAGTTTCATAGTTTAAGAAAAATCTTAAATGTAAAAGATTCACTTCATATTTTTTTAACAGGTGAGCATATAAGAACACAAGTTATGCACCCAGAAATGTATTGAAAACTAGTGGAAAATTTTATAAATAAAAAATAAAGGTGAATTGAGATGGAAAGTAAAGAAATAAGTGTATCATTGGAAAATGTTTCAAAAATTTTTAATAAAAGTGTTTGAGCAATAAAGAAAATAAATTTAAAAATTTATAAAGGAGAAGGAATTGCAATTATTGGACCAAACCAGTCTGGAAAGAGTGTGCTTGGAAGACTAATTGCAAGTCAAATTAAACAATCAGGGGGAGTTATTGAGTATAATTTCAATAATGATAATATTATGTCAAACATTGGTTTTCAGTTCAGACAAACCACTTGACCTGAAGGTTTTACAGTAAAAGAAGTTTTTAATCTATATAAACATATTCATGATGTTAATGATAAAAAATGAATTGAAGATATTGTAAATGTTTTTGGTATTGACTCAAGATGAGATAAAACTTTAACATCTTGTAATACTTCTTGATTACAATTATTTTCTATTGCTTTAGCTATAATAAATAAACCAAACTTAGTTGTACTTGATGAAGTTTCATCATCAATTGGATTGGATTTTAAAATAAAAATATTAAACTTTTTAAAAGAATATAAAGAAGAAAATAATGCAACTTTTGTAGTTATTTCACCAGATGATTCAACATTTGAATTTTTATGTGAAAGAGTAATTGTTTTAGAAAATGGATTTATAATCTCAGATGACTATATTACCGATTGAAAAAATAATTTAACATTTGAAAAATATTCACTTAATATAATGGATGCAATTAAACAAAATGAAATTACAGTTAAACCTGATCCATTATTTAAACCAATAATAAAAAAATTTGAAACCAATTCTGCTATATTTAGAGATAAATATAATATATTTTTGGAAAAAAATATTGGACATGAACATGAACCAAATATTGTTGAAATTAGAAATATAGATTTTCATATCAATGAATTACAAAATATACTTGAAAATTTACTTTCAACAGCAATTAATAGGAAAAATATTGAACAAGTTATTTTACATACAAAAATGTTGATTAAAATTTTTAAAAAAACAAAAAAGAAGATTAATAAAATTGATCCTAAAATTAAATATAAGAAATCAGCTTTAATGTTTTTTAATAGAACAGAGAGGTTTTTAGAGTATCTTGAACAAGATTTGTATAAAAGTTTTAAATCAAATAAATATATTGCATATGCAACAGAACTGACAGCAGAACTTTCTAAAAAGGAATTAGAAAAACTATCTGCTTTAAAGAAAAAATACATTCAAGAAGAAATCAAATCAATGAAATTGGAGAATAGAATTCTCAAAAAACAACAAAAACAAGAGAAAAATAAAAAAAGAAGGAGTTAATTATGAAAGCATCAAATTGAAGCGTTTTTAAAAATTTATTTTCAATGCAACTTTCAAACTATAAAAAGGATTTATTTATCATATTTTCTGGTTGAATTGTTACAACATTAACGCTTGTTATTTGACTTGCTTTTAAAAATGCAGGTACTGGTGCTAATCAAGAAAATCTTAGTGTTGATAGTTTTATTTTAGCTAGTGCTATTGGTATTAGTGTAATTAGAAATTGCTTATTTAATCTTGTAAAAACAGTATATGATTTAAAAACATCTTTATTTCTTGAAAAGATATTTTCAACGAAAATTTCAAAAACATTTGTATTCTTTGTAATTATGCTCTTTAATCAATTTGTAAATTTGCTTGTAGCATTATTTATGTTTGCTATTGCAATGGCATTTCCAGATCAAAGACATAGTTTATCAAATGTGAACTGAACAATTTTTATTCTAGGTTTCTTTTTATTAGCAATTTCTTCAAATTTATTGGCACTTATAATTGTATTTACAACAAAAAAATATGAATGAGCTTCAGTTATTGCAAACATATTCTATTTTTTTCCAATGTTTTTACTTGGATTAGGAATTCCTTGAAATTTATTAGAGCAAAATAAACCAATAATAATAATTGGATTTTTACTACCACAAAGATACTTTTTAAATATAATGGCATCTGGTTGAGCAGGGGATATTAAAATGCAAGAAAATCAATTTACATATCATGGTCATTATTGAATTCCTTACTTGATTGCTTTTGTATTACTTATTTCATTTACTATTGCAATATTTTATATTCTTTTTAAAGAATATCAACATAAAACAAAATCATTTAGTAGATTAAAAGGTAATGCAAATCACAGAGCAATTATTTACAATATTAAAAATGCAAATTCAATTGATGAATTAAATGAAGTTTTAGATATTAAAAAGCTTACAATAGAAATTAAAAAGAAAAAGAAAATACTTAGAGGAAAAATAAAAAATGAAAAAGAATAATTATTCTGTAAAAAATCATAATAATCTCAAAACTTTTAAAGATTTATATATATTATCTTTAAAAACTTTTGTCTATTCTCCTATTAATATGTTTTTAGGAGTTTTTCTAGTTATTTTTACATTATTTATTTGATTATTATTTAAAGGAGATAATCCTTTTTTATTTGCTTCAGCTGTTGGAGCTTTGGTTGTAAGAAATGGAATACATACATTTCACAGAACTCTTTCAAATAATAAAACTACAGGATTTAATAAAAGAATAAGTAATACTGGATTAAATAGTTTTGTTAGACCAGGAGCTAATATTTTAGCTAATTTTACAATTAATTTTATAATTATTATTTTATTGATGCTTTTAACATTAATATTCTTTAATGATCAAAGACAATTATTTCTTGGTGTTAACTGATGAATGTTTATTTCAGGAACTTTTAGTTTATGAATACTTTGTGTTTTAATTAGCTATGCAATTTTTATATTTATTGACTCTACAATAGTTGGAACAATTTATGTTTCTTTGATTTATATATTTTCATATAACTTATTGGGGTGTGCTTTTCCATATGAAGTTATTGCAAGAATTAATTGATTAAATATAATTTTATATTTTTTACCTCAAAGATATATGTTAAATGTTATGCAAGCTGGTTGAGTTAATGCAAAAAATCTAGTATATCCTGGTCTTGGAGAAGAACAACTGTATAAAGTTGATTTTAGACTTGGGGGTAACTTAGCAATACCTTTTTTTGTAACATACACTTTAATATTTATTCTATCATTTTGTTTAATAGCCTTTATAATAATAAAGGTTAAAAAAACTAAAGTGGATATCTATGGTACAAGTGTTGTTTTAAAATTATCATCTGATTATATAAAAGAAATAAAAAAATGTTCAAATATTCAAGAATTAAATGAGCTTAGAGAAAAACATATTGAAGAGACAAAAATTAATTCCAATTATATTAAAAAGATATCTATGAAAAAAGTATTTAAAAAAAGAGGTAAATAAGAATGAAAATTATTGATTCAAAAGATAAAAAGTTAAATTCAACAGAAGGTTCAATTCTCAATTTGATTAATACAGATCCAGATTTTTTTTGTAGTCACTCAATTCAAGAAGTTTCAAAACAAAGTAATGTAAGTCCTTCAACAATGACAAGAGTTTGTCAAAAATTAGGATTTAAGTCTTTTAAATCAACACAAATGTTTGTTTATGAAAAATCAAGAATGCAAAACGATTATTATAAATTAGGTGATGACAATACTATTCAAGAGATTATACATAATGTTCGTGGAGCTGCTATGTATACTATTAATGAAACTTTGAATAGTATTAATTCAAAAGAAATTGAAGAAATTGCTAAGAGAATATATTCTTCAAAAAGAGTAATGATTTTTGGATTAGAACAACAACAGATAAGTGCAAATTCATTTGTTTTAAATTTATCAAGAATTAATATAATGGCACAACATGTTTCAAATATTCACAACTACGTTCAAAGAACAATATTTTTTGATGAAAATGATTTTGCAATTTTTATAACAAGAACTGGTTGAACAAAAGAAATTATTGAATCAATAAAATGAAGTTATAACAAAAACATTCCAATGCTTGTTTTAACAGCAGACAGAGAAATAACAATAGAGCAGCTTGAAGATTCAATTGATATATCAAATATTCATATAATTGAAACTCAAACAATTAATAATGATAAAATAAAATATCCATCAATTTCTTCTGTTCCTGGAGAAATGATTATATTTGACTTAATATTTAATATTATTGTAAGTCAAAATGAAAAATTTAGAGATATGTTCAAAAAAACAGCTGAAATATCATTAAATTGAAATTTTGAGGGTAAATTCTAATGAATAATACAGAATTATTATTAAAAATTCAAGAACTGGAAAAAGAATTAGAAAATTATAAGAGTAGAGAAGAATATACAAAAAAAGGTCTTGAAAGAACAAAAAGTGTTTATGAAGTTGCAAGAAAAAATGCAGAAATTATAATATCAAAAGCAGTTAATTTAGCATATGATCTAAAAAATGATATTGAAGAAACTTTAGTTAAAATAGAACAAAATCCAATTGATTTTACAATTTATTTAGAATTATTTTTAAATAAAAATGAGCATTTTATTAATAATAAAGATGAAAAAATTAATGAATATTTGGAAACTATTATTGATTCATTAGATAAAAGTACTAATTAATATTTTTTTAATATATAATTATCTTAAAAGGAGAATTTATGAAGAAATTACTAGCTATTATTGCATCAACAGCTTTTACTGTATCAATTACTTCAACAACTGTTGTTTCTTGTACAATAAATTTAAAAGATATAAATTCTCTTAGATTTAATCTTGATTTAGGAGAAATGGAATCTGTTAATCAAAAAGAGGTTATAAAACAAATCGCAAAAATAAATAAAATTACTACAAATAATCCAAGAGAAATTGCAAGACTTGCGAATCTAACATTAGATACTAAGTCAATAAAACCTAAACAACCTAAAATCTCTAATGAAACATATGCTGATGAAAAACAAGAATATAGTGCAACTATAAACGCATCAAAATATTCTAGAATTGCAAAAGGTTCAACAGAAATTACTTTTATAACAACTCCAGAAGAAATAGAAAAGGCTAGTAATCCTATTGCTCAACAAGAACGTAATCTAATGGGGTACTGATGAAATTGAGGAAATTCAATAAGTATTCCAAATAGTGAAACAGGAGAAGACTATAAAAAGGGACTTGGTTGAAGAGATCCAAAATTGGAAGTAGTTATTAAAAATAGCCCATATGATATTATAAATATTTCTTCATTGTATACTACTAATGGAGAAAACGATATTGATGGACTAAATTTGGCAGATTTTACTCTTGATTTAGATCAAGAGAATAGTCCATATGATCTTGCAAATTCTAAGTATTTAATGGATAGAAAAGAAAGTACAGAAAAAGATAATAAAAAGATAATTGCCTCATTTGGTGGTGGTTCTGCTGACAGAATGATTTGAAAATGAAAACAAAAGGCTAGACTTAAAAATAAATTGGGATCAATATTAAATGGATTTGGTTTAGATGGTTTAGATTTAGCAATTAATGGTAAAACACTTTATAATAGAGAAAGTCAAGAAACAATTTCACAATCAATTAAAGAAATTATGATTGAATATTGATTAAATAATAAGGATTTTCATTTGTCAATTTCAGCAAAAAATCAATGATTGTTAAATAATGCAATATCAACAAATAAACCAACTGTAATTCCTTTTATTGAGTCACTTGATGGTTGATTTAATGACATAAATTATCTTGCATATAATGTTTATAGACCAACATATTTTGTAAAAGCACAAGACGATATAACATTAACTGATTTAAATGGAGAAGAAAAATCAATCAAAAAAGGTGAGTTATTTATACCTCAAAAACATGAAGAAAGTCCTTTATATTTCTATGGTAATTTGAGAACATTAATAGATAAAAAATGAAATGAAAATTCAGATTACTATTATCTTGGAGATAAAGCAGTAAGAATAAGTTTGGGTACAAAATATTCTATTTTAAGAAGTGCTTTTGAAATTAAAGGTGAAAACAGTAATTGAACAATTGCATTAAATGCACTTAATGAAATTAAAGAAGATGGTAAAGCAATTTCAAAAAATGTTTTAGGATTTAGTTATTTTGGAATTAATATAGATCAAATATTATCAAATGAAGAACCTGTAAAACCAACAAAATTTGATCACGGAACATTCTTAAAAGATTGAATGGATAAAATTAATAAGCCAAACCACAATAAGACACGATTTTAATAAAATTCTTTCACAGAGAGTTAATAATTGGTGAAAATTAACAAAGAATTATTAAAATTATCACTTATTTAGTTTAGGAGAAGAAAAGTATTCTACTTAGTAGAACTCCTCGCACAGAAAGCGTTAACATTCTATTAAAGATAAATAGATATCTATTTTTAGTATTTATTTAATTAGGATGGTACCGCGTTCAAACGCTCCTATTATTAGGAGCATTTTTTTATATGAAGGGAAATAATTATGGAAAAAAATTATAAAGATACATTACTTATTAATCAAACAACTTTTGATATGAAAGCGGATTTAAAAGTTAAAGAGCCAAATATTCAAGAAAACTGAAAACAAAAAAGTATTTATAAAAAGAAAATTGAAAAAAATAAAAATAAACCTACATTTGTATTACACGATGGCCCTCCATATGCAAATGGAAACATTCATGTAGGACATTCTTTAAATAAAATCTTAAAAGATTTTATTGTTAGATGAAAAAATCAATCAGGATATAATTCTCCTTATATAATGGGGTGAGATACTCATGGACTTCCTATTGAAACTGCAATTACAAAAACTGGAATAGATAGAAAAGCAATGGGACCAGTAGAATTTAGAAATTTATGTAAAGAATATGCATTACAACAAGTTGCAAATCAATCAGAGCAATTTAGAAGACTTGGAATTTTTACTGACTATGATTGTAGATATATAACATTAACAGATGATTTTGAATTAAGTGAATTAAAATTATTTTCAAAAATGGTAGAAAAGGGATTAATTTATAGAGACTTAAAACCTATTTATTGATCTCCTTCAAGTGAATCAGCTCTTGCTGAAGCTGAAATTGAATATGCTGAAGTTAAATCTCCAACAATTTTTGTTGCTTGTAAAATTATTGAAAATAGTAAATTTGAAAATACAAATCTTGTGGTTTGAACTACAACCCCATGAACAATTCCTTCAAATCAATTAATTGCTTTAGGTGAAGAGTTAGATTATGTTGTTGTAAAACCAGAAAATGATGAAAGACAATTTATTGTAGCAAATGATTTACTTGAATCAGTAAGTGAACAAATTGGATGAGAAAATGTAAAAGTTGTTGAAACTTATAAAGGAAATGAATTAACAAATATTGTTTATCAACATCCTTGATATGATGACAAAACTGGATTTACAGTTATTGGTCATCACGTAACAAGCGAAGCTGGAACAGGACTTGTTCATACAGCAGGAGGTTTTGGAGAAGATGACTTTGAAATTGTTACAAAACATAATATCAAAGCTTTTGCTCCAATTGATAATCAAGGAAAATTTGATGTAACAATTAAAGATTCAAGACTTGAAGGAATATTTTATGAAGATGCCAATAAGATAATTGGTACTGAATTACAAGAAAAAGGATTATTATTAAAACTTAAATTTGTAAAACACTCATATCCTCATGATTGAAGAACTAAAAAACCAGTTATTTATAGAGCAACACACCAATGATTTGTTAGTTTGTCAAATGTAAAAGAAGAAATCAATGATGTTATTGTAAATAATGTAAAAACAAATCCAGAGTGATCAAAAGAGAGATTAAAAAATATTATTAAAGATAGAAATGACTGAACTATTTCACGTCAAAGACTTTGAGGAGTTCCAATTATTGCTTTCTTTGATAAAGAAAAACAGCCACAAATTAGTAAAGAAATAGTTGATTATGCAATATCAATTATTGAACAAAAAAATACAAATGCTTGATTTGAACTTTCAGCAGATGAATTTTTACCAGAACAATTTAGAGGTTTAGGTTGAACTAAAGAAACAGATATTCTTGATGTTTGATTTGATTCAGGAAGTTCTAATTTAGCAATCGAACAAAATTTTGGACTACAAAGACCATTTGATGTTTATCTAGAAGGAAATGACCAATATAGAGGATGATTTAATTCTTCAATGATTAACTCAGTTATATATGATGGTAAACCAGCGTATAAAGAATTAATAACTCATGGTATGACAAATGATGAAAAGGGTAAAAAAATGTCTAAATCAATTGGAAATACAATTGATCCTTTAGAGATTGCAGATGATTTAGGAACAGATATTTTAAGACTTTGAGTATTTTCAACTGATTTTACAGATGATCAAAGAATTGGAAAAGAAATCTTAAAACAAATATCAGAATCATATAGAAAAATTAGAAATACTATCAGATTTATATTATCTAATTTAGTTGATTTTGATCCAAAATTAAACTATCAAAGTAATTTAGAAGATGTTGATAAATTTGCTTTACATAATTTAACTTTGACAAAAGATAAATACTATAAAGATATGGAAAATTATTCATTTAATAGTGCATTTAAATTAATTAACAATTATGTAACAAATGACTTATCTTCATTTTATTTAGATTTTATTAAAGATATTATTTATGTAGAAGCTAAAGATTCACAAAGAAGAAGACAAGTTCAAACAGTAATGTATGAACAATTATGAGTACTTTTAGATATGCTAAGACCTGTATTAATTCATACTGTTGAAGAAGCATATAGTCATATGCAAAATATTGAAAAAGAAGAATCAATTCACTTATTGGACTTAAGAGAACAAAAATTCTTACAAAGTCCAGAATTTGTTAAAATCTGAAACACAGTGTTAGATTTACGTGATGATGTAAATGAATCACTTGAAAAAGCAAGAAATGAAAAGATAATTAAAAAGGGATTTGAAGCTGTAATTAGCTTACAATTAAAATCTGAGTTTGATTTTATTAAAGAAATAAAAGACTTAAATCAAATTTTAATTGTTAATTCAATTAACTTTTTAGACTTAAAACAAGAAATTAATTCTAAGGTTGCAAATGTTGGTGTAGAATTAAAACAAGGATTAAAATGCCAAAGATGTTGAGCAATTTTTGATGAATTGCAAGACGATATCTGTCAAAGATGTTTTGATGTAATAAATTAAGGTGTGAAAATTATGCAAGACTTTATCTTCAATATTAAGTCAAATTTAAAAAATTATAATTTTATATTTAAATATAAATTAGTATGATGTTTACCACTCATACTTTTTTTAGTGGTTTTGGATTGAATAAGTAAAGCAATTGTTGTAAGTAATATGAAAATTGAAGGAACCACAGCTAAATTTATACCAGGGTTTATAGAATTTGAATATAAAATAAACCCTGGAGCAGCTTATGGAATGAATGCTGAAAATAAGGGTCTTGCAATTTCTATTGCAGCGTTAGTGACTGTATTTTTAATTTTGATATTTGTATTTATGAAAAATAAATATTGATTAATACCAATTAATTTAATGGTTGCAGGTAGTTTTGCAAATTTATTAGGTAGAGCATGAGCTCCAAGTACATTACTTAATGGTAAAATTGTAAAAGGTGGAGTTGTAGACTTTATAAAATTTGATTTTAATTTTTTAGGGTCAAATAGCTATATATTTAATTTAGCTGATGCTTGAGTATCAATAGCAGTAGGATTTATAATAGTTATTATGTTTGTTTATATATACTTCGAAATTAAAGAAGCTATTATGAAATCAAAACATCAAGAAGATTTTGAAGTTTATGCAGAATTAAGAGCAAAACAAATTTTACTTTTTGAAACTTATTGATCAAGTTCATTTAAAAAAAATGAAAATAGCATTACATATAAACAATATTTAAAAACAAATAAAGAAATACATAATGAATGAAAAAAATTTAAAAAGGGGGTTAACAATGGAACAAGTGGAAATTAAATTAGAACAAGATTCAGGTAGATTAGATAAGTTTTTAACTGATTTTTTAAAAGAAGAATATGATTTTTCTAGAAGTTATGTACAAAAATTAATTGAATCAAATGATGTACTTGTAAATGACCAACAAGTTAGTGTTAAATATAACTTACTAAAAGATGATTTGATCAAAATGAACTTAAAAGAACCTACAGAACTTGAAGCTAAACCAGAAGATATTGATTTTGAAATAGTTTATCAAGACAAAGACTTATTAGTTGTTAATAAACCAAATGCTCTTGTAGTTCACCCAGCTGCTGGAAACCCAAGTGGAACTCTTGTTAATGGACTTTTATTTAAGATTAAAGATTTATCTTCTATTGGAGGAGTTTTGAGACCTGGAATCGTTCATAGACTTGATAAAATGACAACAGGGTTAATGATTGTTGCTAAAAATGATAAAGCACATAGAAGATTGACAGAAATGTTGGCAAATAATGAAATTCATAAAGAATATATAGCTCTAGTTCATGGAGTTGTTGAACCAAATGCGGGAAAAATTAATGCACCTATTGGTAGACATAAAGGTGATCGTAAGAAAATGACAACAACAGATATAAATTCAAAACATGCAATAACAAATTTTACAGTATTAGAGCGTTATCAAAATCATACAAAAATAAGTTGTGTGATTGAAACAGGAAGAACTCATCAAATTAGAGTTCATATGGCATTTATAAAACATCCAGTGGTTGGAGATCCGATATATGCATTTAGAGAAGATATGAAAGAAGAATTTGGTCAGTATTTACATGCATATAAACTTGCATTTAATCATCCAATTACAAATGAAAAAATTGAATTAATAAGTGAATTACCAATTGAATTTAATGATAAAATCAATATGTTTAAAGAATAGGTGAGTAATAATATGGCAAATTTTAATGAATTAAAATTAAGTTTAGTTCACTATTTTGTTAAAGTTGAAAAATATAAAGCTTTAGAAAACTACAGTAATGAATATGTTTCTTATTTAATAAATCCAAAAGCTGATTATAAAATAATAAGAGTAACTGTAGGTTCTCCTGCAAGCTCTGATAAAAACTTAAATGAAATAAAAGAGAATTTAAAAACTCAAAAAAGAGAAAAAATAGAAATAATAAATATTGCTTTAAGTGACAGTGATATTGAAATCTCATTAGAAGGTTTAACATTAAGTGTTTCTTCTTTAGAAACAATTAAAACTAAGTTAAAACCGTATTTTTCAAAAATAGATTCTCTAAGGGAAAATGAAAAAGAAGACAAAGAAGAATATATTTCAGATGAAGAAATGGTAGAAATTTTAAAAGATCCATCAAAATCATCAAACATAAAATTTAAAAAAGCTATTCAAAAAATGAATAGAAATACACCTATTTCAATTATTCTAGTCTCAATGTTTTTTATATTACCTTTAGTTACAATGGTTTTATCATTTTTGTGATTTCCAAATATTAATGGTTTATCATTAGACTTATTTTTTGGAGCTACAAATAGAAATTTAACAATTGTGGGTCAACAATGATGAAGAATATTTACATATGGATTTACTGCAAATTCAAATGGAGCTATTATGGCATTCATTCAAATAATATTCTTAACAGGTGGAGTAATTAAAATAGCAAGATATACTGAAGGATTAATTGGATCATTTAGATTTGCTCTTGCAATCTTTATTACTTATCCATTAGTTGGATTCTTTGTGAGTGCTGCAGTTCCTGATCAAATGGCTGTTTTTTCAGGTGGGTTAGGATTTATGGCAAGTGTTGTTGGAGTATTGGGTGTAACAACATGAGATAAAAAAAGAGAACCAATTCAATTATTTTCAAAAAATAGAATGGTATTTCCAATCTTTTGTTTAGTAATTTATCCATTATTTTTAGGTCAAATGCATTTATATATAATGATAATTGCTTCAGCTGCAATATCATCAAGTATATATTTACTTTCAATTTATAAAAAAAATACTATGGATAAATTAATTATAATTCCAATAGTTATATTGACTATTTCATTTATATTACCTTTAACACTTTCATTAATTTCATACTATTCACCAGCTCATGATCCTTATTCAGCAATTACTTTACAACTATATGTAAGACGAAATTTAATGACAAGTGATTCTGCAAATATAATCTTTAAAAAGAATGGTTGAGATTGATTTATGAATTCAGATGGAAGTATTAGCTCTTAAAAGGGAATTGATAATATGAAAAAACGAGATAATTATATTGATTGAGACACTTATTTTTTAGCAATGGTTCAATTAAATGCAATGAGAAGTAAAGATCCTACAACACAAGTTGGAAGTGTAATAGTAAATGATTTAAAACAAGTCATTTCAACAGGTTATAATGGACTTCCAAGAGGATTAAACGATGATAACTATCCATGAGATAGACAAGGAGATTTAAAAGACACTAAATATCCTTATATTGTTCATGCAGAATTAAATGCTATTCTTTCATCAAAAGAATCTGTAAGAGGTTGTGAAATTTACACTAGTTTATTTCCTTGTAATGAATGTACAAAAAGCATAATTCAATCAGGAATAAAAAAAATTATATATTCATCTGATAAATATATTGATACTATTGAGAATAAAATAGCTAAAAAAATGCTAGACGAAGCTAAAATAAAATATATTTATAAAAAAGAAATTAAAGTTGAATTGAAATAATTTTTTTTTTTTTTTTTAAGAATATAATATAGTCGTGTTAGTAAATTACTAACACTCTGTATTTCAAGTATTAATTAAAATTTAATACATTTTCTCAATGCGTCCATCTTTGAGATTTAAAAAACCCATATAAATATGGGTTTTTTTTATTTGTTACTATTAAAATGTAATTTAATAAATTTTGTAACTTCTAAAGGAAATTCTTTTTTATATGTATTAACATAATCTTTAACATTATTGCTAGCTCCTAAAGGAAGTTTAATATTAAATTCTTTTTCCAATTTTTCAATTTCTTTTAAAAAGTGAAATCTTGCAATAATACTTGCAATTGCAACTGAAATATATTTTGATTCTGCTTTTGTTTCAAAATATATATCTTCTATTACAACTTCTTGATCTTTTAAATAATTATAATAATTTTTTTTATCAACGAATTGATCCATTATTATTTGTTGTCCAATCAATTCGTTATTATTTCTAAAAAGTCTTTTTAAAGCTTGATTATGACAAATCGCTTTTAAGATATGAGTATTTTTATAGATATCATATGCCTTATTATATTTTGAATTGTCAAGAATATAAACTTCTCATTTGACTTTATCTTTTAGTTGTTCAAATAAATCAATTATTTTTAAGTCATTAATTTTTTTAGAGTCTGTAATACTATTTGTTAGTTCAGGGTAGTTTAAAATAAAATCTTTATTTACATAAGCACAACAAGTTATTAATGGACCAAAAAAATCACCAACACCAACTTCATCACAACCAATATTTGGTAGTTCCAAACTTAAGGGTTTTGTAACATTAATGTCACTTTGTAAATTATATTTTAAAGCAAATAATTGAGCATCATTTCCTTGAATTAATACAGTATTTGTAGTATAAATACTTATTGTTAGATTATTTTTTGTTTTAATTAAATATTTTATATTTGGATTTTTTGAATCAGTTAAAAATAATTGATTATCATCAATAATTTTATTTATTATATTTTGATCTACTTTTTTAAAACTTAAACTTGTCATCTATTTCAAGCCTTTCTAGATAAATTATAATGTAAAATAAGGTTTATAAATAAAATAATAATATTGGTATAATGTTAATAATGAGAATGGAGTGAAAGCAATATGATTAATATAGGACCTTGATGGTTATTTGATATATTTGCTTTTGCAATAATTATTGGAAGTACAATATATGGTATGACAAGGGGATTTTTCATTACCTTTTATATATTGATTTTACAGTTAATAATCGTTTTAATATTACTTTTTGTTCCTGCACTTTTAACAAATTCATTAAATCCATTATTTATGAGACTTTGAGTATTGTTAGGCCTTGTTGAAGCTTTCTCTGCGCTGGGAAATATGATTGGAGAATCAATTGGTTCAATTCTTCCTGGGACAGGAGAAATACCTATAAGTGGGTCTGGAGCTGCATATGAATTCTTAAAAACTATTTCAGCTTTAGGGCTATACATGTTTTTATGTTTATTTATCTTTTTATTTGTAAACTTAATTGGTTTTTTTCTATATAAAACATTTAAAAGAAAAATGAGAAGAATTAAAGTTATTAGAAAAGTTGATACTCTTTTAGGTGCATTTAATGGTCTTGCAATAGGAATGATCCTTTCAATGACAGTTAGTTTTATGGCAAGTTTTCCTTTGTTTGCAACTGACCACCAGAAAATTGGACTTGTTGATTATTCAAATATGACAGAAGAACAAATAAAAAATAAAGTTCTAGAAGGTAATGCTTATAAAAAATATTCCTTGTCTAGAAAAATAGCTTCTCCCTTACCATCACTTCCAATTTTTGGATTTACTTATTCAAATGCTTGCTTTACAAAATATGCACTTGATCCTTTAATGGTACTTGGTTCTCAAATGATAGCAAATAAAGAAGTTAAGGATTTAAAAAATTTCTTCTTGATTTATGAAGATGTTATGGCAGAAGGTTATTCAACTACAAATCCATTTTCTTTACCAATCTCTACTTGTATAGAATTAATGCCCCAAGATACAAGAGCTGTATTTAGACTATCATCTGAATTAATGCTGATGGGTTCTACTATTTTTGTCAATGGACTAAATCAGCAACAAACATCAGTTACAAGTGTTGAATTAATAAATGCATTAGATAAATATTATAAAGCTACTAGGGATGACGATATAACTGATATTCATTCAGCGTGATTAAATGAAAAAGAAATGGTTAGCTTTTATAAATGAGCAGATAGCAATTCAATTGAAAACCCATTTGTTATATTAGCAGATAATATTGACGCTTCAACTACAACAACAAATAAAAGATATTTATCAACAGTTTTAAAAGATCCAAAATTAACTTATAATTTCTTTAAAAGTATAAATTATGTAAATGCAACAACAAGAAACAATTTAGATACAATGCCATTTTTATCAACAGTATATACTGCAAATTACTTAATTAAAGGGCTTGAAATTTCTCCTTCAGGAGAAATGAAATTAGGTGAATTTGACAATGAGGGAGCAAATAGTATTTCAAAAATTGAAGTTCAAAAAGAGTTTTGAACTGAAACTTACAATGGAGTGTATTGAATTAAATATTACTTTGACTTTGCAAATGGGTATTGGAATTAATTATGGCAAAAATAGGAATAGATATAATTGAAAATCAAAGAATTAATTTAGAAGATAAATTCTTAAAACGCTTTTTACACGATCAAGAAATAACACTTTTAAAAGAATTGCAAAGCAAAGAGGCACAAATACAATTTGCATCAGGTCGATGAGCTGCAAAAGAAGCCTTAATTAAATGTGTTGAACATAAAGTTCTTCCAAATACAATAAATATTATTTATAAAAATAATAAGCCAGTAATTGAAAATGCAATATATAAAAATATTGAAATTTCTATAAGTCATGAAAAGAATTATTCAGTTGCTGTTGCTTTAAATATTTAGAAAATTTATTTAATATTAAAAAAACTAACTAATAAGTTGGTTTTTTTAATATTTTTGTTAAGATTAATTTAGACATGAGTATGTCGAAAAAAGGTAAAATAAAAATAATAAAAACATTATTATAGTTGTTGGGAACTATGTCTTTGACTAGTATACCAACTTTAGGGATTATTAATAATATTAATTTAAATAAAGATGTAAATTGTGTTTTTGAAAAATATCATCCAGAAATGAAAAATGCAGTTTCAAATCAAAAATCAAATTTTTCTGCAGGTTTTTTATCTATAGTCAAATTGATTAAATGATATGTGAAATTTTATACGAATAATATCTCTATTATTAAATCAATACTGCTATTCTTTATATAATAAAGTTTCAATTTTAATAACAAGTGATTTTGAAAAGAATAAGCTTGAATAGCAATTAATTTTAATTGAAAAAAACATTTCAAAATTGATCAAATAGTGAAACAGTTAGTGAATTAGTTAAATTATATAATAAGCAAATCTTTGAAGAAAAGAAGTCCTATGAAAAATATTCTATGGTTATAATAAAACAAATTCAAAATTAATGATTGAAGATTTAAATAAATACCAAGAATATAAATTAGTAAATTCAATATCTTCTCCAGCTACTTTTTCATTAAATAATTATTTAAATTTATTTAAAACAAAATTAAAAATCTGAGAAAATACATAAAAATGACAAAAAGAGTTAGTAGATATTTAAAATAATAGTATAAATAGAGCTAAATAATTAGAAAATCAGTTTATTTATATTTTTGATAAAACACTATCTTCACAAGAAGAATTCTTTAAAATTTTAATGAATATAGGAGGAAAAAAATATGAAAAAAATATTAACATTATTAGCAACAACAACTTTGATTGCTTCTTCATCAGCTTCTGTTATAGCATGTGTTGATCCAGATGAAGGGGGCAATGGAAATGGTGGGGGAGAAAAACCAGATCCTGAAGTAGAAACTTATAGTCTTGATGAAGTATTTTTAGATACTGAAATTGATGAGATAAAAACAACTTTTGATCCAAATGGTTCTAGTGGACAAAAAAGTATATATTTGTGAATGCAAATAGATTTATTAAATAAAGCTTTTAAAAATGAAAATTCAAAAATAAAAAAAATTGGACAACCTCAATCTGATATTGAAAGTGTTTTAGCAGAACTTGCTTACTTATATAGCTCAGGACAAAATGAAAATTATAATAAATTAAATAATTTAAAAGAAGAACTTGAAAAAGGTGAAAATATAATAGAAAATTTTAAATTCAATATGGACATAATTCATGCAGATATTCTTGAGGCAAATAGTTCTAATCTGAAAAGTGCTAAAAAATTAGTTTCTAAATTGCAAGAAGGTACAATTGAAATCACTGTTAAAAAATTAATATTAAAAGTTTTTTAAAATAAAAACCACAAATATTTTTGTGGTTTTTATTTTTTTCAATTCATATATAATCTTTATTGGTGATTATATGAAGCAATATCTAGAATTAGTAAAAGATGTTTTAAAAAATGATGAAAAACGTGAAGATAGAACTAATACAGGAACTATTTCAAAATTTGGAACTCAATCAAGATATGATTTAAGAGAAGGTTTTCCTTTATTAACTACTAAGAAAGTATTTTTTAAAGGAGTAGTTCATGAAATACTTTGATTTATTAGTGGAGATACAAATATTAAATATTTGGTTGATAATAAAGTAAATATTTGAAATGAGTGACCTTATGAAACATTTAAAAAATCAAATGAATTCAATAATGAGACTTTAGAAGAATATATTGAAAAAATTAAAGTTGATAATGAATTTTCAAAAAAACATGGAGAATTGGGACCAGTTTATGGAAAACAATGAAGGAACTTTAACGGAGTTGACCAATTTAAAAATCTTATAAATGATATTAAAGAAAACCCATTTTCAAGAAGACATATTATTTCTGCTTGAAATCCAGCAGAAGTTAATCAAATGGCTCTTCCTCCATGTCATTCATTATTTCAATTTTATGTATCAAGTGATGGTTTTATTGATCTTCAACTTTATCAAAGAAGTGGAGATATTTTTCTAGGAGTTCCATTTAACATAGCAAGTTATTCATTGTTATTAGAATTAGTTGCAAGAGAATGTAATTTAAAAGCACGATATTTTATACATACAATTGGAGATGCTCATATATACTCAAATCACATTGAACAGTTGCAATTACAATTAACAAGAGAGCCAAAAAAATTGGCACAATTAAAAGTTAATTGAGAAAATAAATCAATTTTTGATATTAAATTTGAAGATATTTCACTTGAAGGTTATGAAAGTCATCCAGCAATTAAAGGAGCAGTTGCTGTTTAATGATTTCTTTTCTTTGAGCACAAACAGAAAGTGGAATAATTGGAAAAGATAATCAATTACCTTGAAATATTAAAGAAGAAATGCAACATTTTATTAATTATACAAAAGGAAAAACTGTCTTAATGGGAAGAAACACATGAGAGTCACTTTCTGTTAAACCGTTGCCAAATAGAAAAAATATATTAATTACTTCAAGAAAATTAGAAAAGAGTTATAATAATCTTGAAATATCTAAAAATTTGAAAGAAATTTTAGAAAAGTATAAATCTACTAATGAAGAACTAGTTGTAATAGGCGGTTCTCAAATATATTCAACTGCTTTTGACTATGCAGATAAACTTGTCATCAGTGTCATTAAAGAAGAATATCAAGGAGATAAATATGCTCCCAAGTGAGATAAAAACGATTTTAATCTTACAAAAGAAGAAAATTACAAAGAATTTACAGTTTACTATTATGAAAGGTATTAACTATGGAACATTTAGAATTAACACAAGAAGATCAAAAGGCAAGTGATAATAAAGACAAGAAGGAAATGGCTTATGTAAGTAAATGAAGATTATTTACTAATGCATGAAGTATTTGGAGAGTTAGTGCAAAAGCAAAGAAAATAACTAGAAAAATTAAGCAAGATCCAAACCTTTATTCTGAAGAATGAAGATATAACTGAGTTAAAAAGAAAATTAGAAAAGTATTAAAAATTGCAAATGTGCAAATAGATGTAATTGGTATTGAAAATTGATTAGATAGAGGTATTGTTTTAGCACCAAATCACCAATCAAATTTAGATCCAATTTTAATGCTTGCAATTAATGATTTTAATTTACAACAACCAGTTGCTTTTATTGCAAAAAAAGAACTTTGAAAGACTAAAATATTTAAGCATTTTATGAATTTAACAGATAATGTTCAAATAGATAGAAATAGTCCAAGAAGTGCTTTAAGTGCTATGAAAGAAGCAAAGGATTTAATTTCAGAATATAAGAGAACAGTTGTAATCTTTCCTGAAGGTACTCGTAGTGCCAAACAAGAAACAAATGAATTTCAACCTGCAAGTATGAAATTAGCACAAATGGCATATGTTCCAATTGTTCCAGTTTCAATAATTGATTCATATAGATTATTTGAAAAAAGAAAACATGGTAAATTTGTTATTAAAGTAGTTTTTGGAAAACCTTTAATGCCAGAGAAATTTATTTCACTTAAAACTGAAATGTTAACAAAAAATGTTCAAAAAGAAGTAGACAAAAATATCGATCTTTATAAAAACTGAGATCCAAAAAAACTTGGAATTAAGCCAAAAAGAATTGATAAAAAAAATAGAACTAACTTTTATTAATATGAATTCTTAGGAGAAAATAAGATGAACTTTGCAAATATTATAGACAAGAAAAAAAATAACAAAGAATTGACAGCAGAAGAAATATATTGAACAGTTAATTCTTTTGTAAATAACTCACTAAAAGATTATCAAATGTCAGCTTTTAATATGGCTGTTTGATTTAATGGTATGACACCAACTGAAATAGCTTCTTTTACACAAGCTATGATCGATTCTGGAATAACTTATAATTTAGATGGTGTTGATGGATTAAAAGCAGATAAACATTCAACAGGTGGAGTAGGAGATAAAACAAGTCTTATTTTTTCACCTTTAGTTGCAAAATTTGGAATAAAAGTTGCAAAACTTTCTGGAAGAGGTTTAGGCCAAACTGGAGGTACAATTGATAAATTGGAAAGCTGTCCAGGTTGAACTGGTGAAATTTCAGAAACTAGATTTAAAGAAATTTTAAATACAGTTGGAATATCAATTATGAGTCAATCAAGTGAAATTGTTCCAGCTGATAAAAAACTTTATGCTTTAAGAGATGTTACAGGAACTGTTGATTCAATTCCTTTAATTGCATCAAGTATTATGTCAAAAAAACTTGTAATACCAGCAGATAGCATAATTCTAGATGTTAAAATGGGAAGTGGAGCTTTCATGAAAGATTTAGATAATGCAATTGCATTATCTAAATCAATGATTACTATTGGAAAAGAACATAAAAGAAATGTTAGTGTAATGATTACAAATATGGATAAACCACTTGGAAGAGCAATTGGAAATGCAATAGAAGTTAAAGAAGCATGAGATACATTAAATGGTAATGGACCAGAAGATTTAATAGAATTGTGTGTAACTGCAGCGGGATTAACTTTAGTTCAAAATAATGTCTTTAAAGACTTAGAAACAGCAAAAGTAGAGCTTAATAAAGTTTTACAAGATAAAAGTGCTGCACACTTATTAAAAGACTTTATAGAAGCTCAAAATGGTGATTTTAATGTTATTTTAGACTATGAAAATAACTTTAAAACAAAATATACAATTCAAATTCTAGCTCAAAATGATGGGTATTTAAGTTTTGCAAGTGCAGATCAATTAGGATACCTTTCAATGCATTTAGGTGCAGGGCGAGCAACTAAAGAAGAGAGTATAGATTTTGCAGCAGGAATTTATTTAAATAAAACTTCAAATGAATTTGTAAAAAAAGGTGATGTTATTATGACTTTATATACAAATAGAGAAGATATTGATAATTTCAAACAGAAGGCACAAGAATTAATAGTTTTAAATAAAGAACTTCATCAAGAAGAGTTAATTTTAAAATTATTAACAAATGAAGATGTTTAATTATTTTTTTAAAAAAATTAGCTTTTAAATATTGAAATAATATAGCAATTAAAATATAATTATTTTGTCTAGGATAGTTTTAAAAAATCATTAGCCCATAATGTTTATTTAGCCCTATCAAATGAACATAATATTTAGATTTATAATATATATAATATTAACTGTTCTAGATCTATTAAATAAGTACTCCGCCCAGAGTGCTTTTTTTTATTTTTTTTATTTTTTTTATTGACTTTATAATCCCTTTTTTTGTATAATTGAAAAGGTTCTTACTTTTAAACAAAAGGATAACTGCTGACTTAGCTCAGTTGGTAGAGCAATTGACTAGTAATCAATAGGTCGAAGGTTCGAGTCCTTTAGTCAGCACCACATTATATTAAAGGGGAGTTAGCGAAGTGGCTAAACGCGGGTGGCTGTAAACCATCTCCTAACGGTTCGGCGGTTCGAATCCGTCACTCCCCACCAGTAATTGGGCTATAGCCAAGCGGTAAGGCAAGGGACTTTGACTCCCTCATGCGCCGGTTCGAATCCTGCTAGCCCAGCCATTTATTTTTATTATTAACGTCTCGTTAGCTCAGTCGGTAGAGCAACTGGCTTTTAACCAGTGGGTCATAAGTTCAAGTCTTATACGGGACACCATTTATTTTTTATATTAATCCCCGGGTGGCGGAATTGGTAGACGCACTGGACTTAAAATCCAGCGACTTTAAGCGGTCGTGCCGGTTCAAGTCCGGCCCCGGGGACCATTATTACGGACTTGATTAAAAAAGCACTTATAAAGTGCTTTTTTTCTATTTAAAATTTAAGTATAAAAAAATTAGTCGAATTTGACTAATTTTTTTATTTATTTAAATAATAATTATTAATTAAATCTTGGTCATTCAATGCATAATTAAAGCTTAATGTATCCTCACTAGTTTCACCTTCGCCTCCACCAGTAGAAGAGCCACTATTGTTAATTTTAGTTACCATTTTTTCTTCAATTTCTTTATATTTCATATCTTCAATAATTGGATCAAATAGTTTCTCAATATCAACTCCACTATGACCAACTTCTGAACTTTTTGAATAACCAACGTTTCAAGAAACTAATTTACCATTTCTTATAAGAATAAACATTGGAGTTCCTTTATTATCAGAACTATCAAAGTATGCTTCAACAGCTTTTTTTGATAATCTTGTTGCAACTGTATCATTTGTACCAGTATTTCCATAAGTTTTATCTTTATAAATTGGCGTTACTTGATCAACCATTCATGAGATTATATTTTTACTTCATTTTTCTTTAAAATTATTTGCTAATTCTTCTGTTTTAAATTCTCTAAAATCAACTTCATTATTTAACTTCTCACCAAAAGCTGTCATTGTTTCTGGATATTCATTTTCATTATTTGCTATTGTTTGATTATAACCAGTTGTTATTTGCATTAATTTTTCATTAAATTTATCAGAATTATCTTTTTTTGCATTTTCAAAATCTATACAATGTGTGCAGTCATCTGCTCCAATATATAATAAAAATGATTCTTTATTATCAATTCATTTTTTAAATTCTTTAAAATATTTATTAGAACTACATGAAACAACAGTTAAAGTTGATGTTCCAACTAGTGCTGTGGCTGAAATTACGCTAAGTAATTTTCTCACTTTAATCACTCCTAAATTACTATTATTATTTTACACATTTTTGTTAAGTATTAGTTTATTAATTTAAAATTGTTATAATTTTATTAAATCTTGAAATGATTTTTAAGGAGACATTTATGAAAGAAAATTATACAAAATTTGCTGAAATATTTAAGGTTTTAGGCGATCCAACAAGATTACAAATAATAAATATGATATGTGATTGTGGTTGTAATAAATGCGCTCAAAATATTTTGGATAATTTGAATATTACACAACCAACTTTAAGTTATCATATGAAATTACTTGAAAAGGTGGGTTTAATTAATTCAATAAAAGATAAAAATTCAAAAATATATAAAGTGAATAGAGAAATGGTAAATAGTTTAAAATCTTTTGTATCTGATTTACAAGTGGAGAAAAATTTAATGACCTGTTCAAACTGTAATAATAAAAAATAGAGTTTTAAACTCTATTTTTTATTTACCACATTTACAATCTGTACATGTACAAACTTCACATGTACATCCTAAAGAAACTCTAAGCATATATCCTCCTTAAGATAGTTATCTATATAGATAACTATCTATATAGATAATACTATATAATTTTATTTTTTCAACATTTTTTTTTTTTTTTTTGCTAGATCACACAGTTAGATAATATTTTCTAATTTATTATTATCATTAATATTTTTTATTCATCTTTTGTTAAAAAAAGTATCAAATTTTAAAAAAAATAAGAAAACTATTATATTTTTTGGTATTATTAATTTGCTTAATATCTTAAATGAATTATCAAGGAGGCTTAAAAGTATGCGTGAAGGAGTTATTCTACGTTGCACAACTTGTAAAGAAGAAAATTACATAGCAAAAAATGACAAGAGAAAAGAAAAAATCGAAGTTAAAAAACACTGCTTTAAATGTAATTCTCACCAAGTTCACAAACAAAAAAAATAAGGAATATAAAAATACTTTTATAAGGTTTTTTATTCCTTTTTTTTGTATAGTTATATAAGAAGAGGCGATAAAATATGAAAAAAGAATTATTAAATAAGATTTTAAATGAAACAGGTGCTGATGCAATTTTGTTAAATTCACCACAAAATAGATATTGATTTTCAAGATTTCAATCATCATTGGGATACATTTTATATACTCAAAAAAAATCATATTTATTTGTTGATGGAAGATATATTACAGCTGCAAGAAATTCAAAATTATTAACAAATATTGATGAAATTTTGGAGTTTGGAAATTTATATGAATTAATAAATAATGAAATAGCAAACAATAATATTAAAAAAGTAGTATTTGAAAGTGATTGAGTTTTTGTAAAAGATTCAAAAATATTTGAAGAAAAATTAAATTCAGAAATGATTGCTTACAATTTTGATGCAATTAGAATGGTAAAAGATCAATGAGAAATTGAACAAATTAAAAAGGCATGTGATATTACTCATAAAGTTTTTTTAGAAGTTTTAGATTTTGTTAAACCAGGAATGAGCGAAAAAGAACTTGCTAGATTTGTGAGTGATTCATTCTTGAAAAATGGGGCTGAAAAATTAAGTTTTGACACAATTGTTGCAAGTGGAGAAAACGGAAGTATGCCTCATGCTGTACCAACAGATAAAAAAATTGAACTTGGAGAATTCGTAACTTTAGATATGGGATGCTATTACAATGGATATTGTTCTGATCAGACAAGAACTTTTGCAGTTGGCAATACTGACAATGAAAAACTAAAAGAAATATATGAAATTGTATATAAATCACAACAATTAGGTATTGAAAGTATTAAACCTGGAATTAAAGGAAATGAAATTCATAAAATTTGTTATGACTATATTGACAGTAAAGGTTATGGTAAATACTTTACTCATGGAACAGGTCATGGTTTGGGAATTGAAATCCATGAAGAACCATATAATTCTGTTGCAGGAAACAAAACATTACAAGAAGGAATGTGTGTTACTGTAGAACCAGGAATTTATATTCCAACAATTGGGGGAGTTAGAATTGAAGATGATATCTTAGTTACAAAAGATGGTTATCAATATTTAACAACACCATTAAGAGAGTTACAAGTAACTAAATAAAAATGAGGGATATTTATTAAAAAGTTAGAACATATTGCTTTTATTCTTGATGGTAATGGAAGATGAGCAAAACAAAGAAATAAAACAAGAACATATGGACATAAAATTGGTATGGAAAATATTTATCCAACAATTTTAGAGTGTAAAAAAAATAGTATTAAGTATGTTACTATGTTTTGTTTTTCAACAGAAAATTGAAATAGACCAAAAGAAGAAGTAAATTATTTAATGCAGTTTCCAAGAGAAATATTTTCAAAAAAAGAACAAGAAAAATATATCAAAGAGGGAATTAGAGTAATTTGAATTGGCAGAAGGAATAAAGTTCCTCAGAAAACTAGAGAATCAATTGAAGAAATTGAAGAAAAAACAAAGGATTTAGACCAGATAACTGTTCAAATAGCTTTGGACTATGGATCATTTGAAGAAGTGGAAAATTCTTTTAAAATCGTATTAAATAATATTAATAGTAATTTATTAAAAGTTAATGACTTTACTATTAGAAATATTTTTGAAAATATGTATACAAAAAATTGTCCCGCAGTTGATTTATTAATAAGAACTGGTGGAGAAAAGAGACTTAGCAATTTCATGTTGTTACAGTTAGCTTATGCAGAACTTTACTTTATAGATATTTATTGACCAGACTTTAAAGAAAAAGATTTAAACTTAGCAATAAATGACTATAATAATAGAGATAGAAGATTTGGAGGAATAAAAGATGAAAATTAATGATAAAGATTTTGAAATAACAGATACTGTTGAAATTGATCCAATTACAGATGATAAAATCGGTAATAATAGATTCAAATTAGACTCTGTAAAAAGAAATCTAAGAACAAGAGTATTTTCAACTTTAGTTCTTCTTGTTTTACTTTTAGGTTTTGTTGTTTCTGGAGCTGTTTATACTTCATTAAAAACATATATAGAAACACCATCAGAAGCTGCGTCTTATACTTCAATAATATTGACTATTGGTTTATTAGGAATTTGTAATTTTGAAATGAACAAAACAATGGGATTTAAACAATGATATTATCAGGTATTGTTAATTACACTATCAATAATTCTATTTATTTTTCCATCAAGTGAAATTCTATATGATTTTTCATTTTATAAAGCTATGAATTTAACTGGAGCAACTAGTTGATTTGGAGCATGACAATTTCCAGTTTTATTAACTATTTACTTATTTATAACAATGATAATTGGTTTTGCAGATAAAAGAATTAATCAGAAAAATGCTTTAATAAATGTTGTAATGACAATAATCATTATTCTTGCATTAAAAGCATTTTCAGTTACATCATTGGCTTTAAGTTCATCAAATGGTGAAAGAGATAGAGCAATGTTCTCATTTAATACAATAGTTTGAATATGATTAATGATTATCTTAAGTGATTCATTTCAATATCTTGGTGGAATGAGATTTGGAAAAACTAAACTAAGTCCAAATATTAGTCCAAAAAAAACTTGAGAAGGAGCACTAATTGGTATGGGTGTGGCAAGTGGAACTGGAATAGTATTTGCAATGATTTTCCAATTTGTAACACCATTAAAAGAGTTTCAACCTTTAAGAGAAATTATGCAAGGTTTAGGATCTACTTCAGTTATTCTTGAAGTTATTATGTATATATTATTATCTCTTGTTTTCCCAATAATAGGTTTATTTGGAGATTTACTATTTTCATGAGTAAAAAGACAAGTTAAAATAAAAGACTATTCAAACTTAATACCAGGTCATGGGGGAGCATTAGATAGATTAGACTCAATCATATTCTCATTGTTCATTTTATTTATCTTTATATCTTGTGCTGCTTTAATATAATATGATAAAAAATATTATACTATTTGGAGCATCAGGAAATATTGGACAACAATGTATAGAATTGTTGAAAGAAAATAAAGATAAATTTAATTTAATAGCACTTAGCGTAGGTAAAAATGATTCACAAGTTGAATCTTTTTTACATTCATTTCCAACTTTAAAAAAAATTTATTCAACAAAAAAACTAAGTGAATTAGAAATAAAATACCCAAATATTGAATTTTATAATGAAGATATTTTAAAATTATTTTCAAATAAAGATGAAATTGTCATTAATGCTCTAAGTGGTTTTTTTGGTTTACAAGTAACATTAAAATCAATTGAAAATAATTTAATTTTATTAAATTCAAATAAGGAATCATTTGTTACTGCTGGAAATTTGATTAATGAGATGCTTAAAAAAAGTGAAACAAAAATATATCCAATTGATTCAGAGCATTGTGCAATTTTTCAATGTTTAGAAAATGAAAATAAAGTAAATACTTTATTTATTACTGCATCGGGGGGTAGTTTTAGAAATTTAACATTACAAGAAACTGCAAATGTATCATTAAAAGATGCACTAAAACATCCGAATTGAGATATGGGAAAAAAGATAACTATTGATAGTTCTACAATGTTTAATAAGGCTTTTGAAATTTTAGAAGCATATCATTTATTTAAAATTAAAAATATTGTAACTTTATTACACCCTCAATCAATAATTCATTCTATGGTTGAATTTGAAGATGGATCAATTAAAGCACAATTGTCTGTACCTGATATGAAACAAGTAATAAATTACTTTTTACATTATCCAAAAAGAATTTCATATGATAGACAAAAAAATTTACAATTTAATGATTTAATAAATTTGGAATTAAAAGAAATTGATCAAAACAGATTTAAACCTATAAAATTTGCTTTGAAATGTATTGAATTGAAAAATTCAAAATCAATTGCTTTAAATGCAGCAAATGAAATTTGTGTTGAATACTTTTTGAATGAAAAAATACAATTTCATCAAATAACAGAAATTGTTGAAATAATATTTGAAGAGTGTGAAAATATTGAATTAACAACTTATCAGCAAATACTTGATTATGATGCTGCAATAAGAAAAAAAACAATATCAAGAATAGGGGAATAAAGCATGAGTGAAGTTAGTACAGGAATGGTTGTATTAGCATTTATTATTGGAATAATTGTTATGTTACTTTTAATAACTATTCATGAAGTTGGACATTTAATTGTTGCAAAAATGTCCAAAGCATATGTTTATGAATTTTCAATTGGTTTTGGGCCAAGAATTTTTGTATTCAAAGGAAAAGAAACATGAGTTTCTATTAGAGCATTTCCATTAGGGGGGTATTGTTCAATTGCATCAGATAAAGCAGATGCACCAAAAGATAGAGAAGATGTAGTAGTTCCTGATGAGAGAAAATTAGATTACATTGCAAGATGAAAAAAGATGTTTTTTATATTAGCAGGACCTGCTATGAATTTATTTGTAGCTTTACTTTTATTTACATCAATTTTTGCAGCAATTGGAGAAAAAAGAAATGATATGAGTTATTTTGGTTCAATCTATGATCAAAATAAAGTTGCTGCTTTGGCTATTAAAAATGAAGAAGAAAAAGCTGGAATTAATTTAAATTATGTTGGTCAAGACTATGTAATTTGAGGTTGAACAATGAAATCAAATGATGATGTTTTATTTGATAACATATGTAGTGAAAATTCTGAACAAGATAAATGTGATGATAAAATAAATGATTTATTAAACAATAAAGCAGTTGACTATAAGAAAACTGTTTATAATTTTATAAACAATTTACCTTTGGCAAAAGATAAAGAAAATGTAAAAATAAGTTTTGCATATAAAAAGGTCGATAAATATAGTGGAGTTGCTTTACAAGAATATCAAGAAGCAAAAATCACAGAGTTTATGACACTTGATGGTTCTGTTGGGATTGCAGCTCCAAGTCGAATTTATAAAACTACAGGACAAGCATATGGAGCTGGATGAGGTGAAACTTTTAAAGCATCATTTTCAATATTAGAAGCAATTGGTGGAATTTTTACAGGTAAATTTTCAAATTTAGTAGGACCTGTGGGAGTTGCAAAACAAACTGCAACATTGCTTCAAAGTCCTGAACAATTTTTCTTATATGTTGCCACAATAAGTGCCAATTTATTTATATTAAATTTAATCTTCATACCTCCATTAGATGGTTATAGATTACTTGAAAATTTTATAGAAATGATAATAAGAAAAGAATTACCAACAAAATATAAAATTATTGTGAATTCAGCAGGAGCAATTTTATTTTTATTATTATTTGTGATAATTACAATAAAAGATTTTATAATGTAATAGTACAAAAGGAGAAGTTTGAAATATGCATCAACAAGTTAAAGAATTATTTGATAGCTTAAATGTTTTTTTAGATGAACAAGAAGAAACATATTTTGATCAAGCTCACTTTTATAAAGAAGCAGAATTTAGTAATACATCGAATAAATTAAGAGTATTTATAAAAATTAAAAACTTCTTGCCAATTCATCTATTACATAAAATTGAAACAACTATGTTGACAAATACTTATGTATCTACAAAATTAAATCTTTGAGTAGAAGATAATAATTATTCAAAAGATTTAATTTGAAATCATATTGAATATGTAAAAGAACAAAAAGCAGAAGTTAAAACAGGAACAATAAAAATTCTTTCTCCATCAACAGTTGATTATTTTAATGATCATAGAATGGTATTTTTTAATGTTTCAAATGAAACTGAAAAATTACTTTTAGAAGAGCATAAAGAATATTATAAAAATAAGTTATTGAAATATGGTTTTAGAAATGTTGATTTAGAAATTAGAGTTAAAGAAAATCTAGAAGTTGATGTTTTAGAATCAACTAGAGAAAAATATGAGAAAGCAAGTCAGTTTATATCTACAAATAAAAATGAACTTTTTGAAAAACAATCTCCACCAACTCTTTCAAAACCAAAATATAGATCAAATGACGATATTTTAAATATTGCAACTTATGATAAAATTGTTGATTTAGAAGAAGACGCACAAAACGTTACAATTCATGGTGAAGTGATTTCTAAAAATATTAGACAATCAAAAGCTGGAAGAAATATTTATAATATTGCCATTAGTGATGGAACTTCATCAGTTATGTGTATTTTCTTTCAAAGAAATAATGATCCAACTTTTTTTGATGAGATAACAGAAGAAACAAAGCAACAAATGACTGGATTTGAAAATCAAATTATAAGAAAAGGTGATTGAGTTTCGTTTAATGGGAATTTTAACTTTTCAAGTTTTGATAAAACATATATTTTCTATATAAATAAATATAAAAAAATAGAGTCAAAAAAAGTATTTAGAAAAGATGAAGCTAAATTTAAGAGAGTTGAATTACATACTCATACAAAAATGTCTGTAATGGATGGAGTAAGTAGTGCAAAAGATTATATTGAAGCTGCAAAAAGATTTGGTTGAAAATCAATTGCTATTACTGATCATTTAAATGTTCAATCATTTCCTGAAGCATATTATGCTCTGTTAGCTGCTAATAAGGGTGTTGAACCTGAAAATCAACTTAAATTAATTTATGGTAGTGAAGTAGTAATGCTTCAAGATGAAGTATGACTTGTAAAGAATCCAAAACAAAAGAATTTAAGAGAAGCTAAATTTGTTGTTTTTGACTTAGAAACAACAGGTCTTTCTCCTGAACATGATGAAATAATTGAATTTGGAGCAAACGTATATGATTATGCAGAAGGTACTTCAAAAAAATATGATATTTTCATAAAACCTAAAAAACCATTGAAAAAATTTACAACCGAGCTTACTCATATTACAAATGAAATGTTAGCAGATAAAAATTCAATTGAAGTTGAATTTAAAAATATAATGGAAATAATTCAAGATGGAATATTGGTTGCCCATAATGCAAATTTCGACTTTAATTTTTTACAAACTTATGCAAAAAAACTTGGTTATGGTGAATTGACAAATACAGTTATTGATACTCTTTCTCTTGCAAGAGTTCTTCAACCAAAACTTAAAAATCATAGATTAGGAACTGTTGCTAAAGCATATCAAATTCTTTATGATGAAAAAATTGCTCACCGTGCTGATTATGATGCAGAAGTATTAACAAATATGTATGAACACATGTGAAGTGAAGCTAAAAAAATTCTTCCAATTGATTTTGATTCTGATTGAGATAAATTTAATAAAGATAAATATGAAAATGAAAACTTTAGAAGATCTAGAGGTTTTCATGTAAATGTATTGGCAAAAAATCAAGAAGGTTTAAAAGACTTATATAAAATAATTTCTTATTCACATACTGATAATTTTTTAGGATCTCCAAAAATATTTCAATCAAAGCTTTTAGAATTTAGAGAAAAAGGAAATATTCTAATTGGAAGTGGATGTATAAATGGTATGGTTTTTGAATATGCAAGAACTGGAACATATGAAATGCTAAAAGAAGCAATAAAAACTTTTGATTACATTGAAATTCAACCACTAAGTGTTTATAAAAAATTAATTCAAACTGAAGATTTAACAATGGATGAATTAAAAAAATTAATTTTAATAATCATTGAATTTGCAAAAGAAGTAAATGTTCCAGTTATAGCAACAAGTGATGCTCATTATATTGATTTAGAGCTTAAAAAAATTAGAGATATTTATATAAACACAAAAGGACTTGGAGGATCTTATCATCCACTTTATGATTTCAAACAAAGAGTGAAAGATAATCCTGATCAACATTTAAGAACTACTAATGAAATGTTAGAGGATTTTAAATGATTGGAAAATAGTGAATTAATTAATGAACTAGTAATTGAAAATCCAAATAAAATTGCTGATTTAATAGATTCAAAAATTAGTCCTATAAGGTCAGGCTCATATCCACCAAATATTGAAAATGTTGATAAACTTTTAACTGATGAATGTTATAAAAATGCAAAATTACTTTATGGTGAACAACTACCAGAAATTGTTAAAGCTCGTTTAGAAAAAGAATTAGCTTCAATTATTAAACACGGTTTTGCTGTGGTTTATTGAATAAGTCATTTACTTGTTAAAAAGTCAAATGATGATGGATATTTAGTTGGAAGTCGTGGATCTGTTGGAAGTTCATTTGTTGCAACAACTTCACTTATTACAGAAGTAAATCCATTAAAAGCTCATTATAGATGTCAAGAATGTAAATATTGTGATTTTGAAACTCCAGAAGAATATAGATGTGGTTATGATTTACCTAAAAAAGATTGTCCTAAATGTGGTGCAAAATTAATTGGAGATGGTCACGATATTCCTTTTGAAACTTTCTTAGGTTTTGATGGGGATAAAGTTCCAGATATTGATTTAAATTTCTCAGGAGAATATCAACCAATTGCTCATAATTTTACAAAACAAATTTTTGGTGAAAACAATGTCTTTAGAGCTGGAACAATCTCAACTGTTGCTGAAAAAACTGCATATGGATTCACAATGGGCTACTTTGAAAAACAAAATATTAATTTAGATTTAATTCGTAAAGCAGAAGTTGAAAGACTTGCAAGTCTTTCAACTGGTGTAAAAAGAACTACTGGACAACACCCAGGGGGAATTATTATTCTTCCAAAGGAATATGAAATAGAAGATTTCACTCCAGTTAATTTTCCAGCTGATGATTCTAATAGTGAATGAAAAACAACTCACTTTGATTTTCATTCAATTCACGATAATTTACTTAAAATGGATATTTTAGGTCATGTCGATCCAACAGCTTTAAGAATGCTTTATGATTTAACTGGATATGACCCAATTAAAGTTCCAACAGATGATAAAACTGTTTATTCACTTTTCTCTGAACTTTCAGCTCTAAATATTGATTCAGAATCAATACTTGGTGAAACAACAGGGGCAATAGGACTTCCAGAATTCGGAACTCAATTCGTCAGAAATATGTTAAAAGAAACACAACCAAAAACATTTGCAGATTTAGTTCAAATTTCTGGATTAAGTCATGGAACAGATGTGTATGTTGGAAATGCTCAATCTTTAATAAAAGATGGTATTGCAAATATTTCATCAGTAATTGGTTGTCGTGATGATATTATGGTTTATTTAATGTCAATGGGATTAGATCCTTCAAATGCATTTAATATAATGGAAAGTGTTAGAAAAGGAAAGGGTCTTTCAAAAGAATGAATTGATCTTATGAAAGAATATAATGTTCCTGAATGATACATTAACAGTTGTTTAAAAATTAAATATATGTTTCCAAAAGCACATGCTACAGCTTATGTACTTATGGCTTATAGAGTTGCTTGATACAAAATTTATTATCCAGAAGAATATTATGCAGTTTGATTTTCAACTAGAGCAGATTTCTTTGATTTAGAAACTGCTTTAAAAGGAAAAGAAGCTGTAAAAGCAGCAATTGATGATATTAAACATAGACAAAATAATAAATTACCTGTAACTGCAAAGGAAAATTCATTAATTACTATATATGAAGTTTTATTGGAAATGTTTGCAAGAGGGGTTGAAATTAGAAATATTGATTTCAATATTTCTAATGGAAATAAATTTGTTATATTTAAAAATGAGGAAGGTAAAAAAATTCTGATTCCTCCATTTAATGTTATTGATTCTCTTGGAGATGCTGTGGCAAATTCAATTGTAAATGCAAGAAGTGAGAGACAAATAACAAGTGTAAGTGATTTGAAACAAAGAACTCAAGTTACACAAACACAAATTGAAATTTTTACTAAATTAAAAATAACAGATAATTTAAAAGATGATGAACAACTTTCATTTAATTTCTAAAGTTAATTCATTATCTTTTTTATATTTTTAAATAAAATAATATAAAATAAGTTTATAAAAGAGGTAAGCATGTCATTAGAAATTGTTAAAAATAACTATTTAGATAAAGTAAAAGAAATTGTTAATGAGTGTGAGTTTTCACTTTATGAAATTAATATAGTAAATGATTTTGAATCAACAGTTCTTCAAGTACTTGTTGAAAATAAAGACTTTTCTAAAAAAAATATAGATTTTGATTCTTTAATAAAAGCAAATGAAAAACTTTCTGTATTACTTGATAATATAAATGAACTTAAAGATCCATATATATTAGAAGTAGGAAGTGCAGGAGCTGAAAGAGTAGTTAAGTCAAAGGATTTATTAATAAATAGTATTGGAAGTTTCTTTTATTTAAAAGTAATTGAACCAATTGAATCATTTAATGAATTTTCAGCAACACTAAATGACTATAAAAATGATGAATTTTCTTTTAATTTCTTTATAAAAGGAAGACCTAAAAAAGTTAATTTAAAATGAGAAGCAATTGAATTCATAAGATTTGCAGTAAAATTCTAATTAAAAAATTTATAAATTAATAATTCAAAATATGCATCAAAAATGCATATTTTTTATTTATATGTCGATTAATTAATTGGTGATAAATTTGGAATATAAATTTTTAACTCAAAAAAGTGAAAATGATTGCGGAATAGCTGTATCCACTATGTTAATTAATTATTTTCATAATAAAAATTTTGGTATTGAAGAAATTAAGTTTAATAATAGTCTTAATGATGAAATGTTAAGTTTGTATGATATAGAAAAGATTTTATATAAATACAAAATTGAAATTAGTTCATATCTTTGTAGTTTTGAAGAATTTGAGCAAATGCAAATAACAGATCCTATAGTTCTTAATGTATTAAATACAAATCAACTTGAACATTTTATAATTGTTTATAAAAGAAGAAAAGATAATTATCTGATTGCAGATCCAAATAATAACGATTTAATATGAATTAATAAAGATGAATTAAAAAGGGCTTATCAAGGTTATTTGGCTATTTCAAAATTTATTGAAAAAATTGATTTCAAAAATAAAACCATCTTTAATTGATTTAATTTCATGAAAGATTTTAAACTTGAAATATTTTTTATTTTTTTAATATCTATGATTACAAATATTTTAATTATAATTAGTAATAATTTTTTAAAAGTATATATGGAAAATATAAGTTTAAATCACTCAAACACCATAAAATTAATTTTTATATTATTTATAAGTGTCATGATTGTTCAACTTTCTATATCTTATTTTTTAAATAAAATAATTTATAAAATAAAAATGAAAGTTACAAATAAAATTTATAAGACTTATAAAAATAATATTTTAAAATTGGAAATTGAAAAGTTTAATTCAGTAAATAAAGAAGAATGAATTAAAAAATTAAGTCACATAAATGTAATTTCAGAATTTATAAATCAAACTATAATCTCTATACCATTAGAGTTTGTTTTATTTATAATGGCTTCCATATTTTTACTAATAATTTCTCCATTTATTTTAACAATTGTAATTATACAAAATCTAAGTTGCTTTATATTATCTTTATTTATTTTCTATTTACTTAGGGAATCAAAATTAAAAAGAGAAAGGGAAATGATAAATTTTTCTTCAAGTTACAGAGAATTACTAGACGGTTTTGAAGAAATTAAATATAAGAGAATTGAGTTAGAGATGAAGAAGAAAAATTTTAAATTTTTTAAATCATCAATGAACGAATCTAAAAAAATATTTTTTATTAGTAATAAATCTGATATTGCTTTTATATTAATTAACAAAATATTTTTTTATCTTATATTTTATATTTCATATTTTTATATTAATAAGAATAAATTTTCATTAGCTGATTTATTATTTTATACATCCATTAGTATCTATATAAATAGCTTTTTTTCAAATTTAACAAGTTATGTTTTAGATTTGCAAGAAATAATAATTGCAGATAAAAGTTTAAAATTATTATTTGAAAATGAAGATAGTACTAATGATAAATTAAAAATTATTAAAGAAGTTAAAAGTATAGAAGTAAATAATTTATATAAGTATGTAAATGATAATTGTTTGTTAAATAATTTCTCATTTAATTTTGATAAAAATACTTTCATTTATGGAAAGAGCGGAAGTGGAAAAACTACATTATTAAAATTATTGTCCTCTCATTTTAATAATTATGAAGGAGATATTTTTATTAATGGAACTTCTGAATTTAGAGAAGCTGATTTGAATATATATAGAGAAAAAGTATTTTATCTTGGTCAATATGATTATTTATTTTCAGGAACAGTATGAGAAAATATGCAACAATTTAAAAACTCAATAGATCTAAAATTACTTGATAAACTTCAAATATTAGAAATTTTGGAAAGAAACAAAATAGATTTAAATAAGCAAATTACTGATAATGGAAATAATTTGAGTAAAGGACAGAGACAAATAATAAATTTTATAAGTTTATTTTTTATTGATAGAGATTTGCTTCTTATTGATGAACCTTTAAGTAATGTTGATAAACATACAGCATATTTTTTATTTAAGGCTTTTATGGAATACAAAAGTAATAGTTTAGTAATCATGTGTGATCATGATTTAGCTTATTTAAATTTTTTTGAAAAAAGAGTGGAGGTAATTTAATGAAAAAAGAGATTAGAGTATTAGTTATATTACTTTTTGCAATTACAACTTTCATATTTTCACTTTCAGTAATTAAAAAGCAACAAATTTTTCAAGGATCAGTTTTTGTTCAAGAATATATTGATGATTCGGGAAGTATTAATTCTGATTTATACTTAATAAGTGATAAAAGTTTGAATATAAATTTAATTGATTATATAATCTTAGAAACTAATCAAGGAAGTATGTTTGTATATTCTTCTCAATTAGAATATAGTAATTCTTTAATAAGAATAAATATTAATAATATTGGTAGTATAAAATACCCAAAAAATAATGTTTTAATATTTGGAGATAAAATATCTTGATTATCTTATTTAATGTCTAACGCTTTTTAAAAACTAGGAGAAAATATGAAAGATTTATTAGAGTTTAATTATCAAACAGATGAAGATTTAATAGGTTATGAATTATTATTTAATAACCTATTAAAATCAACTAAAGAAATATTGAAAATAGATCAAATTTTAAGCTTATCAGTTAATTATATTGATCCTTTAAATTCAAAGGAACTTAACAATAATTACAGGGGAAAAGATTATGTTGGTGATGTAATTTCTTTCCCAATAGATGATGATTTTGGAATTTATGAGCAATTGGGTTTTAAAGAAATAGGTGATATTTTTATTACTTTCGATGAAGCTCAAAGAAAAGCTCAAAAATATAATCATTCAATAAAAGAGGAAATGGCTTGGTTATTCACTCATGGTTTATTGCATATTTTGGGCTATGATCACGAAACTAGTGAAGAAGATGAAAAAGAGATGTTTGAACTTACTAATAAAATATTAGAAAAGCAAAATTTAGAATATATAATGCCTTATTAAAAGGCATTATTTTTTTAGGAAATAAAAGTTAATTAAAGTATAATAAAAGAGCAGAAAAAAGGTGTAGGCAAATGGCAAGAAGAAATGATATTAAAAAGAGAACAAAAGTAGGAACTAGAGTTAAAAATAAATTTGCAAATGCTGCTAGGGGTATTTTTACAGCTTTTAGAGAAGAGTCAACTTTAATTGTTTATCTTATTATTGTTATATTTGCAATTGGTCTTGGTATTTGAGTAGGATTAACTCCAACTCAGTGATCGATTGTTATGCTTACAATTGGAGTTTTAACTGGTTTTGAGTTTGTTAACACTTCAATTGAAAACTTTGTTGACTTATTGAGTTTTGAATATAATATTCAAGCTAAAAAAATTAAAGATATTTGTGCAGCTGCAAGTATTATTAATGCTTTATTATCTGTTGTTATTGGATTTTTAATTTATTTACCAGCATTAATAACAACAATAGAGAATCTATTCAAATAGTTAGGACTAAAAAATGAATTTAAATAAAGAAAATGTATATATTGAATTAAAAGAATTAAGAGAAAATGCTTATACACCATATTCTAATTTTAGAGTATCGTGTGTTATTTATTTAAAAGATGGAACTAAAATAAAGGGAGTAAATGTTGAAAATGCAGCATATAATCCTTCTATTTGTGCAGAAAGAGTTGCATTACCACAAATGATTGCACAAGGTTATGATAAGAATGATGTAGAATTAGTTGCATTATATACAGATTCTGAGGGTTTTGGTTCTCCATGTGGAACATGTAGACAAACTCTTTTTGAATTACTTTTTGAAAACCAAGAAGTTTGGGTTTATAATAAAAATGAATTCTTAGGTTCGTTTAAAGTAAGTGATTTTTTACCTCTTGCTTTTACTAATAAAAATTTAAACAATTAAGGGGAGTTAAAATGTTTTATAGAAGTGACGATTTTTGAAGTGAAATAGGTGCTACATTTATTAACGCTTATCTAAAATTGGATAATATAAAAAATTCAAAAGATGAGCTTTTTGAATTAATTAGTGATGAAGATATTACTGATGAAGAAATTTTAGAAGTTTATGGTAAAGAAGTTTATGGTTTTATTAAATCATGAGAAGTTAGTAGAAAAATAGTTCTAAAAGTAAAGGAATTTGAAAAAAAATTTTCAAGAAGAGTTGACACTTTGCTTATTGAAGAATTTATTCAAATTTATAAATATTTAGACCCAAGTGAAGAATATATCGACATGTTTAAAGGATATACACCAGAAAGTAGAGAGTTTTTAGAGAAACTTGAAAAAGGAATATCAAAATTATCAATTGTTGAAACTTTCGATTCAATTGTTGAGTATCTATTAGCTTCTGCTTTTGACTTTACATTACATAATTATTTAGGAGAAATAACTTTTAGATATTTATTTTGATTATTTCAAACAGCTATGATTTCTAGGGGTTATGGAATTGCAGTTTTTGATGAAGAATACGAAATGAACAGAATGGTTGATTTATATAACAAAGTTTTAATTTATGCAAGACAAAATAATTCTAAAAACTTTGCATTATCTAAAGAATTTAGAGAATTTGTATCTTTATATAAAGAAAAAATTGAACATTTTTCTCAATTTCAAAAAAATAAGTATATAGGATAGTAAAAAAGGGGAATGAAAAATGCCAAAATATTATAAAAATAATAACTTTTGAATGGGTGCAGGAGCAGATCACACATTCAATTGTTTAAAATTAATGGGTGGAGATTGCTCAATAGCAGAAGTATTTACTGCAATGGAATCAAAAATCTTAGATTTTGCTGAAGAAGAAATTGTAAAAATTAAAAATGATAACACAAATATGTTAATTGATGCTTGAGCTGAAATTAGAAGATTGATTTTATTAAAAGATAAGGAAGTTGAAGAAAATACTGGTACTGGTAAATTTGTAGTGTCAGATTTCAAAGATTTATACTTAATTTTAAATAAAGCTGCAAGTATATATGATTTCTTTTTAAATGAATCTGATGATAATGATGTTTATAATTCAATAAATGAAGTATTGAAATTAACAGCAGATTTAAATACTGCAGAAGAAATAATTCCAGTATTTTCTATATTTTTACATGAAAATTATGTAAAAGGTACTTTTGGAACAAATACACAATTATTTTGTTGATTTATGTTACAACTATTGCTTATAAATAAAGGTGCAGGTCCAATAATTTCATTTCCAAATAGGTATTTTGAAATGCTTGAAATGTTTCCAACTTCAAATTTATTAAATGGAGAGATTATTCAATCAAAAGGCAGAGAATGAGTTGAAAGTGAGTATTTCAAAAAATTAACTAACTTTTGAATTAAGAAATCAAATGAATATTATAAGTTTATAGAAGAAAATTATATTCAAGATAACTAGGTTTTTACCTAGTTTTTTTATATAATTTAAAAGATTAAAAGGAGACATAAACATGATAATGAGCATAATCAGATTAGATACAATTGTAACTGATGTATTATCTGCAATCGGACTATTTATAATAGTTTTTTCTCCTTTATTTTTTTCAAGAATTCAAAAAAAAGTTTTAAATCAAAGATTACATACAAAAATTGATGGTGAAAAATTGTTTGAAAAATTAAAATATGATCTTAAATTATCAAAATTAACAGGAGTTAATAAGAGAAGACTTTATATAGATCCTGATTATGCAAAAACAATCTTTAGAGGAGCTATGGAATATAATAATAGAGAATTTATTTGATATTTTAATGAGCTTTTTGCAAAAATGTATATCCACAACAGTATTTGAAAAAAAGCAATTATGCATACTTGAATATGAATTTTAGCTATACTTGTAATTGTGGGTGGATCATATGCAGATATTGGAAAATGATTATTTGATATGCAAAATATGAACTCTAATTCGGGTATTGTATCAATTTGAATTTTATTTATTTGCGCAGCAGGTTTATCTGCATTAATAAAATATATGGAATTTATTAAAGTTAAAAAAGTTATAAATGATGAAGTAAGACAAATAAACTTAACAAAAAAAGAAAAGGTTTGAAAAGACTATTTAATAATATATTGAATATCTTGTGGAACTCCATTTTTAGGTTTTATGTTGATATTAATTAATATATTCTTTGTATAAAAAAATAAATAAAAGAAAAGGTGGTGAATAAAAATGAAAAAAACAGATAGACTTGTTGGTGGAAAACTAGGCGAAATCTTAACAAGAAGATTTTTGAAATCAAAACATGTAAAAATGGTTTCAGAAGGAGATTATATTTCTAGATTAAGATCTTGTTGTAAAGTTATTTATACTATGCCAATTCAAGCAATATGAGTGATTTTTTATTTTTATGCACGCTTTGCTGTTCAAAGTCAAATGAAAAATCCAACAATTCCTGAAAGTGAATTATGACTTTATGCAGACCAAATAAATGTTTTAAATACTTTTATGACAATTCAAATTTATCATTTGTTTATAATGTCTTCAGTACTTATTGTAATGTTAAATATGACCATGAGTAAGGGAACAAGCATATTTACAGCAATTTTTAATACCTTATATATTTCTGAAGCATTACTTTATGGAAGTTTTCTATTTGTACTTGATTGAGTAGGTATTCTTCATAAATTTAAAAGTCCCTTGGAACTTTTAATGGCATTAAGAACTCAATGAATATGAATTATTGCAATTTTTATAGCAGTATTTACTTTTTTACCTTTAAGGTCTGTCTTTAAAGATGTAAACATGTGAAATAGAGAATGAATTAGAATTGAAAGATATAGAAAAACAGAAGATAGAGAAAATGGATTTATTTTTAAAACTTGAGTAACACCTGGAGAGATTAAATCAAGAAGGTTAATGATTATAACAGGTTGATTTTGTATTTTTTCAGCTAGTGTTTTTCACTTAATGGATGTTTTTGCAAGAACTGATTTTAATGTAATAAAATATATAATTCTTGTTGCTGGATATTTAATATTTTTATCTGCATATGTAATTCCTTATAATAATTGAAGTTTAATATTTTATTGAGCAAATCAAATATTTTTATTTGGTTTAATTACATATTCACTTTATATGGTTCAAAATGTAGCTTGACAGTATTTAATGTGATATATGTATTTATATTTAATTTTACTTGTACCTTGAATAATTTCATTAACTGCAGCAATCAGGTATACGTGAACTTTAAAAGATAAAGAAGAAATTAAAGCAGTAGTTTTAAATATGTTTGAAGACAAAGATGATTTTGAACAATATTTAGACCAAAGAGATGAAGAACAACAAATTAAAGAATCAGAAAATACAATATAGGAGAATAAGAAATTGGAAAAAATTAGATCAGGATTTATTAGTATTATTGGTAGACCAAATGTGGGGAAATCAACTTTATTAAATACCTTATTACAAAAAAAGGTATCAATTGTAACAAGTAAAGCACAAACAACAAGAAATAGAATTAATGGAATATTGACTCAACCTGATGCTCAATATATTTTTGTTGATACTCCAGGAGTTCATAAAGCACAACATGAATTAGGAAGATTTATGAATAAAGTAGCTCTTTCTTCTACAAAAGGTGTAGATGTTATTTTATTCTTAGCTCCAAGCAATGAATTTATTGGAGAGAACGATCAATTTATTTTGAATGCATTAAGAGAAAGAGATGTTCCAGTATTTTTAGTTATAACTAAAAGTGATCTTGTATCAAATGAAAAGTTAAATGAAAAATTAGAAGAATGAAAATCACAAAACTTTAACTTCGAACAAATTATTACAGTATCTTCAACAATGGGAGAGAATTTGGGGTTTCTTTTAGAAGAAGTTAAAAAAGCTTTACCAGAGACAGGTATCAAATTCTATCCTGATGACACTTTTACTGATCAACCAGAGCGTTTTTTAATTAGAGAAATTATTCGTGAAGAAATTTTACTTCAAACAGATCAAGAAATTCCTCATTCTGTTGCAATACTTATTGATAAAATGGAAGAAAAAAAAGATATTATTAAAGTTATTGCTTCAATAATTTGTGAAAGACAAAGTCAAAAAGGAATTATTATTGGAAATAAGGGAAGTAAAATTAAATCAATAGGAATAAACTCAAGAGAAAAACTTGAACATCTTTTTGGTAAAAAATTCTATTTAGAATTATTTGTAAAAACTAAGGAAAAATGGAGACAATCAGCTTCAGTTATAAAACAATTAGGTTACGATAAAGATAGCTATTAGGTGAAACAATGGCAATTACAAAAATAAATGCAGTTGTTATTGACTCAACTGATTATGATGATTATGCAAAAATTGTTAAAGTTTTTAGTAAACAATTTGGTAAATTATCATTTATTGCTCAAGGTGTTAATAAATCTACTTCAAAAAATAAATATTCAGTTCAAAATTTTAGTTTAAGTGATTTTGAAATCTTTAAATCTAGAAGAGAAGATAAAATAAGTAAATTAAAAACAGGTGTTTTAAAAAAAGATTATTTTAAAATTGCTGAGAATTATAATAATTATGTTTATAGTTCAATTATGTTCAAAATTTTAGATCAAATTGAACAAATTAGTGATAAACATTACAAAATCTTTAAAATGCTTACTTTTTGCTTAAATAATATAAATAATAATAAAGATCCATTTATTAACTATTTATTTTTTATAGCAACTTTAATTCAAGAGTCTATTCAACCATTGAGAACAAAAACATGTGTTAGATGTAAGAAAAACACATTTCCTATAGTTAGATTTGAATATAGTGAAAATGGTTTTATTTGTGCAAGGTGTTTATGACCTGGAGAAAAAATTCAACCAGAAGGGTTTATTAAAACTCTTTCCAATATAAATAAAAAAACAATTCAATATAATGTTGAGCAAAAGTATATTTATACTGATTTAATAGCAATTCATAATATTATTATTGATTATTATGAAAGGACTTTAGGATTTTATTTGGGACCAATAAATTTACTTAAAGGAACTGTTGCATTAAATATAAATGAAAAACAAGCAGAACAATATAAATAACACTTATAGTGTATTGACAAGATAAGAGAAAAGTAGGAAAATTCCTAAGTATCTCGATTTATGCAAGCTCGAAGTTTGCATTTTTTATTGCTAGGAGAAAATTATGAAAGTTGAAATTGAAAAATTAATTTCTCATTTGAAAACACAAGGTTTTGTTTTTCAAGGTTCAGAAATATATGGTGGACTTGCTAATTCATGAGATTATGGTCCATTGGGTGCTGAAGTTAAAAATAAATTAAAAAAATTATGATGAGACTTTTTTGTAAGAAGAAATGAATATAACGTAGGTCTTGATTCATCAATTATATTAAATTCAAAGGTATGACAAGCTTCAGGTCATTTAGGTAACTTTAATGATCCTTTAATTGATTGCAAAAAGTGTAAATCACGTTTTAGAGCAGATAAATTAATTGAAGAAAAATTTACTGAAATGAATGTTGGGGGATGAACTAATCAAGAAATTGAAGAGTTCATTAAAGAAAAATCAATAAATTGTCCAAAATGTGATGCTAACGATTTTACAAATATTAGACAATTCACATTAATGTTTAAAACAAATCAAGGTGTTGTAGAAGATGAAGCTTCAACAGTATACTTGAGACCAGAAACAGCTCAAGGAATTTTTGTACAATATAAAAATTCTCAAAGAGCATTAAGAAAAAAATTACCATTTGGAATTGGACAAATTGGTAAATCATTTAGAAATGAAATTACTCCAGGTAACTTCATTTTTAGAACAAGAGAATTTGAGCAAATGGAACTAGAATTTTTCTTTTCACCAAATGATTCAAATGATTGATTTGAATATTGATTGGAAAAAGTTAAGTTCTTTTTAGAGAAAGTAGTTCTTATTGATCAACAAAATTATTCAATAAGAGAGCATGATAAAGAAGAACTTGCTCATTATGCAAAAAGAACAGTAGATATAGAATTTGACTTCCCATTTGGAAGAGGAGAATTATGGGGTATTGCTCATAGAAGTGATTTTGATTTAAATCAACATCAAAGTCATTCTGGACAAGATTTAACTTATCTTGATCCAGAAACAAATGAGAAATATTTAGCTAATGTAATTGAACCAAGTGTTGGTGTTGAAAGATTGTTATTAGCAATTTTCTGTCAAAGTTACGTAGAAGAACAATTGGAAAATGGGGAAAGAATTGTAATGAAACTTCCTTATAAATTAGCTCCATATTCAGTTGCAATTATGCCTTTACAGAAACAACAAAAGGAAAAAGCAAATGAATTATATAAAGAAATTTTATTAGACTTTGATGCTACTTTTGATGAAACAGGAAATATTGGAAAGCGTTATAGAAGACAAGACGCAATTGGTACTCCATATTGTGTAACAGTAGATTTTGATACTGAAAATGATAATTGTGTAACTGTAAGAAACAGAGACACAATGGAACAAGAAAGAATTGAAATTATAAAACTTAAAGAATATTTATTAACAAAACTAATTTAAGTAAGGAGGGATGACATTGGCAATCTCACAACAACAAATTGATTCTGTTATAAAAAAAGCTAATATAGTTGAAGTGATTGGAAAGTATATTGATCTTCAAAAGAAGGGAAGAAACTACGTTTCTATTTGTCCTTTTCATGATGATTCAGATCCCTCAATGAATATTTCACCAGACAAAAATATATTTAAATGTTTTGTTTGTGGAACTGGTGGAAATGTTATTACTTTTGTACAAGAGTTTAATAATATTACATTTTTTAAAGCATTGTCTTTAATTGCAAATGACTTAAAAATTAAAATAGATGGTTTAAAAGATTTTGAAGATAAACCAAAATATAATTCAAAAGAAAGTATTCTTTTTGAAATAAATAAAGTTGCTACAAACTTTTTTAATGGTTTATTAATTTCTTCTTTATCAATTAAAGCAAGAAATTATTTAGCTGAAAGAAAAATAAGTGAATCAGAAATTGAAAAATTTAAAATAGGTTTTTGTCCAAAGAAAGCAAAACTTTATGATTATTTGATTAAATTGGGATTTTCAAAAGACAATATTTTTGAATCTGGATTAGTTTATAAAAATGGAGTTGAATATAACTGTGCTTTTGAAAATAGATTAATATTTCCAATAACTGATGAAGAATCAAATATAATTGGTTTTTCTGGAAGAGTAATTGATTCAAATGAAAGTCCAAAATATAAAAATAGTATTGAAAATATTATTTTTAAAAAATCACAGTTAGCTTATAACTTTGACAGTGCAAAAAAGGAAGCAAGAATAAAAAATGAAATAATTATTCTTGAAGGCTTTATGGATGTAATAAGTTTAGAATCAATAGATATTAAAAACACTGTTGCAATCATGGGAACTAATATGAGTGAATATCATATTAAATTATTTTCAAGAGTTGCTAAGAAATACAAATTATTCCTAGATGGAGATAAAGCAGGGGTAAATGCTGCATTAAAGATTTCTCAATTCTTACTTGAAAAAAATATTGATGTAACAATAATTGAAAATGAAACAGGAAAAGACCCAGATGAGCTTGTTAAAGCTGGAGAAAAAAATTTAATTAATCAAATGATTGAAAATACAATTCATCCAGCAAACTTTGCTTCTAAATATTTTTCAAAAGATTTAGATATAAAAAATTCAATAAAGGTTAGTGAATTTATTGATAAAGTATTTTCAATACTTAAATATGAAAGTAATGAAGGTATTATTGGTTCTATAATAATGAATCTATCTGAAATTACAAAATTAGAAATTCAAACTATTAAGAATATTTTTGAAAAATCAAAAAAAGATATCAAGACAAATATTATTAAAAGTGAAAATACAATTATAGAAAATAATTTCATTCCTGATTTTGATCCAAATCAAGAGTATATAAATAGAATGATGAATAGTTTTTCTGAAGAAGATGGATCTCAATTTGATTTACCAGAAAATGCTTTTGAAACTATTCAAAAAAATAAAATTGAGAAAAAAATTATACAACAAGTATCAAATAAAAATTCAAAACATTTTGCTGAAGCTGCAATTGTTTGAAATATTCTCGACAATGATTCTTTGATAGAAGAGTTATCAAAAAGAATTAACAACATTGAAAGTCTTGGTGTAAAAAGAACATTGAATTTTATAATTGATCAATATAAAGAAAATAAATATGTTGGTCACAATTGAGAACAAATTGCAAACGATATAAAACAATTAGATATAAAATATTGTGAATATATTTTTGAAATAAAAAATAGACACTTTGCTTCTTTACAAAAAGCACTTTCTAAAAAAGGTTTGGATGACTGTTTTGATGCAATTGAATTATATCGAATAAGAGATGAAATTGAGTCCTTTAGTAAAAAGATTAACTCAACAGATGATAAAGAATTAAAAAATCATTTTGCAGAACAAATTGAAGAATTATTAAAAGATAGAAATAAAATTTATGATAAGAGGAGAAAACAATAATGGCATTAAATTTAAAAAAATTTGAAACAATGGAAGAGTTCAAAGATTACCTTTGAAATTACTTAGATAAAAATGATAACGAAATAGCTCAAGAAGAAATTCAAGAAGTTATATTTAAAAAATTTCAAGATTTAGATGAAGATGAAATTAGTTTATTATTTGATGAACTTGCTAAAAGAGAAGTTGTATTTACAGATGAACTAATTGAAGAAGAAGATGAAGAAGAAGACGAAGAACTTGACGATGAAGATGCAGATGAACTTGAAGGTGAATTTGCAAAAAGAGATAAAGAAAGAAAGGATTTAAAAAAGGCTAATGAAAATAATGCACCAATTAAATACAGAGTTGGTGGAATTAGTAATGAAACAAAAATTCAAGATATTATTAAATCATACTTTAATCAAATTGGGTCATCAAAAATTCTAACAAAAGATGAAGAAGTAGAATATGCAAAAATGTTGGAAGACAGTGATCCTGAAATTGCAAAAGAAGGAAGAGATAAATTAATTACTTCTAACTTAAAACTTGTAATTTCAGTTGCAAGAAAACATTTAAATAGAGGACTTGACTTTGCAGATCTTATTGAAGAAGGAAACATTGGTTTAATGAAAGCTGTTGATAAGTTTGATTATAAAAAAGGATTTAAATTCTCAACTTATGCAACATGATGAATTCGTCAAGCAATAACAAGAGCTATTGCGGACCAAGCTAGAACAATTCGTATTCCAGTTCACATGGTTGAAACAATTAATAAATTAACAAGAATTGAAAGACAATTAACTCAAGAGTTAGGAAGAGAACCTACTTCAAAAGAAATTGCAGCAACTTTTGGAAAAGGAATTACTCCTCAAAAAGTTATTGAAATTAAGAAATTATCAATCGAGCCAGTTAGTTTAGAAAAACCATTTGGAGATGAAGATGATACACACTTTGGTGATTTTGTTGAAGATAAAGATATATCATCACCAGATGAATATGCAGAAAAAGAAGCATTAAGAGAAGTAATTGATGAAGTCTTCTGTGATATTCTTGCTCCAAGAGAAGAAAAAGTTGTTAGAATGAGATTTGGTATTTTACCAACAAAATTAAGAACTTTAGTAAGACTTGCAGAAGAATGTGATGATGATAGTTATGAAGAATTAAAACAAGAAATTGCTGATTTAGATATTCACTATGATACATCAATTGAAAGAATTCAAAAATATAAAAGTGCAATAATTCATTCACATCTTTCAAAATATGATTCACCAAAAACTTTAGAAGAGGTTGGAAAAGAATTAAAAGTTACAAGAGAAAGAATTAGACAAATTGAAGCTAAAACAATTAGAAAATTCAAACCATCTGCATCAAATCCAAAAGCAAAAGCTTTAAGAGATTTCTTTAAAGGTTAATTTGAGTTTTTTAACTCCACGTCTTTTTTCATTAGCAAGCTTAATAACAGAAGGTGAAGTAGTTGCAGATATTGGAACTGATCATGCATATTTGCCAATTTATTTAGCTAAAGATGGAAAAGCAAAAAAGATTTATGCAACAGATGTTGCACTAAAACCTTTAACTGTAGCAAAAAATAATCTTGCATCATTTGGTGTTGCAGATAAGGTTGAAACAATACTTGCAGATGGTATTGAGTGAACTATACCAAATAATATAAAATTGGATTCTTGTATTATAGCTGGAATGGGATCAACTTCTATTTTAGATATTTTAAAAAAGGATAATGAAAATATTTATTCATACATTATTGCTTCAAATACTTATTTAGAGCCAATAAGAAAATGAACTAAGGAAAAAAAATATTTTGTTGAAAAAGAAATTATTGTTGAAGATAACAAAATTATTTATGAAATTATTAAAATAAATAAATTTGCAGGAACAAAAATAAAAAGTAAAAAAGATATTTTATTTGGTCCATTACTAGTTCGTGATGAAAAGAATAAACTATTCTTACAAAAGTGATTAGAAGAAGAAGAAAAACTTTTTAAACTATTACAACAAATTCCTAAAAAGGATAAAAAATATAAAGAAACTTTAAAAAGAAAAAATGAAATAAGTAAACTTTTAAAGAGGAGAACTTTAATTAATGAATAAAATAAAAGCTAATGTTTTAATCAACTATCTAAATGATGTATTTCCACAAAAGAGTGCAGCAGAATGAGATAAAGTAGGATTACAATTAGAAGAAGTTTATAATTTAGAAAGTCAAGATGAAATTGAAAATATAGTTATTTGTCTTGACGTAACAAAGGAAGTTATACAATTTGCTATTGAAAATAAATCAAATTTTATTATAAGTAGACATCCATTTTTGTTTTTAGATTTTGAAATTGAAATGAAAAATCTGGCAAAAAAAGAAATATATGATTTATGCATTGAAAATGAAATTCAAATATTTTCTATTCATACAAATTATGATAATAGTGAAAAACAAAATATAATTGATCTTTTAGAAACACAATTAAATGTTAAGAGTGTTGATAAAGTAGGTGAATTTAATGAAGGATACAAAATTAAATTATTAAGATCAGTTAGCTTAAAAGAAGCAATTGATAAAATGAAATTTATTTTTGGAAAACAACAATCATTACTAACTAGAAATTCTAATTTAGAAAAAGAAATTGATAAAATTTATTTAACTCCTGGTAGTGGAGCATCAACTATGATTCATCTCCAACTACAAAATAATTTCTTTGTAACTGGAGAAGCAAAATGAAGTGAGTGACTTTATGCAGATCAAAATGGAATGGATATGTTAACATTAGGACACTATATGGAAAATCATTTTATAGATGATTTAGAAAATAAATTATTGAAAACTTTTGGAGATGAAGTTAAGATAAGTGCATTTGATATTAAAAATACATTTATTATTCTCTAATTTAAATAAATAAATTAAAAAATGAAACTAAATAGTTTCATTTTTTAATTCCTCTAAATATTTAATAGTTTGATTTTGAATAATACTTGAAGTAGAAGCCCCAGCTGTTACAGCAACATTTTGAATTCCTTTTAAATCATTTAAATCGATTTCTTCTTTTCTATTTATTCTAATTGTTTTAATTCCTTTATTTGTTGAAAGTTCTACTAATTTTAGAGTATTATTACTTCTTTCATCACCAACTACATAAAGTAAATCAACTTTTTCTGGATCTAAATCTAATACTGCTTGTTGACGAACAAGTGTGGCTTCACATATATCATTTTTAAATATGGCATTTTCATATTTTTCCTTTATTTTTTTGTAAATAATATCTGTATCAAGAATTGAAAGGGTTGTTTGATTTGTTATAAAAATATCTTTATTCTTAATATCTAAATTTTCAACTTCTTCAATATTAGTAACTAAATGAGTTCTTTTTTCATCTAAACTAGTTAAAGCAATTGTTTCTGGATGAAAATGTTTTCCAATAAAAATAATATCAAATCCAAGGTTTAAGTACTTTTTCATTATATTTTCAGTTTCTAAAACTCATTCACATTTTGTATCAACAACAATTAAACCTAATTGTTTTGCTAATTCAACTACTTTTAAATCAGTTCCATGGGCTGAAAAAATAACTACGCTTCCTTTTGGAATTGTTTTAATAATATCTAAGCGAGATTTTTTTCAATCATCAATAGCAATAATACCTAATTGCTCAAGTTCTTCAACTATTATTTTATTGTGTACTAAAAGGCCAATCATATATATTTTTTTATCTGGATACATTTTAACTGTATCTTTTGCCATTTTTATTGAAATTACAACTCCAAGACAAAAACCTCTTGGAGTTACTTTAATTACATTCATATAACACCTCACTTTAATAATTTTACTATTGAATTTAACTTATATTTATAAAGTATTTTTTTATTTTTTAGTAATTTATAAGTAGTATTTTCCTTTAAAATAATACTATGGAGCAATAATATGAAGAAATTTAACAAGTTTTTAATAAAATTAAAACCATATAGAAGATTATATAAAATTTTTTGAATGGTTTTTATAATTATATCTTTATTGATTTTCCAATTTTTGATGTTAACTTTTTCTTATACAGTTCCAAATATCCATGGTGGATTTTATTACTGATTTAGAGGTTTGCACTCGTTATTAGGAGAATCAAGAGCAGAGCCAAACTCAGCACAAGGTTTTATATTTGCAGCTACAATAATAGGATATATTCCTATTATTCCTATTATTCCAGTATTATATTTTACTTTTGCAAATTGATATATACAAGAAAAATTAAGTGATAAATATATTGATGTACCAAAAGAAAAATATTTATATTGAACTAAATTTATTCATTTTTCAGGATTGGCAGTAGTTTTTACTTTAATTCCAGGTATTTTAACTTATTTTGGTGGAGGAGGACTTCTTCCAACTCAAGCTTTTTGAGCTGTTGGTGGAATTTTTAGTAATAATTTTATGGAAAGAGTTGCAGGAATAAGTGCTATTCTTTATTATGCAGTTGGGTGTGTATTTGCTTTAATAATAATATTTTGAACCATTTGAATGCTATTATGTTATATTGGAAGACGAATCCAAAAACAAATTGATAGATATAGAGAATGAAGAGAATTATTAAGAGAAAAAAAACGAGCTGCTCAATTGGAAAAAAGAGAAACCAAATCTAATAAAAGAAAAAAAGAGTAATTTGATAGTATAATAAAATAAATTTGAAAGGGATGTTAAGAAGTGAAAAAAATATGTTCATTTTTAGGTGCAATAAGTTTAACTGCTTTTACATCATCTACTGTTGTAGCATGTAATGGTGGTCTTGACATGTCTTTAAAATACAGTGATCAACAAAAAATTAATTCAATTTATAATTTAAAAACAGAAGATTTAACAAAAAATGGAGTTAAAATTAATCAATTAATAAATAGTGAAGATATTGATAAAATTTTTGAGTCTTTAGGTTTAAATGAAATTGTTGCAAATCATCCAGAAGGTGCAATTATTAAAAAAAGTATTGGAATATACATAATGGCTAATCAATTTTTAAATGAAATTTCTTCAAAAGTTTCTGGATATGGATGAATTGCAAATAAATTAACATGACAATCTCAATGAGCAATAAAAGATATGTTAAAAGATGGATCAACATCAATTTTTAATAATGTAAGTGGATGAATGACAGATAAAAATAATCAATGATCACTTTCAGTTACTTTTTTAGATGAAGATAAAATGGGTTGAAATGGTGTTAATCCACTTAAATACGCAAGAATAAATATAAATAGAATGCTTGTTTCTGATTCAGCTGGATTTGTTGAAAAAGAATCTTCAAACTATGAAGGAATTTATGGAACAGATCCTAATGTTCAAAGTGGTTTTATAAATCCAAATAATCAAGAGTTAGGAGTTATTTATCAAGGTTTTGCAAATTCAAGTAGACTTCTGGATTTAAGTGAAATATTAAACGAAACTCCAGGAAGTATACCTGTTGGATTTTTTAATTATTCACCTAGTGTAGCTGATTTTGTAAATAATAAAATAATAAATTTAGACTTTGGAAATTTAATTCTGCAAAATTCAAAGCAAGAAATTGAATATCAATTAAATGAATATTTACTAGATAATCCAATTTATATTGGTGAAGGACTAAATTATAGCCAAATTGATGATATTATAAAAAATCAAATATATTTAGTATTAATTTCAAATGCAATAGATAGAGAAAATTTAGAAAACGAAAATGGTGGTCCATTATTTGACCAAGATGAAAAAGAAGAAGCAGCGACTTTATTACCAGCGATGGTTTCAAAGCTTCAAATTTCTCTAGAAAATTTATCAAAGAATGATTGAATAACACAAGAAACTAAAGTTGAAATTGAAGCTATAAATTCCATTTTAGAAGATGTAATAAAAAATAAATATAATTTTATTAATCCAGACCAAAAAGATCAATTTAAATTACATTTTAAACAAATAATAATTAATTCAAGAAATTTAAATGATCCAAATTCAGGTCAATTTAAATTTTATGTAGGTGATATATCAGCGACTTTATATAAAGCTGCAACTTCAACACCAGATAATAATGAAATTTTATCAAGTGAAAGTGCATATACAAATTTTGGATATGATTCATCTTATAAATTTAAGGTATATTATTGATCAAAAGTTACACCAATTACTGGAAAAGAAAATCAATGATATTCACCAGATGATTTACGACCTAAGAATGAATATATATCTGATAAAGGCTTTAGAAACATATTTTGATCAAATAGATTTTTAAATACGTATAATACTGAAAAACCGTTACTGCTTTTACAATATTTTGAAAAAGTAGGAAGAGCAATTGATATATTTGAATTTGATGACTCAATTCAAAATCCTACATTAGATGATGTTAATAATAAAATGAGAATTGCATTAGAAAAAGCAGTAAGTTTAGATAAAAACAATAATTCTGAAAATTTAAGTGATGATTCATGAAGAATTTATCACTTGATGGCTTTAATAAATAATTCTGCAACTAAAATGTTAAAAGATATCTTCTCTATAGATGAAAATGGAATTTTAGAAATTCACAATCAACAAATTTCATTGGATTATTCTAAAAATCCAAATAGTTTAGATCCAAAAAATGCTGATGATGATATTGCTTTTGGAGAATTAATTAATAATGAACAAATTCCATTTATCGTAAATGATTTTTCAAGAACTAATAAAGGAAATGCAAGAAGTGGAATTTATGAAAATGGAATAAATTGACTTTGAAGAGGAGAAGCAATAAGTTTAACAATGTTTATTGGTAGAACAAATATTTTTGGAAAACGTTTTGATATAAGTTTAGATAATATGAATCAATGATGAAATCAATCTGGTAGGGATTCTCAAGAACATCAATTTTTAATTAAAATCCCTAATCAATATCAGGGATTATTAGAATATTATTGAAATCAATATGTTGCAAAAAATCCCAATAATCAAGACTATAATCCAAACTTATAAAAAAGGAATTAAGTTATTCCTTTTTTATTTGTCTAATAAAAGTGCTAATTTCAACTATGATATAATAAAAGAAAATCAACGGAGGTTTGCAATGTACCATATTGAACTTATTGATAAATTTTATTGTATCTATGAAAGTATAACTAATAAATTGATAGCTCAATTTTCAAGATTAATTGATGCAACTTATTACATTCAATCAATTAGTGGAATAGTTATTGTAAGAAATACAGATAGTGTTGAATTTATTAATGCTCAAAGAGAAGAAAATAATCAGGAATTTTTAGGTATTGTTAACGCTCAGGGAATAATTGTAAATCAAGATCGATTTAAAGATAAGTTAAAATATGTAGAAACAAAAAAGAGTTACTTTGAAGAAAATCAACAAATAAATAATCAAGAAAATAAAAAAAATATTTCTTCTCAAATTACTGATAAAGAAATAATTGATGAAAAAATTGAATTTAAAAAAACTATTGAAGAATTGAAAATAAAAGAAGAAGAAAAAAAGTTTTTAGAATTTGATGAATTAAATAAAAAAGTTAATAATTTTTTAGAAGAAAAAAACTATTTGGTTGAAAATGATAAACAAATAAAATTAATTAATAAAAAAATAAAAAAAGTTAGAAAATAACTTTATATTAATTCTTAACTTTTTTTCTTTTAATTAATAAAAATATTTTTAAAAAAACTAGTATTTTACTTTTATTTTGTTTATACTATATAATTAATTAGGTTTAAAAAATATGTTATAATATAAATATTAAATAAGTTGTGGGGGCTAATTAAATGTTTTTTATAAATATCGTAGATGGTATGTACTGTGTTATTAATTCATACACTAGTTTAATAATAGCCAAATTTGCACGCTTAATTGATGCAACTTCATACATTCAGACAGCACAAGGAATTAACATATCACCATTAGAACAAAACTGAAGACAATTTTTTAATTATCAATTACCATTACATTATCATAATAGTTGTTTATGTTCTTCAAATAATAATAATAATAATAATAATAATAATAATAATCATACATGTGGAAACTCATGTTTAAATAATAATAATAATAATAATAATAATCATACATGTGGAAACTCATGTTTAAATAATAATAATCATACATGTGGAAACTCATGTTTAAATAATAATAATCATACATGTGGAAACTCATGTTTAAATAATAATAATGATAATAAATATTCAAACAATAATTATGAAATTAATAACTCTATTAAAAATCAAATAAAGGAATTGAACAAAAAAATATCATCAGTATTAGAAGATAAAGAAGAAATATTAGAAGAAATTAATATTTTAAAATCAATTGTTTTAAAAGAAAGAGGAAGTTTAAATAAAAAAGTTTCTTTAAAAAAAGAAACTCGAAACTATGACGATAGCAAAAATGAATCAAGAATAACTGAATCAAATTTAAATAATAAAGGTGAAAATGATTCATACGATACTTTTGATGATGATCAATTTGAAAAAGAAAAAGTAAATAAGGAACTTCTATATTTAGATAAAAAGGAAACTAAAGTAAAAAAAGAAATAAAGAAAAAAAATAAAAGAGGATTAAAAATATTTTTAATTTCTGCTCTTACAATCTCACTTTTAGCTGGAGTTGGTGTTGGTGGATATTTTGCATACACTAAATTATTTGCAAATGCAAATCCAATTAAAAAACAAGAAAATCAAGTAATTATATTAGGTTCTGGTATTAATAAAATAAATATGTCAATTAAAAAATTTGATAATAAGTTAGAAGTAACTACTAAATCAAGTGATGAAAGTATAGCAACTGTAAAAGTATCAGATGATGATAAAACTATAATTGAAATTAACCCTATAAAAGAGGGGACAACAACTATTACTTATACTTATGGTAAATATGAAAGACAATTTGATGTTATTGTTAAAGCACCAATAATAAAAGAAATTGAAGATCAAATAGTTCAAGCTGGCAATAATATTGATTTAGAAGTTGAAATTCAAAATTCATTAAATGAAATTTGAGTAACAGCAGAATCAAATCAAACAGATATTGTAACAGTGGTTGCAAATAATAATAAATTACAAATTACAGGAGTTAAAGTAGGAACTGCTGAAATAACTTTAAAGTATAGAGGAGCATCTGATCTTAAATTTACAGTTAGAGTTACAGAATCAATACCAGATCCTGTAATTATTGCGCCAAGCACTCAACAAGTAGAAGAAGATAAATCAATTAATGTAAGTATTACAATCCAAAATACAGTTGAAGGTATAAAATTAAATGCAAAACCAGAAAATTCAAATATTGCTAGTGTTGAAGTTACAGAAGATAATAATATAACTATAAATGGAATTAAAGCAGGAAGTACTCAAATTACTTTACAATATGCTGGAGCAATTGATGTTAATTTTATTGTTACTGTTACTGAAAAAATACCAGATCCTATAATAAGAAATCCTGGATCTCAAAGTATAGAAGTTGATGATACTATTAGTGTAGAAATTGAAGTTCAAAATCCAATTGATAATGTTCAACTAGAAGCAGCATCAAGTGATTTAACTATAGCTACAGTTAGTGTTGCTGATAATATAGTAACTATTTCTGGAATTAAAATAGGAACTGCTGAAATAACTTTAAGTTATACTGGAGCAACAAGTATTAAATTTAACGCAAATGTTTTTATTAATGTTCCTGACCCTATAATTAATCCAGTTGAATCTAAAGAAGTTGAAGTTGAAGACACTTTAGATGTAAATATTACAATTCAAAATCCAGTAGATGGTACTGTGTTACAAGCAGTGTCAAAGAATCCAAATATAGCTACAGTTAGTGTTGCTAATAATACAGTAACTATAACTGGAGTTACTGCAGGAACTACTGAAATAACTTTAAGTTACACAGGGGCAAATGATGTTGAATTCTCTGTTACTGTTAATGAAAAAATACCAAATCCTGTTATTGAATCAGTTGGATCTAAAGAAGTTGAAGTTGAAGACACTTTAGATGTAAATGTTACAATTCAACACCCAGTAAATGGTGTTGAATTACAAGCAGTATCAGACAATTCAAATATAGCTACAGTTAGTGTTGCTAATAATACAGTAACTATAACTGGAGTTGAAGCAGGAACTGCCGAAATAACTTTAAGTTACACAGGGGCAAATGATGTTAAATTCTCTGTTAGTGTTACTGAAAAAGTACCAAATCCTGTTATTGAATCAATTGAATCTAAAGAAGTTGAAGTTGAAGACACTTTAGATGTAAATGTTACAATTCAACACCCAGTAGATGGTGTTGAATTACAAGCAGTATCAAACAATTCAGAGATAGCTTCTATAAGTGTTACTGATAATACAGTAACTATAACTGGAGTTACAGCGGGAATTGCTGAAATAACTTTAAGTTACACAGGGGCAAATGATGTTAAATTCTCTGTTACTGTTAATGAAAAAATACCAGACCCTGTTATTGACATAGTTGAAGCTAAAGAAGTTCAAGTTGGAGATACTTTAGATGTAAACATTACAATTCAAAACCCAGTAGATGGTGTTGAATTACAAGCAGTATCATCAGATCCAGAAATAGCTACAGTTAATGTTAACAATTATAAAATTAGCATAACTGGAATTAAAGCAGGAGTTTCTTTAATTACTTTAAAATATGCTGGAGCAAATGATATTAATTTTATTATTACTGTTAATCCAAGACCAGCTCCTGTAATAATTTCTCCTGGTGATCAACAAATTAGAATGGAAACTGTTGAAATAGAAATTAAGATAGAAAACCCAGTAGATGGTGTTGAATTACAAGCAGTATCATCAGATCCAGAAATAGCTTCAGTTAGTGTTAATAATAATATACTAACGATAACGGGTAATATTTCTAGACAAAGTGTCCAAATTACTTTGACTTATCAAGGAGCAACTAATATAAAATTTAGAGTATGAGTTACAGCTTAATGAAATTTCTTAGTTTTAATATGATTAAACCAATTATGATTGGTTTTTTTATTGTTTTTTAGTAAAATAATATAAGAATATAGAGGTAAAAACATGGAGTTTAGATTACCAGCAAAATATGCTTTATTTATAATTAATCTATTAGTATTATCATATTTTTTTCTATACTTTTGTGTAATTGGAATAGAATATCAAGATACTGATAACAATATTACAATAATCTTTAAAGGGTTAAATTTTGATAAATCCACTTTTATTGCCCCAGAAATCAATGCAAATAGTATAATTCAAATTGCTTTTGGACATGTTAATTTATTTTTTGAATATATTAACAATCAAAATCGATTTATTAAAAGTTTAATAGCTTTAGATTCTTTAATAATTACAATGCTTATAATTCAATGTTTTGTGATTTGTCTAAGCTTTATAAACTTATTTATATGAAGAGGATTTAAGAAAGCTAAAACCATTGATATAGGATCAAAAATTTTAATTTTAAGTTTCATTATTATTTCAATAACTTGAATTATTATAATGTCTGATGTTGAATTTTTAATTAAAGATACTAATGAACCAACAAAATATATATTATTTGCAAATATTTCAAATATGCAAGAACCAATTTACTGAGTAGGCCAGTCTTTTATGCCAGCATTATTTATATTTGTTCATACTTGAATGAATGCACCATTATATAGAAAAAGAAAAAAATATTAAAAGTTCATTTAAACGCAAAAAAAGCACTTTAGGGAAGTGCTTTTTTATATATTATTAATTATGCTTACGCATATATAATTGATTTGCTAATAATTAAAAAGATATGAATGAGTAATGAAAGGTCACTTTTAAACTATGGCAAACAACTAGTGACCTAATCGAAAGAAAGGATGTTATATTGAATTAAAGAATGAAGGATTACAAACCAGTGATGTGTTTGTGTTCATTTTTTAATTGCCATAGCGCGTCCAAAAGGACAATATTTAATATATCAAAAAAAAATGGAAAAATCAAATTTTTATGTAGTATTTTTTTATTATTTTTTAATATAATAATAATGATAGAAATGAGATAAAAAAATGATAAAAAATATATGTTTAGAATGTAAAAAACCTGCAGAATTAAAAAAAGTAAATCAGATAAATACTATTACTTATATTTGTAAAAGTTGTGCAATTAATGAAATTGGAGCAAATGAAATAGGCAACAATAAAATTAAATGTGATAAATGTCAAAAAAGTTCTAAATATATGTTGATAACTCAACTAAATAGAATTAGAAATCTTTGTGAAGAGTGTTTACTTGAAAATTACACAAGTATTTAAAATGAAAAGAGAAGAAAAATGAATTTAAGAGAGAAATTAAATATTATTTTATTGTCGGAATCTAAAGAAGATGTTAAATGACAAATAACAAATTATATTGTTGAATGTATAAATAAAAATAAGTATCCATCAATTATTGACATTAGTAATAATTGTTATATTGCTAAGTCTTCTATTGTAAGATATGCAAAATCTTTTGGTTTAGAAGGTTATAAGGAGTTTATTAATAAGATAAAATTTGAAGATCAAAATAGTTATAAAACTATCACAACAATAAAAAATGATCTTACAAAAGGAAATGAGCAATTTTTTCTATTTAAAAATTCAATAATTAATTTTGTTAATGAAGCTGATGAATATCTTTCAATTTTAGAAGATATTAAAATTGAAATTCTGAAAGCTAAAAGAATTTATATTCATTCAAGTTATGAATTTGATACAATAGCAAATTATTTAAAAAATTTTCTAATTATTATCAATAAAAATGTAGTTTATTCAGAACATAAAAAAACAACAAGTGCAATTTTAGACTATATTGAAGAAACAGACCTTCAAATTTTTTTAGTTGCAGGAGTAGACAATAATTATTTAGAAACTATTTTTGCTTATTCAATGGCAAATAATAAAAGTAAAAAAATCTTAATTTCTAGTACATCACAATCAAATAAATTTATAGCCTGTGATATTAGTCTAGTAATTAATTTTAGCGATGATTATTCAAAGATTTATGACAAAGAAATAAAAATGTTTTATATTTTAAAGCAACTTTTAATTCTTTTAGAAAAAGAAAATGACAGTATTGATTTAAGAAATTTAAAACACCGTTTTTAAAATAGAATAAGTTCTTTTATTTGGAACTATTTCCATATGCTTTTCAATTTATAGAATAATTTTAATAAAAAAGTTTTAATTAAATTGAAAGGAAAAATAAATAAAAATGATAAAGAAAAATAAAAATAGTGATAAATTTTTACTTACAGCAAATGAAATACTAAATCATATTGGTGGAAAAAATAACTTTTCTGAATTATATAATTGTGTTACTAGAATTAGATTTAAAATTATAGATAAAGAAAAAGTTAAACTTGAAGTAGTTAAAAAAATTCCATTAGTAAAAGGTGTGGTTTGAAATGGAGACGAACTGCAAATTATCATTGGAGCTGATGTTGAAAAAGTGAAGACTGCATTGGATAAAATAATTCAAAACAGTAACTCTGGATCAACTACACAACTTATAAAGACACCAATTTATAGAAAACTTTTAAACTTTGTGATTGCAGTTGTTGTTCCATGTTTACCATTGATGTTTTATACTGGACTTTCAAGTGGAATATCTGCATTACTTTCATCGCCTGGAATCGGTCTGACTCAAAGTGGGTGAGGAAAACCATTAGGTGAACTTGATTTATTTTCAGCTTTTCTATTTTTAAATGAAAGAGTTGGATTTATGTTACTTGGAGTATTCTTTGGGTTTAACACAGTTAAATATTTTAATGGTGATTTAATTTTAGGTTTACTTGTATCATTAACTTTATCTTCAGGACTATTGATGGGTCAAAGTTGAGTGTTAATTGAAAATATTTTTGGCACAGGACAAGAATTAGCTATCAAAGGTTATGATGGAAGTATTTTAATATTTATATTTGCAAGTATTGCATTTGTATATATGCATAGATGAGTTAAAACTTGAATGCCTTCAGTTATCTCTAGTATGTTTACACCTATTGTAAGTGTTGGAGTAATACTAGCAGGTTCATTCTTTTTGATGGGACCAATCATTTCACTTATTGAGTTAATGATCGCAACAGCAGTATTACAATTGCTTGATATACCATGAGGTATTGGAGCATTTTTAATAGCATTATTATTTCAACCACTTGTTTTAACAGGAAGTCATATGGCGTTATCTTCAATTGTACTTTCTTCAATGATTACACTTGAACAACCTTCAGTTTACTATGTTTGTGTGCAAATTTCTGCATTTGCACAAGCAGGAGCAGTTTTAGGTTGTGGTATTATGGCAAAAGAAAAATCTTTTAAAGCAAATGCTTTATCTACATTTCCAATAACAGGTATATTTGGAATCACAGAACCTGCATTATATGCAGTTAACTTACCAAAATTAAAACCTTTCTTAGCTGGATGCGTTGCATCTGGAAGTATGGGATTGGTTGCTGGTGCAATGGGATTAAAAATGAAAAGTTATACAGGTAATGGTATTTTTGGATTTTTGGGATTTGAGAAATTAACTGATGGAGCAATATTTTTAGTATTAGGAGCAATTGCTCTAATTCTTGCAACAGTCTTTACATGTTTGGTTTATTCAGAAAGAAAAGATGAGTATAAAACTTATAAATACTTTACAAAGAGAATAAACAAATTAGCAGGTGAAAAAAAACTAAACAATTTAGTTGAAAAATTAGAATTAGTTGAAGAATATAAAAATGAAAATAAAAAACTTGAAATTGAATTTCTAAAATTACAATCTCTAAAAAATAAAGTTACTAAATTAAAAACACGCAATAAATCAGTGGACAATGATTTAACAACTCAAATTAGTGACCTTGAAAAAATTATTACTGATAAAATAAAAACCTACAATAAACAACTTGAGGTTATAACTAATTACATATCTGTTGAAATTGAAAAAGATAGTGAAGTAATTGGCAATAAAAAGGATTATATCCAGAAAGAAATGACCAATGCAATATCAAGTTTAAAAAATAACTATTCTACTTTTTTTGAAGCAGAAGTTGTAGTTTAAAAAATAAAAAACATTTTCTTAGGAAAATGTTTTTTATTTTATTTAAAATATTATCAATCAAATTATTGAGATAACAATAGATGAAAGTGTTGAACCTGTTAATGGAATTCAAGAATATTTTCAATTACTACTTCCTTTATTTTTAAAAGGAAGTAATCAATGTATAAATCTTAAAGATAAATCTCTTGTTGGTGATATTGAAGGACCAGTGTTTCCGCCAAGCGAAACACTAATTGCTACAATACACATAAAAGTAATTATATAACTAGTTTTTGGATCAATAATACCATTATAATTATTTACGATAAATGTAAAAACAAATAAAAAGAATATTCCAGAAATAAATTCAGAGTATAAATTATTGAACTTTTTGTTTATTTTATTTGGTGCAGTACAAAAGCACAATAAATAATTTATTTGCAAGTCATTTTTTAAAGTTTCTTTTATATTTACGAAATATAAAAGAATAATAAGAAATTGCCCAATTACAAAACCCAAAATTTGAGATAGAATGTAAACTGGAAATAAAGCATAAGGACCAATACTTGATCAATTAGTCAATAAATAAAATAGGGTAATTATAAAATTTAAATGAGCAGTACCTCCAAGCATTAAAGCAACAACAATTCCTAATGTTATTCCAAGACCTCAACCAATTGAAATTTGTAAGGTAGAGTTTTTAGATTCACTTGATGTTCCTTTAAGAAAACAATTTGCCATTACTCCATTACCAATCATTGAAATTATTAATGAACCAATTAGTTCTGAGATGAAAATAGTTAAATAGATATTCATGTTATTAAAAAAACCCTAAAGGGTTTTATAAGCTTTCTCCATTTGAAGATATTAATTTCTTATATCAATAAAATGATTTTTTAAAATATCTTTTTTGAGTTCCATTTCCAAAATCATCTCTGTCAACATAAATAAATCCATATCTTTTTGTCATTTCAGCTGTTCCAGAACTTACTAAATCAATAGGTCCTCATGAACAGAATCCAATCATTTCAGCTCCATCATCAATTGCCTCTTTAACTTCTTTTATATGATCAGTTAAGTAATCAATTCTGTAATCATCTTCTACTGTATCATTTACTAACTTATCTTCATAGCCAAATCCGTTTTCAGCAATAAGTATTTTCTTATTATATCTATCTCAATAATTTATAATAGTTGAATATAAACCAACCGGGTCAATACTTCATCCTCATTCATTTGCCTTTGATTTTGGATTAGTCATATATGATTCTGGTTTTAAATTATGTATCTTATGATCAACTACTTTTGAAAAGTAATAAGAAATTGCTAGGTAATCCATAGTATTTTCTTTTATTAAATCTAATTCTTCTTGAGTTCAATCAATTGTAATTCCATTTGTTTCAAAAAAGTTTAAAGCATTTTTTGGATATTCTCCTCTAAATTGAACATCAGTAATTCAATATTCTTGTCTATTCTTTTTAATAGCAAGTTTAATATTTTCGGGTTCACAATTTATTGGATAATTATGTCCATCTGCTACCATTGTTCCAATTTGCATAGTTGGATTAATTTCTCTTGCCATTTTTTTAACTTTGGCACAAATAACTAATTGATTGTGTAAAGCATTGTATCTTTTTTGATCACTTACATGTCCATTTTCATCGTCTGCAATTCCAAATGATCCAAATAATACAACTGGAAATAAATTAATTTGATTTATAACAATTCAATATTTTATTTTATCTTTAAAAGTTTCTAGTAATACTTTTGCAAATCTTTCAAAATAAGTTATTATATTTTTTGATAAAAATCCATCTTCTGTTAAAGTTAAATGAATTGGTAAATCATAATGATAAATTGAAGCAATTGGTTCCATACCATTTTTAATAATTTCATCAACCAAATCAATATAAAATTGTAATCCTTCTTTATTTACTTCAGTTTCTGTTCCTGTAGGGAACAATCTAGATCAACTAAATGAAAATCTAAAGTTTTGAAATCCCATTTCTTTTAGAAGAGCTAAATCTTCTTTATAAGTATTGTAAAAATTAATTCCATATCTTTTTGGAAAATATAAACTTTCATCGTTCATCTTTTCTTTTATTTCTTGAATAGTGTTTGAATTTTCTTTAAATGTCTCTCCAACACTCATTCTATCTAAGTTTTTTTTATAGTCATGTAAATCAGAAACCGATAAACCTCGACCGTCTTTATCAAAAGCACCTTCTAATTGACAAGCAGCTGTAGCTCCTCCTCAAAGAAAGTCTTTTGGAAATTTTTTTTGCATAAAATCGCCTCCTGATAAGATTTTAGGGTATAAGCCCATTTAATAGAAGAATATACTTTAATATTGGAACTTGTTTCAATATAAAAAACTATTTTTAGAGAAAATAATATATTTGTAATATTTTAAGTTAATAACAAATGGGGTTTTAAAGAAACAAGAAAAATAGTATAATATTTATAACATTTTAAGAGGTATTCATGGAGAAACGCTTTAATAAAATTTCAGGTAAAAATGGTTTTTATGATTATGATAATCAATTAAATTATTTTGAGTATTTTAATATCAAAGGTGAAGATTTAGAAAAAGCTTTTTTGCTTTTTAAAAAATATGAAAACAATATGCATGAACTTAAGCAAAATATTGAAAGTCAAATTCAAATGAGATATGAATTTTATATTTCAAATTCATATAATAAAGAAACAAAGAGATTTACTCCTGTTAGAAATGAAAGTGACAGAAGAGTTGCAAAAGCAATGTTTACAAGTTCAATCATTTTAGCTTCAAGATTAATATTGCAAGAATATAATATGTTATCAACAGTAAATAAACTACTTTATAATGTAGACATTAAAGTAGTTAAATTATTTAAAGAAAAATATAATTATAGTATTTATAAAAAAAGCTTGAAAGAATATTATGAAACTTTATCTGCTTGATCATTATTTTTTTATGAAAAAAATAATGAAACATCTTTAATACTTTCAAAGATGGATGAGTATGTTGAAAAAGACATTTATTTTTTAGAAGAGTATAAAGATATTTTTTTATACTTTTGAATGTACACATATATTAAATCTTCGTGTGATTTAAGTGATTATAAATATAAACATGATAATACTAAAAGGGTATATCCAAGAGTAAATAATAATGTTTTGTCTCCAATGGATTTTGATTATATTTTTAAATATGATAATGATTTTGATGAAGAAGAAAAAAGAAAATTATTAGTAAAAGATTTTAGATCATGAAGTTTAGAAGCATATTATGCTTCAATTGAAGAACATAAAAATAAGTATTATAATGAATTAAAAATTTGAGATAACTTAACATTTAATGAATATTTTAAATTATCAAATTCACTAAGTAATATCTTTCTAAATAGTAGTTATTATCTAATGGAACAATTAGAAAAGGAAGTATTTACTGAAACAGCATCTAAAAATGAAAAAATACATACAAAAGAAGAAGTAGAATTTGTAATTAATTTTTTAACTTTTGATAAAAACCCAAGAGATTATCATGACTTAAAAATTGACAGTTATTATAATTTAATTTATAAAAAGCCAATTTTTAATTACATTGACTCAAATTACAATAGAATATTAATTTCATTTCCTGAATTTATTTGAATGTCTCATGAAATACAAAGGGATTATAATTTTATGGACAGAGAAATAGTTCAAAATTTTAATAGATTATTAAAAAATGATTTTCATTATACTTTAAATGATCAATTAAAGAAAATTCAAAAAAGATTTAATATAATAACTGCTTTTGATACAGATAAAATTTCGCTATTTTCAAATGATGGTGTAGCTATGTTTGACAGAACAATTGCAAATTCAGTAATATATAATCCCACATTAAATATAATAATGTTAGTACTTACTAACTTTTATTCTAATGAAAATATTAGTTGATTAAATGCAAAAAGAACAATTGATACTTTTTCACCAGATTCAAAATTAGTTCAAACAATATTTTCAAAAACATTAAATGTTGTTTCTAAAGATATTAAAAAACTAAAAAAACAACTTAAAAAAATGGGTATAGTATTTAAAGATGAAGAAAATGTCAGAATTGAAGGTCTACTATTTGTAAATGATGTTTTAAGTGCAATTCCCAAAGTAAAAGTTTCAGGATTTGATATTCATATTGTTGATATTTCAACTATGGAATATTTTACAAATAGTTATATTTATAAAAAATAACCTTTTCATTAAATGAATATGGTTATTTTTTTATAATATTGTAAAATCATTTTTGGAGGATATAAGAATATGAAATACCCTTATATTGGAAGTGACTTAGATGGAACCATTGTTAAAAACAATGATTTCAAAATATTAGAAGAAACAGTTAATGATATAAATGATTTTCAAAATGTAACAGAAAATAATTTTTTTATTGTTACAGGAAGAGCATTTCAAAATATGAAATACTATATAAGACAATTAAATGTCAAATTACCTGTAATTAGTTCAAATGGAGCTGCTATAACAGATCCTTTAACTTCAGAAGTATACTACGAACACTTAATGGAAAAGAATTTGGTAGTAGATCTTTTAAGATATTCAGTTGAAAATGACTTAGATGTTTCTTTATATACAGCAACAACTCTATGTGCATTATCAAATGCAGAGAGAGTTAAAACATATAAAGAATTATATGGACATTATCCAGATGATTGTCAACCAGACTTTATACTTTATGAAGATTATCATGAATTAATAGAAGAAGTAGAAAATGATGCACATAGAACAATTAAATTAATGTATTCATTGGATTTTGAAACAGAGCAAGAAAAAGCAAAAAAATTAATAGATTATTTAAAATCAAAAGATCTATATCATCCTTCAACAGTAATTCAATCAAGGATTTTAGTTGATGCAATGCCAAAAGGTATTAACAAGGCAAGTGGAATTAGAAAATGAGCAGAAATAATGAATGTTGATTTAAACGATATTCATGTTATTGGAGATAATAACAATGATATTGAAATGGTAAGTGAGTTACCATTTGGAATAGCTGTTGGCAACGCTGTTGATAATTTAAAACAAGTTGCTTGAAAAATAATTGATGATATTGAAAACAATGGTGTAGGAAAATATGTTAAAGAATTAGTTGGAAAAGGGTAAAAAAATGAAAAAAATAGCATTATTTGGAGGAAGTTTTGACCCTGTACATACAGATCATATTAATATAATAAAAAGTTGTAAAACAAATTTAAATTTTGATGAGGTTTGAGTTATTCCAGCTTATGTAAATCCTTTTAAAACACTTTCAACTTCAAGTGTTACTCAAAGATTGGAAATGTTGAAATTAGCAACAATGGATTTAAATTTCGTAAAAATTGAAACCTATGAAATATCAAAACAAACTTCAAGTTTTACACATGATACTGTTAAATATTATAAATCTAAATATCCAGACTTAGAATTTTCATTCATAATGGGTTCTGATCAACTAGATAATTTTGAAAAGTGAGATCATTTTTCAGAACTTATTCAAGAAATTGATTTTAAAGTTTTTTTAAGATCAAAAGAATTTAATCAAGAAATTGTTGAAAAGTATAATTTAGAAACATTTGAATTTGAAAATAACTATTTAAGTTCAACAAAAATTAGAAATTTGGAAGACTTAAATTTGCAAATTAAGTCTGTAAATGATTATGTAAACAATAATTTAATGTATCTTTATGAAAGACTTGAAAGTAGAATGGATGAAAAAAGATACTTTCACTGTTTAAATGTAGGACAAATGGCAATGGAATTGGCAAGATTAAATAATATTGATTTAAATAAGGCTCAAATAGCAGGAACACTTCATGATATTGCAAAGCGATGAACTGAAGAAGAATTAAAAGAATGTCTATTAAAAAATGATCCATCTCTTTTAAAAGAGCCAGTTCCTGTATGGCATTCATATGCTGGTGCATTCCATTTAAAAAATGATTGATTAATGAATGATGCAGAAATCATAAACTCAGTATATAATCATACTGTTGGTTCAAAAGATATGACAACTTTAGATATAATAGTTTTCTGTGCAGATAAAATCTCATTAGAAAGAACTTATCCAGGAGTTGAAAAACTAAGAGCACTTGTAAAATCTGATTTATTATTAGGTTTTAAAGAGCTTTTAAAAAACCAATATGAAGTAGCAATTAATAAAAATACAAAAAATTCAATTGGTATGAAACTAATTGAATCTTATGACTATTGAATAAAGGGGTAAATGAAAGATGAAAAAATATGCAATTCTATTTGCTATGAAAGAAGAAGCAACTGCTTTAATTGAAGAATTAAAAGCAGAATTAATTGAAAATGATTATTTTGAAATTTATAAAAAAGATAGTGTATATATAGGGATATCAAAAGTTGGTTTGATAAATGCATCAAGTTGCTTTGCATATATAAATCAAAAATTTGAAATAGATTACTTTATTAATGCCGGATTAGTAGGAACATTTGATCCACAATTAAGTTTATTAGAATCTGTTGTTGTTGAAAACTCATTTTTAGGGAATGCAGATGCAACAGGATTTGGTTATAAATTGGGACAAATTCCTGGAATGGAAAAATGGTATTCATCAGATAAAGAACTTTTAGAAGTTTTCAAAGACTTAAAAAAAGTAGACATTTGTTCAAGTGATACATTTATAAATTCTCAAGAGCAAATTGATAAAATAATAAAACCATTATCAGATAAAATAAAAATATTTGATATGGAATGCTTTGGGTTCTTTCAATCAGCTTATATATTTAAAAAACCAATTATTGCTTTAAAAGTAATAAGTGACCATATTGACAATGGATGTAACGAATTACAATTTAGCCAAATTTTAAAACAAGGTAGTGTAAGAATCAGTGAAGTTATTTTAGAAATTCTAAAGTAAAAATATATTTCATATCTTGTGTAATATAATGTGGATGAAAGGAAGTGAAGATATCATGGAATGTAATAAAGATTGCAAAGATTGCACTTGTGAGTGTACTTACGATGATAACTGTGCTGACTGTCAAATGTGTTCAACTGACACTAACCACGGTTAATATTAATCATATGAAAACCAACTTTGTTGGTTTTTTATTTTATTTAAACACCTCTTTTTAAATATGCTTTTATCTATTATAATTTAAGTGTGATATTAATTTAATTAATATCATTTATCGTGAAAGGATAAAAAAGTAATATGAAATGATGATTTTCAGACTATGATGGAACTTTAACATTAAAAGAAAATAATTATGAATTAGTACAAAGAGATATAAATTTTATAAATAAATGAACTGAAAAAAATAAATTTATAATTGCAACAGGAAGAGATATTGATCATATAAATGAATTGATTGAAACTCATAAATTTAATGTTGAATATAAAATAACAAATAATGGAGCTTCAATGTTTAAGGGAAATGAAGTTCTATATGAACTTTCAATTCCAATGAGTGAACGAAAAAAAATTTATGATGTTTTACATAAATTACATAAATTATGTGGAATTAAAATTTCAGATACATTTAATTCAATTGAAATATCTGGAATAAAAGAAGAGAGTCCGAGATATGAATCAACAATTGTAAGAGAACATTGATTTTCAAAAGAAGATAAATTTAATGAATATATTGATCAAATTTTAACAAATGAAAAAATTAATAATATTTCATTATATGCGCATGTGCAAGATTTTGATTATATTAAAGATTTATTAAAAGATTTAGAAAATATGAAGATTATTCAAACATCTCCATTTGTTTTAGAATTAATGCATAAGGAAGTTTCCAAGTATAGTGGAATAAAATATTTACAAGAAAAATATAATATTAATCAAGAAGATATTATTTCAAGTGGAGATGGAGACAATGATTTTGAAATGTTAAAATACGTTAAAAATTCATTTGTTCTTTCAAATGCAAGTAAATTAGCATTAGAAACAGGTAAAACTATAATAAATAATGTAAGTGAAATAGAAGAATATATTAAGTAAATTAAACTTAGATAGATTTTTTAAATAAAATAATAATGAAAGAAGGAAGAGTATGTATATATATCAAAGAATAGAAATAAGAATATTGAATAATGTTATTGTTGATTTAAAAGTTTTGGACGCATTTGAAGATCCATATTTATTAGTGGAAAATATTGATGAAACTTATGAAAATTTAGATGAAATTGAATTTGAACAATTAACAGATAGAATTAGTCTAAAAATAAAAGCAGCTGGACCAATCTTTTATAAAAGATTGGATAAAGAAAATGAATGCTTATTATTAATGTCAAAAAATAAAATTATAAAAAAATAAAGGGAATAGCAAATGGAAAATCATTATAAAAAAATTAGTAGTTTACTTTATAACTCAACAAAACCGCCAGGAACAGATATTGATGGAGATCTTAATTTTTATAAATCTCAACTTTTACCAATTGAAGGAAAAGTTCTTGAAGCAGGAGTAGGAAATGGAAGATTATTAATTCCACTTTTAAAATATAAAGTAGATATAACTGGAATTGATAAATCCCAAGAAATGATTGACATTTGTAAAGAAAATTTAAAAAAAGAAAATTTACAAGCAAATTTAATTTGTGATGATTTAGAAAATTATAAAGAAAAAAATACTTATGAATATATAATAGTTCCAAATGCTAGTTTTAATCTTTTAGAAACAAGACAAAAAGCATTAAAAACTTTAGAAAACTTTTATGATTCATTAATTGATAATGGAACTCTTATCATTGATTTGATAATGCCAATAGAATTTAGATCAGGAAGTTTTCATGAATATGTTCATGAAATTGAAGATAAAAAAATACTTGTAAAAAATTTATCAAAGGAAATTAATTGAGTAGAACAATATACTATTAATCAAATTGATTATTTTATAAATGATAAATTACAAGAAACTCAAGAGTTTAAACTCTCTTGATATGGAACAAAAGAATTTTGTGATATTTTATCTTCAAAAGGCTTTAAAGATGGTTTATTTTTAATAAATTATGGAAATAAAACAAATTTAAATATTAAAACAATTACATTTATATTTAAAAAATAAAGTGAGAAAAGGTAACAAAGAAAATGAAATTAGCAATAGACATCGGTGGAACTTCAATTAGAATAGCTTTAATTGAAAATAATAAAATAATTAAAAAAGAAGTAATTGATACAGATGGTGACAGCATGCAAAATAACTTAGATCAAATAAAAGAAATTGTTGATAACTGAAATCAACCATTTGATTATATTGGTATTTGTTGTCCAGGACCATTAGATTTAAAAACAGGAACTATATTAATTACTTACAATCTTCCAGATTGAAATAAAAAATGTGTTTTACAAGAATTTAAAGATTTATTTAAAATTGATAATGTAAAAATTAACAATGATGCAAATGTAGCTGCGTTGGGACAATTTACAATTAGAAAAGATTTGCATTCACTTTTATATTTTACTTTTTCTACAGGAATTGGATCGGGATTTATTCATCAGGGGAAAATATTTGATGGATTTAGTGGCAGTGCTTTGGAAATTGCAAATGCACTTCCAAAGTATAATACTGAAAATCCACAAAGAAGTGGAATAGAATTTTTAGCAAGTGGTAAAAATATTTGCCTTCAATTAGAAAAACTTGGAGTAAAAGTAGAAAATACCAAAGAAGCTTTTGAATTATACAAAAGTAAAGAAAATAAAATTGTAAACGATTTTTTTATAAAAATAAAAGAAGAATTAATTAGTCTAATTGCTACATCAATATATTTTTTCAATCCTGAAATGATTGTAATTGGGGGAAGTGTAGCTATAAAAAATCAAGAGTTTGTTACAGATATTTTTAATAAAGTATTAGAAGTTACACAAGATATTGGTTATAAAACAAAATTTGAATTTTCAAAGGATCTTGATGATTCAACTTTATTAGGATGTTGTCAAATGTAGAAAAATCTACATTTTTTTATTATAAAATAAAGAAAGTATTTAAGGGGGAAAAAATATGTGAATTTTAGGTATATTATTAGCTTTAAGTTGAATTTCTGTTTTTGCTATTCCAGGATGTTTTATTGCAAGGAAAGGATATGTTTGAGGACTACTTTTAGCAACAATTGGTTTAGCACTAGTTGGATCAATTATTGCTTTTTGTCTATATGAAACTTGAAAAAGAAATGAGGAAAAAAATAAAAATGAAAATCTCATTTCATGAATAGCTACTATTGATGAAAAAGTATCTGATATAAGTGATAAAAAAAGTGTTTAAATATACTTTTTATTTGTAAAAATTTTTTTTATATTTAATTAATTTTATATTCCTGTTAAACTGATTAAGAGGTATATTATGAAAAACTTTAAAAAGGGCATATATGATCTATTATTAAAACAAAATGAATTAGAAAGTTTTGATGTTCAAGAAATTATAGAATTAAAAACAGAAGATGATGAATGACTAGTAAATCAATTTTCAAGAGTTTTAAAAGAAAAAATTTCACAAATGGTTACATTGCAAGAAAAAGTAGATTATTTTAATAATATTTTAAATAATAAGGAATTAAGTTTAAGTAAAGCTTTTAAAAAAGGTAATTTTGAAAATAATTTAGAAAATATTAGTACTAATAAGTTAATTAAAAAATCACTTTGAACAGATTTACAAAAGGAATTTAAAACAGCAAATCAAGTCAAAATAATTTCTCCGTTTATAACTAGAAGTACCATAAATAAAATTGTAAATATATTAGAGGAAAATTTAAATATAGATAAATTAAAAATAATCACAACTACTTATGATGGTAATGCTAAATTTTTAGATATAGTAGGTCTTGAAAAATTGGTAGAAGATTTTCCTGAAAAAGTTGAAATTAAGATTGAAAACCTCTTTAATAAAAGTAATAAAAGAATACATATAAAGTCTTATTTTTTCGAAAGAGAGAATGGATTTAGTAGTTTATACATTGGAAGTAGCAATTTTACAAATACTGGACAAATTACTGGTGCTGAATATAATGTTAGATTAAGTGAATTTAAAGAACCAACCATAATAAAAGAGTTTACTGATGAATTTAATACGATGTTTAATAAAAATGAATTTATTGATATTTTACAAAAAGATATAATTAACCAAATAAAATTAAGACAAGATCTAAATTATTTTTATTTAGAGCAAGATAGACAAAAAGGTCTTATTGATTTTGAAAATATGGAAGATAACAATAATAGACTAAATTTTGGTAAATATTATATGGAACCTTATGATTATCAAGAAAAAATAATTAATACTATAGTCGAACGAATAAATAATAAATTTAATAAACATTTACTTGTAATGGCAACAGGTACAGGAAAAACTGCAACTATGGCTTTTATTTATCAAAAGATTTCAAATATATTAAAAAAGGATGAACCTAGTATGATCTATATTGCTCCATCTAAGGAAATATTAGATCAAACAAGAAAAACTTTTATAAATATAACTGAAATAGATGATTTTGGTTTGGAATATTATGATAGTAGAAATGCAAAAGAAGAATTAGAAACCTCTAATGTAATTTTCACAAATATTGAAAGTATTAGAACAAAAATTGATTTATTACAAGATAGAAAGTTTGATATTGTTGTTTTTGATGAAGCCCACTATGTAGAAGCAACAACATTCAAAGAAGTATATGAGATATTAGAAAAAAAATCATCACAAATTTTTGGGCTTACTGCAACCCCAGAAAGAACGGATGGAATAAATGTGGCTAAATATTTTGGAAATTATTATGCTGCAGATATTAAGTTATTTGAAGCTATTAAAAATGATCTTTTAAGTGAATTTGATTATTATTTTATTCATGATGATTCTATTGATTTAAAAAATATTGATATTTTAAAAGACCCAAAACTTAATAAACTTTTAACTTTAGATAATAGAAATAAATTTGTTTTTGAGATTATAAACAAGTATCTTGGTTCAAGAATTAATTATGTTAAAGCTGTTTTATTTTGCAATTCAATTGAGCAAGCCAAAAAATTATCGGAGTATTTAAATGATAATGGTTTGAAAAGTGAACATTTAGTTTCAACTGAGACTAGTAAATTTGAAAGAAAAGAAAAGTTAAAAAACTTTAGAAATGGAAATATTAATTTTCTTTGTGTAAGAGATATTTTAAATGAAGGAGTCGATGTACCTGAAATCGATACAATATTTTTTTTAAGACCAACAACATCATTAATTGTATATCTTCAACAACTTGGTAGAGGACTTAGAAAATTAACTGATAAAAAACTTGAAGTATATGATTTTGTAAATAATGTTGATATTTCAAAGAATAAAAACTATAACCCAATAATGCCTATTTCGGCTTTAACGAATAATCTTAAAATAAGTGAATTTAAAAGAAATATTGATAATCTTGATAAATATTTACCAGGAGAATGTAATTTCATTTTTTCAAAAATTATAAAGCAGGATTTTTTAGAGAAATTAAGAGAATATGAAAAATATAATTTATATTCGAGTATTCTTGAAGAATATAGAAGCGGAGATTATGAAGATTATGAATCTTTCTTTAATGATAAAGAAATTACTTTGTATGATTTCTATTCAAACAAAAGAACTTATTTTAAGGAAAATAATAAATATAGTTCACTGTTCAAACAATATACATATTTTAATAATAAAAGCCTAATTCAAGAATTTATAGACATGTTTAAAAATAAAACTAAATCAAAAAATGAGCTTATAAATAGAATATTTCTAAAATCTTTTCATTATAATTCCTCAAAAAAGGATCGATATTACAAAGATATAAACTTAGCTTTTGAAGTAATTTTTAAAGATACATCAGAATTGATTATCAGAGAAATAGAATTTATATTGCGCTATAAGCTTTATAATGAGAAATTATTAGATAATCAAATAAATGAAACAATTGAAAGTTTCATTGGTTCTATTTTTAATCATTATCAATTCTCTGCACTATGTTCATTAAATATTTCTGATGAGGGTTTTAAAGGTTCTGGACAATCAGGTATTTTAAGTAATATAGAGAAGAAAATTTTTGTATTAGATACTTCTACAAATACTAAATCAACAAGATTTGGTCATGGTAATTTTTATGATCAAGAAAACAAAATTTTTTATTGAGACACACCAGATATTTGGAAATTTAATGAATCGAATATAAATGATCAGCAAAGCAAATTTATGAAAACAAATGAATACAAGAGCTATGTATTTTTTGCTGATGAGGAACTTAAAAATAAAAGTGGTAAAAGTGCCAAAAAATTTATAGGTTATGTTACTGAAATAATAGATAGAATAGAAGTAGAAAATGGTAGTAAGGAAAAATATAGTCATAAAAAACCAAAATTTATTTTAAAAATTACTGATTAACCCCCTTGCAAAAAAAAAAAAAAAAACAATAAAATTACTCATAACGGAGTAATTTTTTTATGAATAAATTAAGGGTATTTGAAACATTTGCAGGTATTGGAGCACAACATAAAGCTTTGGAGATTTTGAAAGATAATATTGAAGATTTTGACTATGAAATAGCTGGAACTAGTGAATGAGATATGTGAGCTAATATAAGTTATAATGCTATTCACCATAATAATAAAAATATAGCAAAAAGTTTAAATGAAACTGAAATAGATGATTTTTTAAAAACTTTTACTTTGTCAAACGATGGAAAAAAACCAACAGATTTTAAATTTATTCAAAGACAACCAAGAGGAATGAAAGAACTTTTATATAGTTCTTTAAAAAATTCCAAAAACCAAGGTAGCATTTTAGAAATAACTGGTAAAAAATTAATAAAGAACATTGGAGAATTTGATTTACTAACTTATTCCTTTCCTTGTCAGGATTTATCTGTTGCAGGAAGTTTCCATGGATTTAATCAAGGTATGGCAAAAGGTTCGGGAACTCGAAGTGGTTTATTATGAGAAATTGAAAGGATTTTAAAAGAACTTAAGAGGGAAGACAAATTACCAAAATATCTATTATTAGAAAATGTAAAAAATATGGTTTCAAATAAACATAAAGATGATTATTTAGAATGACTTAATTTTTTAGCAAAATTGGGATATGAAACAAAAACTTATATTTTAGATGCAACGAAATATGGAATTCCTCAAAAGAGAAATAGAGTTTATGCATTAAGTACTTTAAAAAAGGAAAAAAATAAAATCAATTTTGACAATTTTATAAACAGTTCAGATGAAGTTAGAGACCTTTCATATGAGTTTCATATCGAAAAAGACATTAAGACTACTCTCAAATTGGATTATAGAAATAGTATCTATTATAACGAAGCAATAATTGCATCTCCAAATAAGACACCAAGTAGAATAAAAATGTATAATGAGAATCCATGGATTTTTAAATTAGTAAATAACTCTCCTGTTTTTTTAGATAGTGTAAGAACAATTACAACAAAACAAGATAGGCACCCAAATGCGGGAATTATTGATTTAAAAAATACAGAAATAATAGATAAGCTAAGAAAAATGGGAAAAGCAGATTATAGATTTTTAACCCCTAGAGAGACTTTTCTTTTGATGGGCTTCTCGGAAAAAGAATTTGAAAGAGTTTTAGAAAGTATACCAAGAAAAGATATATTGTATAGGCAAGCAGGGAATTCAATAGTTGTAAATGTTCTTGTTGCTTTATTTAATAAGATGTTGAAAGAAGGAAAAAATAATGATTAGAGGTAAAGCGTGAAATATTGCAACTAACTTTGGCACTTATATTAATGAATATGCTAAAGCAAGTTGTTTTAAAAAAGGAGATATTCTATTATTTTCTACAACACCCAATGGTAAAGAATTAAAAGTAAAAATAAATAATAAAGAAGTAAACATAATAAAAAAAGGAGAAAAAAGTACATTTTTACAAATACTTAGAGTATGATGTACATTAGATTTTATAAGGCTTAAAAATGCGGAATTTATAGAAAAATTAGATTATTTTTTTGAATATGAGTTTCAAGTTAATCATGGATTTAATGAAGATTTACATAAACAGGCTAGGGAAATAATAGAGAAAAGATTAAGTGGATACACAAATTATAGTTTTAAAGATGAGTTCACATTTTATAATGGTTTTTCAATAGCTACTTATATTCAAAATGAGTTAGAGGAAAAATCGAATGATGAAGACATTAAAAAAAGAATTAATACAGCTATATTAAAATGTCAAAATAAAGATGATTTTTTAATTGATGATATTGATGACATTAAAAATAATAAATCATTGCAAAAATTATTATCAACATATAAAGTAAAGGGAATTTATAATAATAAAAAAATAATTCAACTTGCTTATAAGTATATTTATGATGAAAAATGAACAGAATATTATAAAATTAATGATGTTGAAAATATGTTTATAAATGAATCATTTAAGAAATATGAAATAAATAATGAAAATTTGCTAGAAATAAATTTCACTTTTAATGGAGAAAATTTAATTTATTCAAAAAATTATTCATTGGGAGAGTTTTTAGGAGAGTTTTTCCTAAAAAGTGGAAGTCTTTCAAAGATTGCTATACCAATTTATCAAAGACAATATAATTGAGATGAAAATTTAGCATTGGGCTTATTATGAGACATTCTTAATTTATCAGAAGGTGAATATCATTATATTGGAGGAATTGTTTTGTATATTCCAAAAAGAGAAAGAGTTAATAATAAATTAATTGATGGACAACAAAGACTTACAACTTGCTTAATAATGCTTAGACAAATCTACAATGTATTTTTAATGAAAGATTATAAAATCCCAACAATTTTGAATAGTTTATTTAGATTAAATGAATATGAAGAAAATGTTGTAACGAAAACTTTTAAGAGAATTGATACAAACAGCGATTTTAGAGCATTTAATAATGTTATGAAAGGCGATCAAATTATTGAGACTACAAGTTCTGTTTTTTCAAATTCTGTTGCAATTTTTAGTGTAATCAAAGATTTTAATGAAATAGAACTTTTAAAATGTTTTAAAAAAATTTATGAACAATTAATGCTTTCAGTAACTACAGACCATATTTCAAATGAATATACTTTGTTTGAAAATTTAAATACAAAATCTCTACAATTATCTATTATGGATTTAATTAAGAATTTTTTATTTATGAACATTGATTCAAAGGTTGTGGACGACCATGAGCAACAATTACAATTGTTATTTGAACAAGACATTACTATGAAGTTCAAAGAATTTAAAAATCCTGAAAATAAAATGCAAAACTTTATAAATGTATTTTTAAGATTAAAAGGAAAAGAATACTCAAGTTCTAGTTCTTTTGAAAGTTTTAAAACAGTACTAAAAGAGGAATTTATTTCAAAAAGAAATTTGAAATCTTTTGATGAATCAAGAAAATTATTTAGTGACCTTGGAAAATATATAGATCTTTATATACTGGTTTCTGATGCGGAAACATTTAATAAACAAACTTCATTAACTTATTATTTTAAAGATATTTTATTAATGTTAGAGGGCAGAGAAATATATTATCCATTGATAATTAAAATATTATTAAATTTTGATTATATTAATAATCAAAATGATAAAGAATTAACAAGACAATTAAGAAAGATTTTATTTGAAATTGAAAAGTACGAAGTTAGACTTCAAGTTTCAAATTATAAAGGACAGTCACTTTCAACTTTCATAGATGAAAGTATATTGTCAAAAATAGGAGAAAGCGTCTTTACACCAGAATATTTAAGACTATTGTTTATTGGAGAACATGAAGATGAATCAAATAATAGAGTTTCAATTGAAAGATTTCAAAGTAGTCTTATAGATTCTGATATATCAAGTAAAATTGCAACTTTAATAGGTTATAGAATTGAAAATTATCTTTCAAATAATAAAGATTTATTTAGTGATGGGTATAATTATATTGATACAAAATATGAAAAAAGAACTTTGGAACATATTGTACCTCAAAGACCTAAAAATGAATGATTTGAAGATATTATAAAATGAAGTGAGTACTCAATGAATATCGATGAAACAAAAAGGTGAAAAACAAAGTATTTGAATAAACTTGGTAATTTGATGTGTATTGAGGGGAAATCAAATTCTAAAATACAAAATAAAGTATTTAGTGAAAAGATTACTGATTATTCAAAAGAGGGAAAAATTAATAGTTCTTTCCAATTTAAAGGATATAAGGATTCTGAATTTGAGTTAATGGATTTAAGAAAGCTAGATAGCTTTTATACGGACAGTATAGAATTAAGAACAAAACAATTGGCCAAAATTTGTTGTTCTATTTGAAAAGATAAAAATTAAATTTTACAAAAGTTGTGATAGATTTAAATTAAAAAAAATTGCATTAAATCTAAATTTTAAAATGGAAGATATATATTACGAAAATATAATTGAATGTCATTTAAATAAGCATATTAAAGAATTAAAAATCTCTAATCTTTTCTGAAAGAAAATGAATAAATAAGAAAACTCAACTTTTTTAAAACCAGATCAAATCAGGAATTTTGAGAATTGAAATAGTAAAAAACTGATTTATTATATTTTCGTTTCTATTGTAATCGATATAATAATCATGGAAATAAAATTCCATATGAATCATTTTTAAATTTGTTTAATTCACTAATGATAATAAAACAAAAAAATGATTTAGTACTTTCTAAAATATATATTGATTATTTTCTAAATCCATTAACAAAAAGTTTAGAAAAGGGTTTCATTATTTCAACTTGTGATAACTGCCATAATAATAATATAAAATTTATTTAATTTGACCCATTAACACTTATTTGTTAATATATGTAAGTTAAGGGAGAGTCTAATAAATGTTATTACTAACAAGCAATAAAGAAATGGCAAGTGAAATTCTTGGTTGAATTGGATTTGCAACAAGTTTTTCAATGTTATTACCTCAAGTTGTGAAAGTATGTATTACAAAAAATACAAAGTCACTATCACCAATAATGTTTTTCTTAACTTTTTTAAATGCATGTATATGAACAAGTTATGCTTTCTTTACAAAAGAAACACCTGACTTACAAGTGGGTTGTGCTAATTTAGCTGCAATGGCAGCATCATTTTTTATTTTATCTTTTATAATTTCAAACAAAATAAAGGACAGAATTACTTTAAATAGACTTAAAAAAGACAAAAAATTTAATGAAAATTTAGATCAAATGTCGGTTGTTGAAATTAAAAATGAAAATGAATTACTTAGTGAAGAGATCATCAACATGCAAGAAAAAATTGAAGAACTTCAAGAAAATGTTGAAGAATTGGAAGAACAAGTTGAAGTACTTGAAGAACAAGTTGAAGGAATAGAAGAAAAAGTATAGATAGTATATTATATATAAAATCTATGCTTTTTTTTTTTTTTTTTGGAAATACAACTAATTTTAAAAATTTTAAAAAATTTTTAGTTTTTCTAAAAAAGGAATTTCTTGGTTAATAAAAATTATAATAATAGTAACTTGAATGTGTGGTACTTTTGAAAGAAAGTATGAGGAATAGAAGATGAAAAAATTATTAGGATTATTAGCTGCTACAGGACTTGTTGCAACTACAAGTGCAACAGTTGTTGCATGTGGAGATAAACCAGGAGAAAAAGTTTTTGATGCTACTTTAAATGAGGGAAAACTTAATCAAGAAGTTACAGTTAAATCAGATTTAATTAAAGCAGATGGACAAGTTACTTTTGGTTTAGATGAAAAAACTATTTTAACTGCTACAGTTAAAGAAAATTCTTTAAAGGATGGAGAAGTTACTGTAGTTATTGCTACAACAGCAGAAAAAATATCAAATAAAAATGTTGAAGAAACAGTTAAAGTTCTTTTCACAGCAAAAGAAGCAGAAACTGCAAGAGAAGTTGAAGCAAAAGAAGTTAAAACTCTTAATGTAAAAATTGAAGCAAAAAAAGTAGAAGAAAAAATTGCATTAGATAAAGTTATTACTGTAAAAGAATTGGGAGAATTAGCAGATAATAATTCAGCTACTATATTAAATACAGTTGTTGCTAAAAATGATTCTTTAGTTAAAGAAGAAGTTGTGGTTATTGAAATAACTACTACAAAAGCTACAATTAAAGTAATAGACAATTCTACAAAATATATTGCTGGGGGATCAGTTGATGTTACTTTTACAATTGAAGAAGAGGTAACAGCAAAAGAACTTTCAACAGTTATTACAAATAAAACATTAACAATTACTGAAGTTAAAACAGCTGATGCTTATTTAACTGATGTTGTTGCTGCTAATGCTGGATTAAACCCATCTGAAGTTGATGTTGAACTTACTACACAACCTGTTAAAGGTGAACCAGAAAATCAAGAAGCTCAAACACCAGAAATTCCTGCAGTAAATGGTGTATTAAAAATTACTGCAAAAGCAGGTTCTACAGTTTATACAGGGTCAGTTAATATAGAATTAAATTGATAATTAAATTAATGAATTAGTTTAAAAAATACTTAGTAATTAAAAAATCTCTTTCGAGATTTTTTTTATTTTTCATTAAATATAACGTTTTTGTTAATTCAAAATTCATAAGTAGGTATTTCAATTTCTTTATCATTTAATTTATATACAGTAGTTGTATTTTTTTTACTTTTTCTTAAATGAATTGATAAGTTATCTTTGATCTTTGTAAAATTAGGTTCAACTTCTTCTTTTGAATCTTGAGAAATTAAGTTTTCGATTTCTTTTTTTGCGTTGTAAAAAACAGTTTGAGCTTTTTTAATATCTTCGTCACTTAATCTAAATAACTTATAGTTTAATAGTTCGTTTGTATTTTTATCAATCATAATTACAATATAAGTTTTCAAAATTATTTCTTGATAAAAAGTACTATCTTCAAATTCATCATGTAATATTTCCATTGCATCTAATTCATAATTAGTAGGAATTTGTTCTTGAATATGAGCATAATCAGTTAACTTATGAATTAATTTATAGTTTGCTGTTTTTAAAAAATCAAATAAATCTTTATTATTTTCTTTTAAGAAGTTTTCAAATGCTATTTGATGTCATTGATTTGCTTTTGATTGAGTATAAGTTGATATATCAGTTCCAATAATACTTGTTAAATAGTCCTGAATTTTATCATTTTTAAATTCAACTATATCGCTTATTTCGTTCTCTTCAAATATTTCATTAATATAATCAATTTTCTTTTGTTTCTTAAAGATAATTTCTTTTAAGAAATTAATGTTAAATGAATAACTTCTAAATCTTGCTAAAACATTAGAGTAGGGTTGTTTTTTTAGATCAATTCTACTTTGACTCTTAGTACAAGCAGATAAGATATTTGTAAATCCTTCATTTAATTCCTCAGCTTTTCCTTTTTTTACTTTTTCTTGAATAGCTAATCAATCATTTACTATTAAATAAAATTCTTTTTGTCTTGTAATATCAATGATAAATGCATCATAAATTTTAAAATCTAGAAAGTCTTTATCATATTCATAAATATAAGGCATAATTAAAAGTAATTGATTTTTATTTATGAATTTACTAGTTTTAAATGTTTCATTTACTATTTCATCATAATAAATATCGTTTAAAACTAGACGCTCTTTTACAGTTAATTCATTAAATTTATTATATTTTAAAGCAATTGGCTTTAACTCTAAATCTAAATCTTCAAAAGTATATTCCATTTTACTGTATAAAGGTATATTAAATACTGCTTGTTGAATAAAATGTTTTACTTTTTCTTTATTATCAAAGTATCTTATATCATCTAAGTTATCTCCAGCTATTTCTCTTAAAGTTTTACCTTTAACTTTTTGAGCTATTTCAAAAACTTCTAATAAATCTTGTTTATATTGTTTATCATTCATTTTGTTAAGTTCCTCTTTACTTATTGATTATAAAGGAAAAACTTTTATACCTATTTATAAAAAAATATTTATGAAAAAAATATTCATAATTCAAAAAAAAGTTACACTAAAGAATAGTTAAGTTAATATAATATCGATATTGTTTAAAAGAAAGACTAGTAGGGACAGATATGAACATATTTGTTAGTCAACAATGGAGTAATTATGACAAGAAAAACAAAACTTTATAAATACAATTTTTTTAGAATAATCTTTACAATTATTCTTTTTCCAATAATTGTTATTTGATCAAAAAAGTTATTTAAATCTTATAGGGATTTTTGCTATATTTATCCTCGTTTTGGAGAATTCACAAATAAAGCAAATAAATTTCATCCTAAAAAAGTTAATACTTTTGAATATCATTTATGAGATTTGGATAAAATGAATTTGAATTTTTCAACTTTTAATGAAAAAAATTTAGAAGAATTTGAACTTGAAACAGAAAAGGGAAAAATAAGTTGTTTAAAAGCTGTAAATAAGATCTCAAATAAATGAGTCATTGGTTTACATGGCTGAACAGAAGATAAATATTTAGCTTTAAGACTTGTTCATCATTTTTATGATAAAGGTTATAATGTTTTAACTTTTGATGCATTTGCACATGGTAAAAGTTATGGTCAATATACTGATATTGGATTTTCAAGCATAGAAATGATTGATCAAATAATAGTAAATTTAAAAGAGGATTATCAAATTGATTCAATTGGATTAATTGGAAATAGTATGGGAGCTTCAACTTCATTATTATATTCACAAGTTGGAGTTAATAAGGATTTAATAACTTGAGTAATAGCAGATTGTGGTTTTAGCAATATTAAATTTCAATATAGATATTATTTGCAAAATAATTTCTTTAAAAAATCTTGATGATTAACAAGTTTTGGATATACTAATAAATTTAGCAAGATTACTAAAACTAATCAGAATAAATATAATTTATTAAAAAATATGAATCTAAATAAAAATACACCAGTATTTTTTATTCACGCAATTGGCGATACATTTATTCCATATGAAATGAGTTTAGATATGTATAATAAAAAAATTGAATTTGAAATTGAAAGTATCAGTTCAATTTGAACACCACAAGGATCTGAACATGTTTCTGTAATTGCTGATTATTATGATTTATATATAGAAAAGACTTTAAATTTTGCAATAAAAGGAGAGGAGAAAAAATATGAAAAATAAGAAAATGGGTTATTGAACTGTTCTTGCTTTAACTTTAACAGCAACCATTGGTTCAAGTTTACTTATTACTTTTAGTGGAGTTTTTCTTAGTGTAAAACAAAATCCACTTTTAATGATTTTGGCATGAATAATTGGAGGTATTATAATTCTTCCAGAAACTTTTTTAATGGTGGAACCTTCAATTTCTTTTCAGGAAAATGGTACAACTTATAGTTGACTTAGAAGAGCTAATTGAAAAGTTTTAGGATTTTGATTTGGTTGAGTTTTAACATTATTTGTTTCTGCAACAGCAATAGCAGGAAGTTGTATTGCTCTGTCAGGTTTAGTGATGGGCTTTTTAAAAAATGATAATGTTTATTTATTAAAATTTGTAGCAATTATGTTTCTTTTAGTAATTGGAGGAACTCAAATTTTTGTAAAAAATAGTAGTCAAATAAGTCAAATAGTTTTTTTAGTAATTAAAGCATTGCCAATTTTATTTGTTTTAATATTAGCTTTAATTTATGGAACAAATGATAAATTATTGAGTAGTGAATCAATGAAAGAAAATTTAAAAGGTGCTTATATATCTTCTGCATTATTAATTCCAGCAATTACAATTACAATGTTTTCATTTTCAGGAACAGAAGTACCAACTTATGTAACTGCAGAAATAAAAGAAGCAGAGAAGACAACACCAAAAGTAATTCTTTCAGGAGTAATAATTGTTATTGCGATCTATTTAATTTATGGAATTGCACTTTTATCATTGGCTTCATCAAAAGATGAAATGGGAAATACAATAGGAGGTCTTTGAGGATTTTCAAAATTACCTGAATGAACAAAAATAACTTTTAATGTAATGGCTATATTATTATTTATTGGATCAATTAATTCATTCTTACTTTATCAAACAAGACTTGTAGAAAAAATGGCACAAGAAAAAGATTTAAGTAAACATTTTTTAAAAAAATCTAAATGGTCAAGTCAACCTTACATGTCTATGCTAGTTTTAATAGTTGCTGCTTCATTGTATATTATGTTTAATCAAATTATGGAATTACTTAACTACTTTGCTCTTGCAGTAAGTGCTTTAAAAATTCTTATGACAACAAATGTAATTTATTTAAGAAAAACTGATTCAAAATATAAGAGAGTTTATAAAAATTGAGCATTTTGATTATTTGTAGTTTTCTCATATTTAACTTGTTTATTAACTTTAGTTGGAGCAATTATGAATATGCTATTAGGTTTAGAGACAAATCAAATATGAAAACCTATTGTAGTAATTTTACTTGTCATTTCAATATTACCTATTGGATATTTAAAGTACTATATACAAAATAAAAATAACGTTAAAAATAATAATCTTGATTAATTTAAAATTTACAAAAAATAATTTTTAAATGCTTTTATATTTTATAATTTATTTATATATTTAGGAGAATTTTTATATGTTAAAAAATTTTAAAGGCTATAGTGAATTTGAAATCACTACTAAGGTAAGTGAATTTCAAAACAAAGATAAGTTCTCTTTGTTATTTTTAGAAGAAACAGTTTTCTTTCCTGAATCAGCAGGACAAATTGCAGATAAGGGAGTAATTATTTTTGAAGGTCAAGAATATAAAATTTTGTCACTTGCAATTCATGAAGATAAAGTTGTTCATAAAACAGAGTTAATTGAAAATATTCAAATAGGATCAGAAGTTATTGCAAAAATTGATAAACATCAAAGAGATTTAGTAAGTCAAAATCACAGTGCAGCTCATTTACTTTTTGATACATTAAGAGAAATTTATCCAACAAGTGTTGGAAAAGGTTACTTTAATGATGAAACAGGTTTAAGAATAGATATGTATATTGAAGATAAAATCAACTGATCAAATATTTATGAATTAAACAACATTGTTAAAAGAAAAATGAAAACTTATGCAGATAAAGAAGAATTTATTGTTGATGCAAAAACAGCAAAAGAAGTTTATAACTTATCAATTGAATTTAATTCAAAAGAATTAGAAGGTGATTTAAGAATTGTAAAATTTGGAGATGCTTCAATTCAACTTTGTAGTGGAACTCATGTAAATTCATTAATTGATATTGATGAATTTGTAATAACTTCTTATGAATCAAAAGGTCAAAGTATTTATAGATTTTATGCAAAAACAGATATTGATGAAATTCAAAAAGTGTATAAGGACTTTTTATATCAAGACTTTAATGAAATAAGTAATTTACTTAAAAAGTATATTAAAGCTGAAAGAATATATGGAAAAGATCAAAATCTAGAATTATTAAAATATGCCTGAGCGAATTTAGCAGAAGATGGTAAAAAAATTGATTGAGTAAAATATTTAAAATTTAATTCACTTGCAAATGATTGTAGAATACAAATACCAGAATATTTTGTTTCAATTGAACAAAAGAAAAAGGATTTTTTATTTAAGAAATATAAAGATTTTGAACCGACTTCAACAGAAGAAGTTAATTATTTTTTAATTCAAGAAAATGATTTAGAAAATAAAGATTTAAATTTTATTTGTGATTTAATTTTAAAAAATAATCCAAATTCATATGTGGAAATAATTGATTTTGGATCAAAATTATATTATTGTAAATCAAATTCACAAATTAGTGCAATTGAAAAAATGAACTCCCACTCACTTTATAATATAAAGGGTGGAGGAAATGAAAAAACTGCTCAAGGAAAAATAATATTGCCTGACCTTAAAAATCTTCTTAATTAAAATCATTTTACTAAAATCTACTTTTAAGTAGATTTTTTATTTTATTTCTAAAAGGCCTTTTAAACATTATAATTCTAAAATAATGGTGAGCATTAATGAATTAATGACTCATCGAAAGGAAAAAGCAATAATGAATTTTTTATTAGGAATGCTTGCAACTGTAGGAATAACTTCTCCAACCGTTGCAACCATTAAAAATAGTAATCCTAATAATGTATTAAACAATAATAATGAATATGCAAAAATTTTATTAAAAAATGAAAAAACAAATCATACTACATCTGATTTAGAATGAGTTAACATTAGAACTACTGAAGAAGAAATAATTGATTATATCCTAATGGATATGCTTAATAGTAATGCAGAAAATGAAATTATTTCTGATGCTTTATTTGATGTTATCTTTTATAAAGAAGATTGAAAATTTGTTGGAATGCCAAACACTATTCCAAAACCAGGTGAAGAGAGAAAGCTTGTGATAAAAATCATGGCTTCTCCAAAAAATGAAAGATACTCAGGTTTTATGACTTTTGATTTGACACTAACAAATGGAGAAATTATTCCTCCAGTTGAAGAAGTTATTAAATTATCAGATGCCATAAAGATAAAAAATCTTGGAGTTTTTAAAAACCCAACAAAAGAAATGATTGTAAACAGATTTTTTGAGAAAAATTCAAATATTCAACGTGATGATGTTGAAATAGTTGATGTAAGTTACAAAACACTTGAACTTAAAGCTAAATCAGAACGTTTAGAAGGAAATGCAACAGTTCTCTTTGAATCAGAAATAAAATTAGCTGAGGAATGAAAATCTGAAAAAATTCATGTAGAAGCTTATAATTCAACTAAAACTGATAGTAGAGAATATAATATTACCTATGATATTGAATTTGGTTTTACAAAATTAAGACAAGCTTTTAAAGGTGTTAGTTTTAATTATTCTGGAGAGTATAAATGTAAAACTTTTAATGAAGACAAATGAAAAACAGTTCCTAAAAAAGAGACATTTCTTGATTTTAATGGACAAAAAGTAGAACTTTGAAATGAATCATATTATGGTGGAGTAAACTGAAATAAAACTTTAGCTACTGCAGAAATAAACAGTGATAATAATGATAAAGAAAATAAGTTAAAATTAAAATTCAGAATTGAAGTAGCTGCAAAAGCTAATTGAATTAATGCATATTATGCAAGAGCTGGTGCTCAATTAAATATAGAAGATATACATTTTAAAAAATAATTGAAAAAATTACTATACTTATTAGCTTTTAATTTAAGTGTCTATCCAGCTATTTATACAGTAGGTTGTGGCAATAATCCACCAATTCCAGGTACGGATATACCAAAATTGTCTGAAATTAAGCTTAATTCTTATCCAATAAATATATTTGGTGATCCAACAAGTCCAATAAACTTTTATAATTTTTTAAATAAATTCCCTGGTGGTTCAAGTGCCAAAGATTATTATAATAATTCATTTAATATTAATAAATTTAATCAAATAGCAACATTTGAAAATCCAGAAAATCAAAAAGGAGAACAACCTTTTGAATATAGATTATTTATAGAACTTTCTGATAAAGTAATTGATGGTTTTTTCGAGTTTAAATTATCTATTTTTCAAACAAAATATAGTTCATTAAAGTTTAAACGTATGGAAGAAAGAGATTTTAAGATAAGAATAATTTATGATGTTGAAACCAAAACAAGCTTCGATTATATTAGGGATAAAAAATGATTTGCAAAAGATATTTTTGACCCAGATATTAATTTAATATCTTTTGCAGAGTTTAAAGATGGTTTCAAAAATTATTTTTTAAAACATTTTCAAGAAATTCTTATCAGAGAATTTCAAATAGATTTCAATATCTGTGAAACAATATTTGAAGAGTTTGTTTTATGAGATAAATATGGAGATGAATATAGCTTATCTACTTCGGATAATGAAAAACTATTTTTACATGATCTAGAATACTTTTATATTAAAAAAGTTTTACCTCAAATGAAACCTGAAACTTCTAGTGAATCAGCAGTTTTAGGAACTGTTGCATTTAAAGAATTTCCAGGAACTCCAGCATTAAAAAATAATGATATAAGTAATATCAAAATGCCAAAAATATATATGAAAAAAGAAAATATATTAGAAGCTTTTAATAATGATATTGATGTTCCTCCAAATCAAGTAATAGGAATATTGGAAGATCAAATTGAAAAACAAATGTATTTAAAAGATGTAGAATTAGGATTTGGTAATAAAAGTGGTAATTATTCTTTATGATGAAATGAATCAAAAGATGATATTTTTATTTACAAAGAACAATTTCACGAACTTTTTGATCAAAACAAAATGGGTATTTTACAATTAGAAGTTATTGTAAGTAAAAGTTTTAGTGAACCTTTTTTAGAAGGTAAACTTTGAATTGAAATAAATTATTATTAAAATAAAAAAATAATAAATATAATTTGTAAGTATATTATATTCAGTAAAGATTATTTTTACATAAAAATCAAATACTGATTATAAACCTTTTTTAAAATATAAATATAATACTTTATGTAATATATTTGTAATTTAGAAAAGGTTTTTTAATATAGATATTTAATTTTTTAAATTTGCTTAAAATTTCTAATAGAAAATCAATATGTAATTTATATTTTATTCTTAAAAATATAAAGTATAATTAGATTACTTAAGAAAATATGAAGGATTAAATTGAATGAAAAAATCTGCTTATGTATTTTTATTAAAAAATAAGGACAATAATTTATTGCTAAAAAACATATATGAATTACATTCAAATAAAATTGATTTAAATATAGAAGAATTAGCAAAAATATCTTTTTTATCTAAAAGTTCTATATCAAGATATTTCAAAAAAAATGGTTTTGATGGATTTTCTGAATTTAAATTTTTATTAACTAATGAACAACCTGAAGAAGTACTTATTAATAACAATTTCAATTTATTTGAGCATCAAATGATTTTCAAACCAATTGAAAATACTGCGAATTTAAATCAAATTAAGGATTTTGAAAAAATTCATGATCTATTATTAAAAGCAAATTACAATTTCATTTTAGGTGCAGGAGCAAATGCATCGGTTTGCTATGAATTAAAGTCTCGCCTAGATAGGTTTGGATATAGTGCTGAAACTAATAAGGATTTACATGGTTTATATGCAAGGATATCTAATGCAAAAGAAAATGATTTGTTATGGGTTTTTTCATATACTGGTGAAACTGAAGAGTTAGTTAAAATAGTTACACTTGCAAAAAAAAGAAACTTAAATATAATTTCTATAACCAAGAAATCAAATAATACTATAGAAAAATTATCAAGTATAAAATTGTACATTGATGATTCAGAAAATCTAATAAGAACATTATCAATTAAATCAAGAATGAGTATGTTCTATTTAATATCAAAATTGGTTTTATATATTTATTCAAAAGATATAAAGTATTATAATCAAAAATTATTAGATAGTTTGTATAAGTAAAACCATTTCCTATTTGTGGAAATGGTTTTACTTTAGTGTCCTTATATAGTATTTGAAATTCTTGTGAATATAATATTTTTGGAGGAAGAAAAATGTTAAAACAAGAAAGAATAGCAAAAGAAATTTTAGACATAATAAAAGCAGAAAATCTGATTTCTTTTACTAATTGTATGACTAGATTGAGAATTACTGCAAAACCTAATTTTGACGCTGAGAAATTAAAAACTATTGACGGAGTTTTAGGGTTAGTAAATCCAGCATCAGATCAATTTCAAATAATTTTAGGGCCAGGATTTGTCAATAAAGTTGCAACAGAATTTGCCAAAATTGCTAAAATTGAAGCAAGTGATTTAAATGAAAACAAAATAAATGATGTTGAATTTAAAACTGCAGATGAAGTAGGAAAAGATGCCAAAAAACAATTTAGAGGAGACAATAAAGTATCTAAATTTTTATCAAAAATTTCAAAAGTATTTACGCCTTTAATTCCAGCTTTTATTGGAACAGGAATACTTTCAGGTATCGCTGGAATTATAGCGTCATCTGTTAATAATAATTTTGAAGGACATGAAACACTTCAGTCATGAAATACAATTTTAGGAGTTATGCTTACAATTTTAACAAGTGTATTTATAATTGCTGTAGGATGAAGAATGTCAGAAGAATGGGGAGCTAATCCTGGAATTGGCGCTATTGTAGCTGCTATGTTTGCTCCAATTTTTGGAGCGGTTGTTGCAGCCGTGTTTGTGGCTGTAAAAGTTGACGGTGAAGGAATCGTTGGATATAACTTTTTAGGTATGTTTATTAAGTTAGAAAATATCGAAAAAAATTGATTCACAATTGGATTTATTAACTATTCAATTAATACTCAAACAGCTGCTAAAACTGCATTTTTAGGTGCAGCTCATGCTGGATTAATTGGAGCAATGATGGCAGTTGGAGTTACTATTTTTATTGAAAAGAAATTTAGAACATTTATGCCAGGAGCAATTGATACAATTTTAACTCCTGTTATAGTAATCTTTTTAATGATTTTTGTAAATTACTTTTTATTAGTACCTTTAGCAGGTTATGTATTTATGGGGGTTGCTTGATTCTTTGAGCACTTATATATAAATCCATTTGGAGCAGCTTTCTTAGCTGGAATATTTTTATTTGCTGTTGCTTTTGGAGTACACCAAGGTTTTTTACCAGTATACTTTGCTTTAATTCAAGAGACTAAAGTTAATGGTTTATTTCCAATTCTAGCAATGGCAGGAGCAGCTGAGGTTGGATCTGCCATTGCTATGTGAAT